>NZ_BAAAPH010000038.1:0-52460 GCF_039531045.1 Kribbella hippodromi | reverse complement strand
CATCGGCATACACAACACCCTCCATCAGGCGTTGCTTAGACCGATGGACTCCGCCTGGGTTCTCCACTTGCGTACGGGTGGAGAACCCACAACACCGATGGAGAACCCCAGTTGCCGGGGGCGTTAGAGGGCGAGGAGGCGGGTGCCGTTGGTGTGGCAGACGGCTCGGAGCCAGGGGTCGCCTAGGTTCAGGGATTCCAGGGAGGTGAGTTGGACGGCGTACTCGTAGGGGATGTTCGGGAAGTCGGTGCCGAGGACGATGCGGTTTTGGAGGTCGGCGAGGCGGGGGATCAGGTCGCGGGGGAAGGGCATCATGGCCTCGACGAATGGGGTCAGGGCCATCGTGGTGTCGAGGTGGACGTTCGGGTACGACGTGAGGGCCAGGTGTTCCGCGTATTCGGGCATGCCCAGGTGGGCGATCACGGCCGTCAAGCGTGGGTGGCGGCGGAGGACCTCGCCGATCGGGCCGGGGCCGGTGTGCCGGCCGGGGATCGGGCCGGAGCCGCAATGGACGACGACTGGGACGCCCGCCTCGGCCAGCTGACCCCAGACGTCGTCGAGTTCGCCGGAGCGCGGGTCGTAGTCGCCCACCTGGACATGGACCTTGAAGATCCGCGTCCCCAGCTCGAGGGCTTCGCGTACGTAGGCAGCGGCCGATGGTTCCGGGTAGAAGGTACCGCTGGTGACGCACCCCGGGGTGACGGCGGCGAAGTCGCGCGCCCAGGAATTCAAGGACGCGGCCATCCCGGGCTTGTGTGGATAGACCAGCGCCGGAAACGCCCGTACGCCCAATGCGTCAAGGGTTTTCAGCCGTTCCTCGACCGACGTACGGTACGTGACCGGCCATTCCGTCCCGTAGTGCTCGGCCGCCTGGTCGAAGTACGCCCAGACCGCGTTCATCACCCGGTCCGGCAGGAAATGCACATGCACATCCACCAAACCGTCGATCCCTAGCCGCCGCCACCAGGCCGGTACTTCCGCGTCACGCACTCCTCTAGCCTGCCTGATCCGCGAGCCAGAGGTCCGTCAGCCCCTTGAAGTGCGCCAGGAACTGCTCCTGCTCATGCGCCGGGTACGTGGCGGCGACCGTTTCGCGGAGCAGCCGTTCGAAGTCCGGGCCGGCCACCCAGTCGCGGACGCGGAGATCGAAATCACCCAGGTACGAAGCACACCACTCCTGGTACTTCGTGGTCTCGAAGTGCTCGTCGGCCAGCGCCAGGTACGCCTTGAGTTTGGCGTCGTAGTCGAGCGAATCGTCGTCCGCGATCGCGAAGTACCGCTCCATCTTCAGGTCGATCGTGCTCCGCCGGCCGGTCGCCAGCGAGAACACCGACCATTTCACCAGCGCGCTGATCGCCCACGGGAAGTAGTAGTGCAGCGAGGTGAGGGCGACGTCCGGGCAGGCGTTGGCGTAGTCGATCGGGTGCACCGAATCGCCCTGCACCAGCATCTCGCACGAGTTGAACTCCCAGCCGAAGAACGCGTTCACGATGCGGCTGATCGCGACCGCCTGGTGACCGGCCGACGGGGACAGGAAGTCGTGCGAGACGGCGTACCGGTTGTGCATCGGCTCGTCCGGCCGGAAGTCCATCACCATCGTCTCGGCGCCGATCGACAGCGCGCGGGCGAACTTCTCGTACTCGATCGTCGCTTGCAGGTGCATCAGCATCTCGCCGGACGCGTCGTACGCGCGATGCAGATCGTCACGATCCCTGATCCGCGAAACCCCGCGCCAGCCGCCGCCGTCGAACGGTTTCATGTACAGCGGGTACCCGAGCTCTTCGGCGATCGCATCCAGGTCGAACGGACGGTTGTACGTCGCCGAGGTGTACGCCCAGCGCACGTTGTCGACCGGGTTCTTGTACGGCACGAGCACGGTCCGCGGGATCTTCAAGCCGAGCCGGAGCATCGCGCAGTACGCCGAATGCTTCTCCATCGACTGGAACGTGAAGGGCGAGTTGAGCAGGTACGTACCGTTCATCAGCGCGGCCTTCTTCAGCCATTCGCGCGGGTGGTAGTACCAGTACGCGAGCCGGTCGATGACCAGGCCGACGCGAACCGGATCGTTCAGGTCGAACGGCTCGATGGTCAGCCGCCGGGAGCCGAACTCGTGCTCATGCCCGTCGGCCAGCCGAACCGGCCCGACCCGCTGCAGCAACGCCTCGAACGCCCGCGGCCAATCCTCCTCGGCCCCCAGCAACAAACCGATCAAATGCCGCGAACGATCAGCCACGTCAACCTCCGTACGTCGAACGTCCTTCGAGACTAAGGACCTTCGCCCCGAAGCGCACCACCAAGCCGGTCGCGCGCGGTTCACCCGAGCGGCACGAAGACCGGTTATGCTGCCCGCCCCGACCAGGAGGCTGACCTGACCGACGATCACCTCGACCTGCGCAGGCCACCGGAACTTGCGCAGGTGGCCGAGCTTGCCGGCCGTCGGACCGCTGCGATCCGTGACCTGCAAACCCTCCGCGGGTTTCGCAGACACACAGTCCGGATCAGTCAGCTCACGCTCGCGATCGCCGGCATCGGTGTCACCAGCTTCCTCTGCGCGGCGGTCGTGCTCCTCAAGGACCTGTTCAGCCAACCGGTCGCGGACCAAGCGGCGATGCTCACCGGCTTCGGCGCAGTCGGTGCGGGGATGATGCTGGCGGCTGCGGCAGTCCACCGCCTGCTTGGACGCAGACTGCATCGGGCGTATCTCCGCGGCGGCTGGGTCGCGGTGCAGGCGCCGACTGGCTACGTACTGGACGTCACCGGTGCCTCGTCGGTCGTGTACTTCGGCCCGCTCGACACGGACGCGAGCGGCCGGATCATGCTCGTTTCCGCGAAAGAACAGCAGCCGGCTGATTTCCTCCGCCCGCTGGCTGCCGTACGCCGTCAGCTCGCCGGTTTGACCGAGCTAGAGCGCGACCGCCTCGGTGAGTCGATCCGCCGCGCCGGACTCGCCAAGGCCCCGCCCGCCAGTGCGTTCTTCCCGGACGCGGCCGGTTGCCTGCTCGGCGCGCCCGGCCGCCGTACGGACCTCGCCGTCGTGGTCCCCGTCGGCACATCCCACCGCCTCTTCCCGCTCCGCCGCCAGACGATCGGCTAGCAGAACCGTGGCAGGTGGCGCGCGAGCTGGAGCCGCCACCAGGGCCAGTCGTGCGCTACGTCGTACCCCCACAGGTCCAGCTCATGTGGAATGCCTTGTTTCTCCAGTACGGCGGCGGTGGCGCGGGCGGACGGTAGTGAACCGGTCGGATGGGACTCCCAGTCACCCTGTCCGACCGTCAGCAGGATGAACAGGCGGCTCCGCAAGTACTCGAGGTGATCGCCGGACAGGTTCGGCAGGTAGTCGGCCGGGTTGTTGAAGTACGTGGCGTCGCCGCGTTCGCCCCAGGCGTGCCAGCTGGCCGCGTCGTAGTTCCCGGACTGGCAAATCGCGATCGGGAACAGGTCGGAGCGTTTGAACGCGAAGTTCAGTGCGTGGTACGCCCCGAGGCTGCAGCCGGTCGTGATGATGTCGCGTACGCCCGGCGAATCCGCGGCGATCTTCGGTACCACCTGGTTGACGATCCAGGACTCGTAGAACTCGTGCCGCCGCGCGCGTACTTCCAGCTGGATGCTGCGGTCGGACCAGCTGACGTGGTCGTAGGAGTCGACGCAGTACAGCTTCACCCGCCCGGCCTCGATCAGGCCCGCGACCGCGTCGACCATGCCGTTGTTCTCGTAGTCCCAGGCGCGCCCCTGTTCGCTCGGGAAGACCAGCACCGGGCGGCCGAAATGCCCGTACCTGATCACCGTGCCGCGGCGGTCAAGCCCCGGCGCCTCCAACTCGACCTGCACTCGTTCCATCCGCCCCACCCCAGGTCTGCCGCAGTAGTTCAGTGAGCTCAGGATCCAGTACATCCCGCCAGGCTGTGAAGTTGTGCATGTCGGGGGTTTCGCTGAGCGTCGCGGTCAGCCCGAGTTCGGCCAGCCGCGCGGCGAGTACGCGGTTGTTGTGCACGTTCTCCTCGGTCGTCCCGGCCGTCATCCCGATCAGCGGCGTACTGGGCGCGGTGGTTGCCGTCAGCACCTCCGCGACGAAGCCGCTGACCTGGGCGAAGTACTCGAACCGGGACTCCTGCGGATCGGTCTCCGGCGTGAAGAACGACCCGGATTGCAAGAACAGGCCGGCGAACGTACCCGGGTGCTTCCACTCCGCATGCAACGCCGCGAGCGCGCCGAGGCTCGCGCCCATCATCACCGGTCGGCGGCTCGCGTACTGCGCCTGCACCGCGGGCAGCACGTGCCGCGTCAGCGCCTCGGCGTACTGGGGGTTCGCCGCGTACCAGAGGTTCCGCGAGGTCGGATGGATCAACGCCAGCCGGAACGGAGGCAGCTTCCCGTCCGTGATCATCGCGCCGGCGTAGTGCGTCAGACCCGCGTACGCGGCGAACTCGGGCCCGTCGTGCGCGAGCAGCAACGGGAGCTCGAACGCCGGCGCGATGCCCTCCGGCGCCCAGACGTGTACGTCGACCGGTCCGACCGGGGAGTCGACCGTGAGCGGAGCGAGCGTGGACGCGATCGGCGGGACCGTGATCCAGGCGGGCTCCACATACCCCGGCATCGGGAGCCACGAATGGTCGCCGAACGCCCCGCCGACCACCCGCGGGTTGGTCGGATCGGTCCGCATCCCGAGGTCCGCGATGTCGAACAGGTACTCCATCCGTCGCACCGACGGCCGCGGCAACCGCAACTCCCAGCCGAAGTCCACCGGCTTGAACTCGAGCACCTCAGCCGGCAACCCGAGCTCCTGCCACAACCGCACGCCCGCGAACGCATGCGCGGAGTCACCGAGCCGAAACACCACCTCGGCTCCTTCAACTGCGCTGGTTCGTCCCGGCATCAGCCCACGGTACCGCCGGCTGCAGAACACTGACATCGGGTGACAGGTATCGGGATTAGCCTGCGGACGTGGCTGATCTTGCGGACATCCGGGCGGTGACGGCGGAGCTGCCGCGTAGCTACGAGGTGCTGGTCCGGGATCAGATCAAGTTCCGGGTCGGTCAGATCGTGTACCTGGCGGTGGCGGCTGACGAACAGAGCATCGGGATCGGGTTTCCGCGAGAAGAACGCGCCGCCGCGCTGGCCGCCGAGCCGGAGAAGTTCTTCCCGCCGCGTCCGTCCGACGAACGCTTCCAGTGGATTCAGGTCCGGCTGGCGGCGCTCGATCCCACCGAACTCCGCGAGCTGATCCTGGACGCCTGGTCCATGTGCGTCCCGAAGAAGGTACGGGCCGCGTACTTCGGCGACAGCTGATCCCGGTAGCGCTCACGGACCGCTGTCGTGGTGGTACGGACAGCGGCTAAGTTTGGCCCCTTCGACCGCACACGCCCGTGCGCCCTTCCGCCTCGAGCGGTGGTCGCCGAAGTGAGGGAGCTGGGGGACAGGACATGGCCGACGAACGTCGTCCGCCGCAGGGGTTCGATCGGCTGGTTCGCGAACTGGGAGCCGTGTACCGGCGGCGCAGCCTGACCCGGAAGCGCAGCCTGACCCGCGCGCGGCGATTGCCGCTGCCGCGAAGGCACTTGCGGGACGAGGCGCTGCCGATCTTCGCCTGCGTCGAGGACCCGCTCGACCTCGGCACCCCGGACCGGACCGCGAAGCCGGGCCAGCACGCCCTGCCGGTCGTGCTGGCTCTGCTCTCCGACCACCTCAAGCCCGCGGGCGAGTCCGCGCCGCAACGACAGGTGCCGCACGCGGTCGTGCCGCTGGAGGACAAGTCACCGGCGGATGGGCCGGACGCCGCTTTGAAGGCGGTGTCGTTCGACGACCTCGGCGAGCTGGTGAAATTGCTCGATCGGGCAACAGTGGGACTGAACGTGAGCCTGGCCGGTGGCTACGACTTCGCGCGCTACGACCTGGTCCGTTGGCTGATGCAGGCCTCGTTCCCGGACACGAAACCGCGCCGGCGGACCCAATTGCGCCGGGCGCTGTACCGCCGAGCGCTCGGCGGCGGCTCAGGTGGAGAGGACCAGGCCGCGGATGGGCTGTTGGCGAAGCTGCAGGACCAGCTGCCGTCCTGGCTCCGGGTGCTGTCGCTCTGGCTGATCCCCGCGTTCTTCTGGCTGCGGCACAGCGGCCGGGTTCCGGTGCTCGGCGGCCCGTACCGCTGGCTGCGCGGCCAGTCGTACGTGCCGCGCGGGGACGACGGCTTCTTCGACCTCGGGCTGAGGCTCACCGCGGACCACTGGGACGAGCAGGATCCGGAGTGGCTGGCCGGGTTGCTGGTCGGCGCGTTCCTCGAGGATCTGCGGTCCGGCTTCCGTCCGGCGGTGTGGTTCGGGCGGTACCGGGCGACGCATCCGATCCTGATGGTCGGGCCGATCAGCCGGACCAACGGTGGTTACCTGCTGGTGCGGATGGTGGCCGCCGTACGCAACGACACCCAGCGGTTCGATCCGCTGCTGCTGGTCACGGCCGGGCGCAAGGTGCCGCCGCTGGCGGGCGAGCCGGAGTCGAGCCCGAACGAGAGCCTGGCCGAGTGGCGGGCCCGGCAGCATCGGGAGAGCCTGCGCCGGCGGATTGGCGCCTGGTTGCTGATCTTCTCGATCGGCTCGCCGCGAGTGAGCCGCCGGCCGCGCCGGACCGCGCCGCCGGCGGTGCAACCCGAGCTGCCGGACCGGCTGGAGAACGTACCGGGTCCGCTGCTTCGGAAGCCGCAGGGCCGGTGGCCGGTCCTTGCGCTCGTCCTGATGCTGATCGCGGGCAGCTACCTGGGGTTCGGCGTACTGCAGGATCGCCGGCACTGTGGTGGTGGCGAACTCAAATGGCAGGTGTACGAGTCGGCGACCGCGACCGTTACCAAGGTCGACGGGGATTGCGTCGGGGTCACCGACGGGACCAACGCACTGCTGTTCCCGAGCCAGTCGTTCGCGCCGGTGCGGGCCAAGATCCTGGAGCAGAACAAGCGGGCCGCGGAGCTCAGCCAGGCCCAGCCCGAGCGGCCGGTGGCCACGCTGGTCTTCATGGCCTCGGCCGACGACCGATCGCTGGATGCCGGTGTCTTCACCGCGGAACGCGAACAGCTCGCCGGTCTGGCCGTGGCTCAGGCGGTCCAGCTGAACAAGCCGGAGCAACGCTACGAGCCGATCCTGCGGGTCCTGATCGCGAACGCCGGGCCGCGCTTCAAGCACGCCGCCCGGGTCGCGGAGCAGATCGGCCGGCTCGCGGCCGGGGATCCGACGATCGTGGCGGTGGTCGGGATGACCGAAAGCCGGCGGTCCACGCAGGAGATGATCCAGCGGCTGGCCGCGGCCGGGCTGCCGACCGTCGCGGCGACCCTGACCGCCGACTCGATGGTCGACGTCAGCCGGATGTACCTGCAGGTCAGCCCGCAGAACCGGCGCGAGGCAGCCGTCGCCGGAGCCTACGTCCGGAAGCTGCTCGCGACCGGCAAGGACCCGTTCGGGCGGCCGCTCGAACGCCGGGCGACCGTGTACAAGTCCGACGACCCCAATGACACGTACAGCCAGAACCTGGCCAAGGACGTGCAGCTGGAGTTGACCGCGGCCGGCGTGCCGGTGGTGCTGACGTCGTACAGCCCCAGCGGCGGGGAGCTCGACGCGAACCGGGCCGGGCGGGATGCCTGCGACCGGCGCGGGATCGTGTTCTTCGCCGGGCGCGGCCAGGTCGACTTCGAGTCGTTCCTCGGCGGGGTGCAAGACCGGTGCCGGGCCAACGCGCCGTACATCCTGGCCGGTGACGACGTCACCAAGTGGGCCGCCGATCGGTCGGTGAGTGCGCGGAACCGGTCGGTCGCCTTCCAGTACCTGGCGCTCAGCCTGGCGCCGGACCTGCTGGCCGCCGCGCCCCCGGAGTCGAGCGACTTCTACGCGCGGCTGGCCGACCTGTTCCCGTACGAGACGACCGATCGCGGGCGCAGCCTGGACGGGCACGCCGCGCTCAGCTACGACGCCGCGTACTCGGTGGTGCTCGCCGTCAGCTACTTGCGCCGGGACAGCATCGCGGTGAACGGCGGTACGGTCTGGTCCGCGCTGCAGTCGATCACGGACGCGGCCGGCGCACAGCGCGCGTACCAAGGTGTGACCGGGCGGATCGACTACGGCGGCAGCGTGCTGCGGCGGGTGCCGGTGAACAAGCCGGTGGCTGTGGTGACCTTTCAGAATGGGCGGCCGGTGCCGGCCGCGACGGTGGTCTGTGGTGCCCGGGCCGGGTCGCCGGCGTGGTGCCCGGTCGACGCAGCTCCACCTGGCTGAAGGTCGGGACCCTTAGCTGAAGGTCGGGGCCGGGGGCAACGGGGTCATCCTCAGGTAGTACTGCAGAACCGTCCTGAAGGCCGATGGGTACGGCGGTTCCGCGAGGGACTCTTGAAGTATGACCGGGGACTTTCTACCTCGACGCCGGCAGGCGTCGGTGCTCAGCCAGGCTTTGACCGTGGGGATTCTGCTTGCCGTGGGGGCGGTCGGGCTCTGGTTGTTCCTCTAGCGTTCTTCCTTGGGCGCCCGCACTAGGAGTCCCACCGCACATCCGCTTCGCCCGGCCGGACGACGCCGGCCTCGTACGCGACGACTACTGCCTGGACGCGGCTCGACAGGCCGAGTTTGGACAGGACCGAGCTGACGTGGGTCTTGACGGTCGTTTCGCTGACGAACAGCTTGGTGGCCAAGTCGCGGTTGGAGAGGCCGCGGGCCATCCAGACCAGGATTTCGCGCTCGCGTTCGCTCAGCTGGCCGAGCAGGCCGACCCAGCGCGCGTCGGGTGGGGCAGCCGCCGTTGTTGCCGTACCGCCGACTTGGCGTTCGAGCTCCATGCAGCGCTCCAGGAGGACGCGGGTGGAGGCCGGGTCGACGAGCGAGTCACCGCGATAGACGGCGCGGACGGCCGAGACCAGTAGGTCCGGGTCGGTGTCCTTCAGCAGGAAGCCGGATGCTCCGGCGCGGACAGCCGCCAGTACGTACGCCTCGTCGTCGAAGGTGGTGAGGACGAGTACGGCCGGACGCGCGCGGCCGGATTCGCGCTTGGCGGCGGTGATGCGCTCGGTGGCGACCAGGCCGTCCATCACCGGCATCCGGATGTCCATCAAGACGACATCCGGGTCGTACTCGTCGATCAGCCGCAGCGCCTCCGCACCGTTCTCCGCCTGCGCGACCGTGGTCAGATCCGGTTCATGATCCAGAATCATCGCCAGCCCCATCCGGATCACCCCCTGGTCGTCCACCACCAAGATCCGGATCGCCCCACCCTCCGTACCGGCCTCCCCACCGGCTCCACCCGTTTCTGGGGCTGCGTCGGCGGGGCCGTTCAGTTCTGCGGCGGTAGCCATGCTTGTACTCTCCATCCACCCAGGGGGCCGGCCGCGACGGCGAGGGTGCCGCCGACCGCTGTGGCCCGTTCCCGCATCCCGATCAGTCCGTTGCCGCGGCCGCTCGCGCTCCGCCGGGCGGTTTCCAGCACGTTCACCGGCGGCGGCCCGCCGGTCCCGTTGTCGTCGATGGTGAGCAGCTCGCCCTGCGGTCCACTCTGCCAGGTCACCCGCGCCGCGGTCGCCTTCGCGTGCACCATCACGTTCGTCAGCGCCTCCTGGATGATGCGGACGGCGGTCAGATCGGTCGCCGTGGTCAACTGCCGCTGTCGCGGCGGCAACTCCATCGCGACGTCGATCCCCACCGCCTTCAACCGCTCACCCATCCGCGCCACATCCCGCAAATCGGGCACCGGCGCCCGCCCACCACCGGAATCCGCCCGCCCGGGACCGACCCCGCCCACCGCGGCGCCGCCCGCCGCGAACCCGCCGCCGGCGCTGCCCGCCCCGCCGGCACCGTCCGGTCCGCTGCCGGGTGACGCCGTGTTCAGCACTCTTACTGTCTCTCTCATTGCGGTTAGCGCTTCCTTGCCGCTGGCAATGATCCAGCGGATCGCCTCGCGCAGTACCTCCGGACGCTGGTCCGCGACCCGATCAGCCGCCTGCGCCCGGATCACCACCGCGCTGACATGGTGCGAGATCACGTCGTGCAGGTCCCGCGCGATCCGGGTCCGTTCCGCGACCACGGCGCGCTCCGCCTCGACCGCGCGCAGCCGGACCAGCTCCGCGTTCCGCTGTTCGAGCAGCGCGACCGACTTCCGGCGCCGCCGCGAGTCCGCGCCGAGCAGCACCATCCCACAGATCAGTGCCTCCGCGAACACGAACAGTGACACATCGATGTAGCTGTACAGACTGCCGATGTTCCGCGGCAGGCTCTGGTACCGGTCGCCGCGGAGCACATCCCGGTTCACATGGCTGAGCACGATCGCGACCACGGTGGGCAGCCCGATCATCAGCGCGGCCAGGCTGCCCATGGTGAAGAACAGGCAGGTGAAGCGGCGTACGCCCGCCGAGGCCGCGAGATAGCCGACCACGAGCAGCGGGACGAGATGGATCTCGGACTGCAGCGCGGCATCACTGATCTCCGGCTGACCGAAGATCGTCAAGCCGAGTTGCGCGGCCAGCCCGGTGCCGACCGCCGCGTACACAAAGGGGTACAGCACCGAGACGATCACCAGCATGATCCGCGGGATCCGCCGGACGAACGCGACCGTGCCGACCAGGAACACCCCGGTGACGACCGATACGGCCGGGTTGTGCGGGCGCAGCCCGGTGCCGTTGATCAGATTCAGCGAGACGAACCAGACCAGCCCGATGACCGCAGCAAGCAGCACATCCTGCTGCCCCTGCGACAATCGACGCCAGATCCCGACCATGTCGCCCAGCGTAGTCAGTCCGTGTTTCCGCAAGCTTCATCTGCGCGGAGGGGTGTGCTCTCCAACTTTTGGAGGAGGCGCAGCGTCCGAACTGATACTCAGGGGCTACTTGTGGTGGGCAAGGACGGTCCCTGGGACCGATGCGCCGCCGTTACCAATCCGAAAGGCTGTACCCCATGAGTAACCCCCTGCCGCCACGTCGATCCGGCCTGGCGCGGACGCGATTGCTCTCTGTGATCGGGGTCGTCGGGGTGGGTTTGGTCGGCGGATCGCTGCTGATGTGGCACGCGCAGCTCGGGGAGTTCTTCGGGCTGGCCGCGGACAAGGAGCCGGTGGTTTCGACGGTCAGTGCGCCCGCGGTCGGGGCGCCGCTCGCGAGTACACCGGCGACCACGGCGCCGGAGCCGACCCGCAAGCCGACGCGTACGCCGTCCACCTCGCCGAAGACGACGGCGACGACGGGGAAGCCGGAGCGCACCGAGACCACGACGACCGACAAGCCGGCGGTGCGTGAGGAGAGCATCCAGGGCCTGTCGCCGAAGCTCCGGTCGCGGCTGAAGAAGGCGATCGCGGCCGCGGACCGGGACGGTGTGACGATCCGGATCACCTCCGCGCGCCGCAGCACGACCAAGCAGCAGCGGCTGTTCGACGAGGCGCTGCAGCAGTACGGGTCGTACAAGCTGGCGACCCGCTGGGTGCTGCCGCCGAAGTACTCCGCGCACGTGCAGGGCAAGGCCGTGGACATCGGCCCGGCGGCCGCGATGACGTGGCTGAACCAGAACGGCTGGCGGTACGGCGTGTGCCGCCGGTACGACAACGAACCATGGCACTTCGAGGCGCTCACCGCGCCCGGCAAGAAGTGCCCGCCGCGCGAACCGCACGCGGTGGCCAAGACCGACTGACCAAGGGGGATTTCCGATATGACCATGACCTACGCCCAGCCGCTGACCCGGCGCTACACCCGCGCCCGGCTCGCCGTACCCAGCCTGTGGCGGCAGGTGATCCGGACCAGTGACAAGGGAGAGCACCCGATGGTGGGCGAGCCGGACCGGTCCGCGCACACCCAGCTGGAGATCTACGACGGCGTCCTCGCGGCCTTCGAGCGACGGGACGACGTGGCGAAGGTGCTCCGGGCGTCGGCGGATCGGGAGACCGCCGTACGCCGGTTGCGCGCCGAGTTCGGCCTCAGCCAGCTGCAGGCGACCGCGCTCCTGGATCTGCCGCTCACCACCGAATGCCGCGACCGAATCGCCCACCGGGCCGAGGAACTCCGCACGGCTCTGCACCGCTGAGCTGACCTGTACCGGGCGATCTCGCGCAGCAGGTGTGCGCCGGCTCAGGTACGGGGATCAGGCGCCGAGTAGGTGGATGACTGCGTCCGCGTACGCCTGCTCGGCGTCCGGTGCGGTGTGGGTGGTGTCGAGCAGGACGACGCGGTACCCGTCGGGGACTGTCTCCAGCGCGCGGAAGTGCGGGCCGAGGAGCGTACGCAGTTGCTCCTCGCGCGGCAGCCAGATCACCTCGCGCTGCTCGATGCTGTCCAGGGCCCATTCGGTGGTGCCGTTGAAGCCGATCACCTTGCTGCCCTGGTAGTCGTGCACCTCGACGGTCATGTCGCTCACCACGAACACGTCCTCGTCCATGTCCCGGTCCGGTACGACAAACCGATCCCCAGCCACCGGGTCCCACGACACCCCGGCCTTACGTAGTCGCCCGGCCTGCTCGATCGTGATCACGTACCCATCCTCCCCACGCGACCCAAACCCCGCAGCTCCCGGCGCGCCGTACCGCACTGCCCCGGACCGGACCGCTCCGGCTAGGGCGTGGTCTGGCGCCAGTACTGCTTCTTGTCCTTATCCTTGACCGTGTAGCCGAGCTTGGTGACTTCGGCGCGGAGGTCACGGAGGTCGGCCTTGCCTTTGTCGCCGTCGTCGAAGGCCTTCGCCCGTACTTTGAGCACGGCGTTCACGGCCGGTGGCAGTTCCGGGTCGTCCTCGATCCAGCGGCGGAACGCCGACTCGTGCGGATCGCCGGCGTCGGACCACGGGTACCCGTGCGCACGGAACGCCCCGGGGATCTTCTTCGCCTGGGCCCTCAGCTCATCGTGCTTCTCCCGGGCGAGCTCGCGTGACGTCGCGTCCTGGAGGACGATCTCCTTACCGTCCAGGAACGCCACCGACACCTTCTCCCGCGGCACCGTCACGGTCTTCTGCTTCTTCAGGAACTCGACCGACTGGTTGGTGATCGTCACCCTCAGGATGTCGTCGAGCGCGATCGCCGCCAGCAGCAGACCGCCCAGCAGACCGAGCACCACGCAGATCACCACCACCCACCAGCTGTCCCACGCGGCGACCAGCTTCAGCGGGCCTTGGAACGGCACCCATTCCCGCCCGGTCGCCCAGTGCGCGATCCGCGGCAGGAAGAACCCGAACGCCAAACCGGCCAGCGAGAGCCCGCCGAACAGCATCACCTTGTCACCGGCCGAGTGCCCGATCACGGTGCGCTCCGGTGTCCCAGTCATCGACCCCATGATCCGAACGTAGTGTGACCGGCCCGGTACTTTGGTATCGATGCAGCGAACCGAAGGACAGGACGTAGAGATGTACGTACCTGCTCCGCGCACGCTCAGCGGGTCCGGCCTGTGGGCCACCGAGCCCACCACCTCCTGTCGCTAGGTACGGTGCAAGGGTGGCTGAAGGAATACTGATGCCGGACAACGGCGGGGTCGGGCACTTCAACATCCTGCGTGGGCATCTCGATGGGCTTGGCGAGCGCGGGGTCAGCGGGGTGAAGGTGGTTGGCGACTTCGTTCCGAACTACCAGCAGGGTCTGCCGAGCGAGCTTGCGGTGGCGACGCTGTTCGATCCGACCACCGGCGTACCGCTGGCGGTGCTGGACGCGACGATGATCACCGCGGCGCGTACGGGTGCGATGACGACTGTCGGCGCTCGGTACTTGGCGCGGCGCGACAGCAAGGTGCTTGCCCACGCCGGCGCTCGTGGTACCGCCTGGTGGAACGTGACGATGCTTGATGATCTGCTCGACCTGGACGAGATCCGGGTGACGTCGCGGCGGCCGGAGTCGCGGGAGAAGTTCGCGGCCGAGTTGTCCGCCGAGCTGTCGACGCCGGTGCGGGTGTGTGCGACGGCCGAAGAGGCGTTCGATGGCGCGGATGTGCTCGTCGAGGCGACCAGGTTGACGGAGCCGGAGCCGCTGCTGCGTACGGCTGCGGTGCGGGCGGGTGCGTTCGTGGTGCCGTACGGGACGGTGAGTGCGGTTGAGCTGGATCTTCTGGACGTGATGGACAAGGTGGTCGTGGACGACTGGCGGGAGGCGCGGTCGGGGCGGTTCGGATCGTTGCGGCGGCACGTGGACAGCGGTCGGTTGTCGGAGGATTCCTTGTACGCGGAGATCGGCGAGATCGTCGCGGGCCGGAAAGCCGGCCGTGAAACTGCTACCGAGCGCACACTCTTCTGGCACCGCGGTCTGTCGTTGCTGGATGTGGCGATAGCCCACCTGATCTACACCCGGGCCCAATCCACCAACACCGGCACCATGCTCCGCTTCCACTGATGGGGAGCTCAGCTGGCGGTGAGCACCTCGCTTCCGCCCCGATCTCCGGGGCTGGTGGGTTCGCCGTGGTTGTGCAGGTGCCAGCGGAGTTGGACCCGGCCAGTGCAGCTCTGATCGAGGTCGCGCCTGAGTTGCTCGACCGGGTCGGCGCGGCTCGTTCGAGTGCGGTCGAAGCGCTTGCGGCCGGGCGGGCAGTGTACGGGGTCAACACCGGGATGGGGAAGCTCAGCAAAGTTCGGTTGAGTGAAGAGCAGCAGCGGGTACATCAGCGGAATCTGCTGCTGGGGCGGGCTGTTGGTGGGCCGCCATGGCTTGGGCGCGACGAGGCCCGCGCGGTGCTGATCGGCCGGCTTCGGACCTTTCTCACTGGGGATGCGGCGGTTTCCGTCGGTCTGGTGCAGCAATTGGTTGCTCTCATCAACAGTGGTCATACGCCGGCCATACCTGCTGAAGGTGCCGGTTCCGCGGGTGAGATCATTCCGCTCGCCCACGCGATGGCGCCCCTCGTCGGTGAAGGACAGCTCCTTACCTCAGGCTTGGAAGTGGTTGACGCAGCGGGTGTGCTTCCGCCGTTTGAGCTTGGGGTGAAAGAGGGGATCGCCTTGCTCGCGGGGATTCCGGGGGCAACTGGGCGGGCCGCGCTGCAGGTCGCGCGGGTGCGAACCTTGGCTGATCGGTTGACCGCGGTAGCGGCCGCCGGTATCGCCGTGATCGGTGCGAACCGCGATCCGTACCACCCGCTCGCTGGACGCGCGGACGACCTGCTGACCGCCGAACTGACCCGCATCCGCGAACTAGCCGGCCCGGAAGACAATCCGGCAAGCCTCCAAGCGCCGGTCTCGTTCCGCGTCGCCGGGCACGTGATCGCGCACGAACGCCGCGCCACCCAGCACCTGGACGAAGCCGTCCAACGTGCCTTCGACGGCGTGACAGACTCCCCGGCCTACCTGAACGGCGAATTCGTCGGCACCGCGGGCTTCCACGGCCTCGACCTCACCGCCCACTGCGACCAACTGACCGCCGCCCTGGCGCACGCGGCCGAAGTCTCCGCGGCTCGCCTGCACCGTCTCCTCGACCCGTCCGTCACCGGTCTCACCGCCCAACTGGCCCGCGATCCAGGACCTCAAGCCGGCCTGGTCGCGGTCCACAAACGCGCCGTCGCCAGCACCCACCAGCTCCGTCGCCTGACGTTGCCAACAGCAATCAATACCGTTGAGACGTCCAACGGTCAGGAAGATGTCCAGACGTTCTCCTGGGAAGCCGTCGGCAACCTCGCCGAAGCAATCCGGCTGACCCGCGAGACAACCGCCTGCGAACTCCTCGCCGTACGCCAAGCCTTCGCCCTGTCACCCCGCCATCTCCCACCGGGACTGCAGGGCTTGATGGATGAGGTCGACGCCGTCGTACCCCCGATCAACGCCGACCGCCCCTTCGGCCTCGACCTGACCAACCTTCTCAGCGAAGTGCTCTAACCTGCCAATGCATCCTTCAACAGGGGTACGAGTTTTGGCAGCGCGTACTTGATCCCCAGCGGCCCACCAATCGACATCGCGCTGGAGAACTCGCCACTCGGCGTGAGCGTGTTGATCACCGGCGCACCACCCCAGTACGCGACATGTCCCGCCTTCACCGCCGGCAGCGCATTGAACAGCTTGTCCTTGGTGACGGCCGGATCCAGCTTGCCCGAGCTGTCCAGCGCGGCCAGGAAGATCACGTCGGCGTTCAGTTTGGGCGTCAGCTCCGGCGAGATCTTCACGTAGAAGTCGCCGTTCTCCATCGCGTCGATCTGCGGATTGGTCTTGAAGCCGAGCGCGGTCAGCAGTCGCATCCGCGGGTCGGACGGCAGCCAGGCGTTCATGCTGTCGGCGGAGTACACCCCGGCGGTGATGACCTTGCCGGCGAACTCCGGGTTCGCCTTCGCGGTGTCGGTGAGCAGCGTCTCGGTGTCCTTGACAACCTGATCGCCCGCTGCGGTGGTCCCGGTCGCCCGGGCGATTTCACGGACCTGGTCCTGCCAGCTCACCCCGTACACGTTCTTCGTACCGGCCGGTGCCGCGATCGTCGGTGCGATCGCGTTCAGCGTCTCGTACTCCTTCTTGTCGTTCTTCGTGTTCACGTACAAGATCAGGTCCGGCCGCAGCGCGGCGATCTCCTCGTACTTCGGCTCGCCCGCGTCGATCAGTTTCGGCGCCGTACGGTCGCCGAGCGCGGCTTTCACCCAATCGCGCAGTTGCGGGTTGCCGAACCAATCGGCGCCCGCGACCGGTGCGACGCCGAGGGCGATCGACGCCTCCAGGTCACCGCCGCCAAGCGTGACCACCCGCTGCGGTTTGGCGTTGACCGTGGTCGCCCCGAACAGATGGTCGATCGTGACCGGGAAACCGGCGCCGGAGCTCGCGGTGGAGTTCTGGGTGTCGTCCTGACCGCAAGCGCTGAGGCCGAGGCCCAGAGCGAGAACGGCGGCCGTGACGGACCGGATACGGGACAAGACCATGGCGGTGGTTCCTCCGAACAGGCAACGAATGTAGGTAAGCCTAACCTGACTTATCGGCCTCTTGTCTTCGGGTTGATCGAAAAAGCCGCCGCGACCCGCCCGATTGCCCGGAAGCAGCAAGTAGCCTGCCTTCGGTCTGGTCGTTGGCCTGGGAGAGTCCCCGGCGAAGTGGAGGAGTCTGATGAAGCGGTTCGTGGTTCCGCCGAACTGGCCGACCCCGCCGCGGCGCAGCTGGGTCCCGCCGAAGACGTGGCGCCCGGACCCGTCCTGGCCGCCGGCGCCGGAGGGCTGGCGATTCTGGGTCGACGGCAAGGGCAACCCGGTCCGCGGGCCGTTCGGTCAGTACGGCGCTCCGTCCCGCCGAGTCGTGTACGCGGGCGCCGGCGCGCTCGTGCTTTTCCTCGGAATCAACGTCTGGGCGTTGTCCGCGATCGGCCTCTTCGACGGCAAGTCCGATGACACCGCGGCGGTGAAGTTCCTCGACGACAAGTCACCCAGTCCGGCCCCGGCGACCACGCCGACGACGCCGCAATCGACCGTCACCCCGCCGAAGCTGCCGCCGACCGTCCCGCCGACCCAGCCACCCACGGTCCGGCCGACCCAGCAACCGACCCAGCAACCGACGCACCGCCCGACGGCGACCCGCACTTCCGAACCCAGCGACCCGAAGCCGACCCGCACAACCACCACAACCAAGCCCTCGAAGCCGGCCAAGCGCCCCACCCGTCGCCCGACCGCGCGCCCGTCGACCCGCGAAGAGCTGATGCGCCAGTACTGCATCGACCGCGGCATCGACCCGTCCTGGTGTGACCCGTCCCGCTGGCAGTCCCCGAACTAGACGATGTTCTGCTCGCTGCGGACCTGAGCAGAACGGAAGCGGTCGGCGCTGAGCGGTCCGATGTCCACGGGCGGCGTACGTCCGAGGTACAGGTCGCGGATCGTCTCACCGACCGCGGGGCCTTGCAGGAAACCATGCCCGGAAAAGCCTGTGGCGTAGAGAAAACGCGCCATGTCCGCTTCCCCGATCAGCGCGTTGTGATCCGGCGTCACCTCGTACAACCCGGCCCACCCGCCGGTCATCCCGACGTCCAGCAGGCTGGGCGCTCGCCGAGCCATCGCATCGATCAGCCGTGGAATCCACGCGTCTGTCCGCGCCACGTCGAAGCCAGGTACCTCGTCCGGATCGGACATCCCGACCAGCAGACCAGGCCCTTCGCGATGGAAGTAGAACGTGCTGCCGAAGTCGATCGTCATCGGCAGATCGGCGGGCAGGTCGGGAATCCCTTCAGTGACGACGATCTGGCGCCGCAGCGGCGTGACCGGAAGCTCGACGCCAACCATCGCGCCGATCCGCCCAGACCACGCGCCGGCCGCGCAGATCACCGTGCTGGTGCGGATCGTGCCGAGGCTGGTCGAGATCGCAGTGAGCTGGTTGCCGACGGCATCGATCGCCAGCACCTCGCAGCCGGAGATCAGTCGCGCCCCAAGCCGGCGGGCGGCCGTCGCGTAGCCGAGGACGACGGACTCAGGCGTACAGTGCCCGCCGGTCGGTGAGAAGCAGGCGCCGACCAGCCCTTCCGGAGCGACGATCGGCGCGAGCGCGACCGCTTCGTCCACGTCGATCATCCGCGTCGGCTGACCGAGCGAGTTCTGCAACCGCGTGCTCTCGCGGAACAGCTCCAGCTGCTCGGCCGTCTCCAGCAAGAAGAGATAGCCGACCGTCTGCAGGTCGATCTCTTGCCCAGGGCGTACGCGGAACCGCGCGAACGCGTCCAGGCTGCGCGCCCCGAGCGCGATGTTCACTTCGTCGGAGAAGTTCGCGCGCACCCCACCGGCCGCCTTGCAGGTCGAACCCGAGCCGAGCTCGTTCATCTCCAGCAGCACCACCCGCTCGACGCCGGCCTCGGCGAGATGGAACGCGATGCTGGTCCCCATCACGCCACCGCCCACAATCACGACGTCGGCCGACTCCGGAAAGGCCGACCCCGGCAAGGGCGACTCTGGCAAGGGCGACTCCGGCAGGCCGGGCATCAGGGCAGCTCGTACGAGAGGTCTGCCTCCACTGTCTTCGTATCCATCTGGGCCTTCTGCAGCTTGCCAGAGTAATCCCAGTTCATCGACTGCCAACGGGTGAACTGATCCAGCACCCAGATGCCGCTCTGCCGTGACCCGTTGCCTGACTTCCCGTTCCCACCGAACGGCAGGTGCGCCTCGGCGCCGGACGTCGAGTTGTTCACACTCACCATCCCGGCCGAGATCCCCTGCGCGAACCGGAACGCCTTGTTCGGATCGGTGGTGTAGATCGAGCTCGACAACCCGTACCCAGACTCGTTGCCTAGCGCAATCGCCTCGTCGAGTTTGGCGTACGCGGTGACGCCGACGACCGGGCCGAACGTCTCGTTCCGGAACAGTTCGTCAGCGGGCCGTACGCCGGCCACGATCGTCGGGTGGTAGTACAACCCGTCGGCCGGATCACCGACGAAACCGGCGCGCGGGTTGTCCGCGGTGACGCGTCCGGTCGCGCCGATCACCTGATGGTGCGCCGCGATCCAGCCCAGCGACTTCTCGAACCCGGCGGCGAACTTCTCGTCCAGCAACGGGCCGAGCAGTACGTCCTTCGTTGGGTCACCCATCGATGCGTCGGCGGTCGCCCGGGCGAAACGGTGCAGGAATTCGTCGTACACGGATTGATGGACGATCGCCGTACCCAGCGAGGTGCACCGTTGGCCGGCCGTGCCGAAGCCGGAGAAGAGGGCGCCCTCGACGGCCAGGTCAAGGTTCGCGTCCTCGGTGATCACCATCGGGTTCTTGCCGCCGAGCTCCAGGCAGGGCGTCTGCAGGTGCCGCCCGCACAGCTCCCCGATCCGGGTGCCGACCGCGCTCGATCCGGTGAAGCCGACCTTGTTCACCAGGCCGGCCTGTAGTGCCTGCTCGAGACCGGCAAAGGTGTCCGGCCCGTCCGCGTACACGACGTTGAAGACCCCGGCCGGTACGCCGGAATGCGCGAAGATCTCGTAGAACGCATCAGAGACGACAGCGGAGTACTCGGCCGGCTTCCAGACCACGGTGTTGCCGCAGAGCAGCGCGGGCACGATGTACCAGGACGGGACCGCGACCGGGAAGTTGCCGGCCGTGATCACCGCGACCGTGCCCACCGGCCGGCGGAACGTGAACAGTTGCTTGTCCGGCATCTCCGACGGCACCGTCTGCCCGTACAGCCGACGGCCTTCGCCGAGGAAGAAGTCGCAGGTGTCGATGATCTCCTGGACCTCACCGCGCGCCTCGGCGATCGGCTTCCCGATCTCCTGGGTGACGAGCGCCGCGAGCCGTTCCTTGTTGGCGGTCATCAGCCGGCCGACGTTCGAGATCACCTGGCCGCGCTGCGGCGCCGGGGTCGCGGCCCAGGCGGGCTGCGCGGTCCGGGCCGCCTCGGCCGCCCGGACGAACACCTCCGGCCCGGCGCTGCCGACCGTTCCGACGACCTCGGTCAACCGGGCCGGATTGGTCGACGGCGTCCGCCGGACCACCTCCGCGACCCGCGTCCCACCGACCACTGACAACACGTCACCAGGCATCCGGCACCCTCTCGTCGTCGTAGGTTTCCAACCTTAGAGCGGACCCGAGGACTCTGCCGCTCAGCGCGAGGGCGGCACCAAGTTGTCGGGGTAGAGGTCGGGGATCGGGATCGGCATCCGCCACAGATGCGAGTCCGGGTGGATCATGCCGTGCCGGATCGCGACGAACCGGAGCAGGCGGAGCGGGCCGGCGATCAGGACGAAGGCCAGTGGCAGCTCGATCAGCAGGGCGCTCAGGATCGCCTGCGTCAGGTCGCTGCCGCGGTGGCTGGTCATCACGTCGAACCAGGCGTCGCAGACCAGCAGTACGCCGGTCGCGAACGCGGTCGGGAAGACGAACTGCTTGCGCTTCCAGCCGGCCCACGCGGTCAGGATCAGCATCGTGACCAGCAGGATGTCGAAACCGACCCAGGTGGTCACCCAGTTCCGCGCGACATACCGGTCCGGCAGCGTGACCGCGAGGTACACGGTCCACGGGATCAGCGCGGCCGCGCAGACCAGGATCAGTACGGTCCGCCACTTGCGCAGCCGCTGGATCGTCCGTGCGGACGGCAGCCCGTGCGGGCGGGGCGCCAGCCGCCGAATCAGGTCCCGGCGCTCGGCCGGCGTCATCGCCGCGATCTCTTCATCGGTCAGCTGCACAGTTCGAGTATGCCTTGTGATTGCATTCACAAACTAGTACGATGAGGATCCGAAGCAGCTGTCGATGATGACAGGCGAGGTGTCTGACCATGACCGAGCGGAAACCACCCGGCATGAAGACCCAGGACTGGGTCGAGGCTCAGCTCCAGCGCGCGCAGCGGGCCGGCGAGTTCGACGACCTGGCCGGCGCCGGGAAGCCGTTGCGGCTGGCCGATGCGCACGACCCGGACTGGTGGGTGAAGGACTTCATCCGCCGGGAGAACCTCGAGACCGACGCGCTGCTGCCCTCGGCGGTCCAGCTCCGCAAGGAGAAGCAGCAGATCCACGAGAAGGTCCGTGGGATGCGCCGCGAGTCCGACGTCCGGGAGTACCTGGCGGATCTGAACAAGCGGATCCGGCTCGCCATTCGCGACACGACCGGACCAGTGGTCCCGACCGGTCCGGTGAACGAGGACGCGGTGATCGCCCAGTGGCGGATGGACCGCCCGGCCCGCGAAGCCGTTGCGCAGTCGCCGGTTGAGCAACCGCCGAAGAAGAAGTCGTTCTGGCAGCGCCTGTTCAGCTGAGCAGTTCGCGGGCCGCGGCCTCGATGGTTTGCTCACTGAGCAGCACGTGATGTGCCGCCGCGCCCAGTGGAACGTACGAGTCGTGGCTGGTCACGCGGGCCATCCGGCCGGTGTAGCCGTTGTCGATCAAGGTGGCCAGTACGCCCTCGGACACGCCTCCGGAGCGGCGCGTTTCGTCGGCAATCAGGACGCGGCCGGTCTTGGTTGCCTCGCGCAATAAATCCTCGACCGGAAGTGGAGCCAGCCAGCGGAGGTCCAGGACGCGTACGCCGGGTAGCTTGGCGGCCACGCGGAGGCTCATCGGGACACCGTTGCCGAACGTGACGATGGTGAGCTCGGTGCCGTCGCCGTACGTGCGGGCGCGTCCGATCGGTACGGGCTGGTCCGGGTACGGCGCCAGCCATTGCTCGTCGCCGTCGGTGTACAGGTCGCGGCGGTGGTACAGCGCGATCGGCTCCAGGAAGACGCTCACCGTGCCGGAGGATCGGGCGGCCGCGGCGCAGGCGTGCAGCATCGCGGCCGCGTCATCCGGTCGCGCCGGCGAGGCGATCACGAGGCCGGGGATGTCGCGGAGTACGCCGATCGCGTCGTCGTTGTGGAAGTGGCCGCCGAAGCCCTTTTGGTAGCCGTAGCCGGCGATCCGGAGCACCATCGGGTTCGCGTACTGTTCCTGCGAGAAGAACTTGAGCGACGCCGCTTCACCGCGAAGCTGGTCCTCGGCGTTGTGCAGGTACGCGAGGTACTGGATCTCGGGGAGCGGGAGCAGGCCGGAGACGCCCGCGCCGAGTCCGAGACCGAGGATCGACTGCTCGTCCAGGAGAGTGTCGAAGACGCGGGCCGGGCCGTAGGACTTCTGCAGGCCGCGCGTCACGCCGTACACCCCGCCCTTGCGGCCGACGTCCTCGCCGAAGACCATCGCCTCCGGGAAGGACGCCAGTACGTCGCTGAGCGCGCGATTGATCGACTGGCTCAAGGTCAGCGGCTCGGCGGTCGGGGTGGGCGTCGGCAGGCAGCGCGCGACCGCGTCCGGTTCCGGGAAGCGGAGCGGCGCCGCGACGGCCTCGGCCGTGGACAGTTGGGGCAGGTCCGCGACCTCGGCGGCGATGCGGAGCGCTTCGGCGTGCTTGTCCTCGTACAGCTCGATCACGTCGTCGGCGGTGTAGCCGGAGCCGAGAAGGTAACGGGTGGTCCCGATCAACGGGTCGAGGTCCTCGTCGGCGGCGAGTTCGGCGGGCGAGCGGTACGCCGTTTCCACATCGGAGCCGGCGTGGCCGAGCAGCCGGACCGTACGCAGCCGGAGGAAGGCGGGGCGGCGGTTCCTTCGTACGAAGGTGGCCGCCTCTTTCGCCATCGCGAAGGCGGCGTCGAGGTCGGTGCCGTCCGCGTCGAAGTACCGCAGGCCGGGGCGCTGGCCGTACGCCTGCCGGATCCAGCCGTCCGGCGTACGTACGCTGATGCCGATTCCGTTGTCCTCGCAGACGAGCAGCAAGGGCATCGGCAGACCCTGGTACGAGGCGTGCAAGGCGGCGTTGATCGCGCCGGCGGCAGTCGAGTGATTCGCGGACGCGTCGCCGAAGCTGGTCACCACGATCGCGTCGGACGGCCACGGTGACGGTACGCCGAGTTTCGCGGACCGGGCCAGTGAGAACGCGACGCCCATCGCCCGCGGCAGGTGCGAGGCGATCGTCGACGTCTGCGGGATGATCGCCAGCTCGTGCCGGCCGAACACCTTGTGCCGGCCGCCCGCGATCGGTTCGGTGGTGGCGGCCGCGACGCCGAGCAGGATGTCGCGCAGGCCGTCCTTCGAACCACATTGCGCGGCGCGGGTCAGGTAGAAGGCGCCGGAGCGGTAGTGCAGCAGCGCCGGGTCGGTCGGCTGCAGCGCGGCCGCGACCGCCGCGTTGCCCTCGTGACCGGCCGAACCGATCGTGTAGAACCCGGTGCCCTGCGACTGCATCCAGCGGGCGGCGAGATCTGCATGCCGGCTGCCGAGCTGGGCGTCGAACAGGGTCCGGAGCAGCTCGGGATCGTGCTCCCACGGCGCCGGGGCGAGGCCGCGGACGCGGTCGGCGAAGGTCCTCATCTGAACCATGATCCGGGAAGACCGGCCCGGCCACAGCCATGACCCACGGATCGAACACCGCCGGCGCCCCGAATCCGGCGGTTGTCGGGCGGCTGCTTGGGGAACCGTGTCGTGGGGACATTCGTTCTACCCACGAGGGGACTTGTGGGGTGTGGTGACGGTGAGTGAGATGCGGTGATACTTCTTTCCGCGGTGATTCGGCGGGTCGGGCTCGCGGCCAGTCTCGGAGCCGGGACGGCCGGGGTGCTGGCGGGCGTCCTGCTGCTCGGGCCGGCGGCGGCGT
This sequence comes from Kribbella hippodromi, assembly GCF_039531045.1. Classification (NCBI taxonomy): domain Bacteria; kingdom Bacillati; phylum Actinomycetota; class Actinomycetes; order Propionibacteriales; family Kribbellaceae; genus Kribbella; species Kribbella hippodromi. Next base: position 28,516 of record NZ_BAAAPH010000038.1, on the reverse strand, counting down.
CGATCCTGCTCGTGGTGGTGTTCGTGCTGGTCTGGCCGCTGGCTGCGGTGGTCCGGCATGTCGCGGACGAGCCGCCGTACGGGTCGGCTGCGCTGGTCGCGGCGACTGCGGCTGGGGCGGTGCTGTGTCTGCCTGGGCTGGTGCGGTTGCTCGTGTGGGGTGCACTGGGTGTGACGACGGCGCTGGTTTTCGCGCTGTTGTTCGTGCTGATCGATTTGCTGGTGCCGGAGCGGGAGGTCGTACGGCGGTCGTCGCGGAGGTCATCACGGAGGTCGTCACGGCGGTCGGCACGGGAACAGCGGCGGGTGCAGCGGTTGACTGAGGCGCAGTTGGCTGACGACGAGCGGTTGATCGAGTCGTTGCAGTGCCCGTTGAGCATTGAGGAGCTCTGCGGGGTGTGGTCGGACACCGTCACACAGCTCGCGCAGGGCGCTGGGATTCGCGACCGGCAGGCGGTCGCCGAAGTACGCCGGATCTGCCTGGACGAGTTCGAACGCCGGAACCCCGCCGGCTTCCAACGCTGGCTCTCCGCCGGCGCCCCCGCCAACCCCGGCCACTACCTCCTCCCCATGCCCGGCGAAGGCCCATCCGCCAACTGACCACCCCCCGCCACCCGCCCTCCCAGCGACCACCAACCCCCGCCACCCGCCGTCCCAGCGGCCAACCAACTCCCGCGCCCGCCCTCCCAGCGGCCAACCAGCTCCCGGGGCCGCACTCTCAGGGGCCAGCCCCTGAGACGATGGGTTGGCCCCCGAGAATCTGACGGCCAAACCCACCAGCTCGGGGGTCAAGCCGGCGGTGGATTGGGTTTGGTCAGAGGCGGTTGTAGCGTTTGCGGGCTTCTCGGCTTTCTTTCTGGGCGTCGCGGGCGGCTCGGCGGGCGGCGTCCAGTTCGGTGCCGAGCCGGTGTACCAGCGCCTGAGCCTCGGTCAGCGCATCGCGGGCGTCATCCAGCTGTGTATCCAGATCCTCGACCTTCGCCTCGGCCGCCTGCGCCGCAGCAACCGCATCCTCGAACGCCCGCTTGGCCTCAGCCCGAACCGCCGCCTCCCGCTCAGCAGCCTCCCGCTCTTCCCGCTCCCGCCGCTCAGCCTCGGCCCGCTCCTTCGCGGCAGCCGCCTTGTCCTGCTCGGTCGCGGTGTCCTGCTCGACCCCGATGTCCTGCTCGGCGGTGGCGTCCTGCTTCTCGGCGGTGCTGCGTCCCCGCCCGGCGCGTCGGCCGCCTTCGCCGGTGTCCTTCGCGGTGGTGGTCTTCGGCGATCGGCGGGGCTGTGGGGTGAGGGGGGTGACGTTGGAAGGTTCTCCGGTTTCGTCGACTACTCCGAAGCCGACGTGGCGGAGTGCGCTGCTCAGGCGGCCTTCGCGGACGGCGGCGCCGGCGGCCGGGTCCACCAGCGCGGCGTCGAGTGTCTCCCGCAGCTTCTGCGCGACGTCCCCGCTGAGCTTCTGTCCTTCGTCACCAGCCAGCCGAGCCGCCTCTTTGGACAGCTTGTCCAGTAGCTGGTGCCGTCGGGGCGTCAGCTCCCGCAACCGGTCACCGTCGAGATCAGCCGTCGCCTCCCGGAACTCATCCCCGAGCGCGAGCAGCTCATCCACCTCGTCAGGCAGCCGCCGGGCCACCAGATTCGCGACCCAAGCCGCGACCGTCGGCTTCCGCAGCGCCTTCAACCGGGTCGACCCCAGCGCGTCCCCGTCGGCCTTCAGCTGCTTGGCCAGCGCGTTCCGGCTCGCGATGAAGTCACCGGCCGGCGCGGCGTACAACGCGTCCGCCGCCTCCTCGAAGTCCACGAAACTGACGCTACCGCACCGAAGGACAGGAGGTAGTGGCCTTCAGCATGCTTCAGTACACCTTCCGCACGCTCGGCAATCCCGGTCGCTCGGGACTACCTCCTGTCGTTAGGGGCAGGGGTCGCCAGTTCGGTGCGTAGGGTTTCCAAAATGTTGCGGAGCAGGCGGGAGACCTGCATCTGGCTGACCCCGAGTTCGTTGCCGATCTCTTCCTGGGTGAGGCCGTTGCAGAAGCGCAGCTCGAGGATGCGCTTGTCCCGGTCGGCCAGGCTGGCGACCGCAGGCGTCAGGGTGTGAACGTTCTCGACCAGGTCGTACCCGTTCTCGGCGTCGGCGACCGTTTCCAGCAAGCTGGTCCCGCCTTCCTGCGTACCAGGCGCGTCCAGCGACAGCGTGTTGAAGCAGCCGCGGACCGAGGTTGCTTCGGCGATCTCGGCCGGCGCGGTGCCCAGTGCTTCCGCGGTTTCCTGATTGCTGGGTACGTGCCCGAGCCGCTGGATCAGCTCCGGCTCTGCGGCCGCGATGTTGCCCTGCATTTCCTGCACTCGCCGCGGCGGCCGGATCGTCCACGCGCAGTCGCGGAAGTACCGCTTCAACTCACCCCGGATCGTCGGCACCGCGTACGAAAGGAATGCGGTCGCGGCATCCACCCGGTAACCGTTGGCGGCCTTGATCAGACCCAGGTACGCGACCTGCTCGAGGTCGTCGGCGTCCACTCCTTTGCTCCGGTAGCGGGACGCGATCGAGCGGGCGACCGGAGCGTTCAGCAGGACGACCTCGTCGAGGCATTCCTGATGCCGCGGGTCCGGCACCTCGTCCGCCTCGCACAGCAGGTCGTGGGTGACATCGGCGATCCGTTGCTTCGATTCTTCGGTACTGACAGCTGCAATCGTCACGGGAGGTACCTCGTCGTGTCGTCGTGCAGGTCAAGTGTCCGGGAGGTGCGCGGGACACTGGTGGCAAGGGGCTGAACCACGTACCTCCACCAGACCAAAGTCGGGCCGACGTTTCAAGTGCGGACCTGTTACGGCTGTTTGAAACGACTGTGGCCTGTCAGTAACTGTCAGGTTTCGATGGTTGGCTCGCAGCTGTGAACGATTGTTGCTCAGTCATCGACTTACGCCAGTACACGCTGTATCCCGGCGCCCGGGACACCCTGATCGACCTGTTCGACGCCCGGTTCGTCGAGGGGCAGGAGGCGACCGGGATGCACATCGCCGGGCAGTTCCGCGATTTGGACGATCCGGGCCGGTTCGTCTGGATTCGCGGCTTCCGGGATCTGCCCGCTCGCGCGGACGCGTTGCAGGCGTTCTACTACGGTCCGGTTTGGCGTACGCACGCCGCGGCCGCGAACGCGACGATGGTCGACTCCGACAACGCACTGTTACTCAAACCACTCACGCTCGGTGCCGGATATCCAAGCCTCGATGCGGTACGGGCTGATGCGCCGGCGGGCTCGGTGATCGGCGGGGCGGTGTACCACCGGGGATCGGTGGATGACGGGTTCGTGGATTTCTTCACCGAGCAGATCGTTCCGGTGCTGGTCGATTCGGGCGCGGAGCCGGTCGCGGTACTCGAAAGCCTCGTTGCCGAGAACAACTTTCCGGCGTTGCCGTTGCGGGACGAGGTGGTGCTCGTCTGGCTGGCGCGGTTCGCGGACGATGCCGCGTACACCGCGCATCGCCGGTCGCTTGAGGCGTCGCCGGCCTGGCGGCGGGTACTGCCGGAGCTGGTGAGCCGGATCGTGAAACCGGCCCAGGAGCTCAGGCTGCGCCCGACCGCGCGCTCGCAGCTCCGGTAGGTGGAACCGGGGGCTCGAACTCGACAGGCTGCCGCCGACCAGCTCCGTGACACAGCTGCGATAAATACGTTGCGGGGTTCGGGAGCGGGCGGGCATGCTTGGGGGACCGAGCGGCGGCGAGCGCTGCCTGGACTAAGGAGGGCTGACGGATGGCTATCACTGTGCTGCGGCATGTCCGCGTCAGTCCCACCTCTTTGTTCAGGAGCATCCCCGTTGTCTTCCGAGTACGAACTGTCTGACACCTTCTCCGACCTCGACTCCCGCTGGGCCGAACTCACCAGCGACGAGTCCCAACCAGATCCGGCAGACGCTTACGTCTTCCAGTTCCAGTCGATCAGCGAAGAACTGGGCCCGGATCAGCGGTGGACCACCTGGCTGGACGTCGAGCGCGGCTCTCGCGGCCCGGAACCACGACCCGACTGGGTCGTGACGGAACAGGCTGCGATCGATACCGAGCTCGGCGTCCTCAAAACCGGCAAGGAAGCCGACGTCTTCCTGCTCGAACGTGCGGTCCAGGCGATCGGCGACAACCCGGCGAAGTCGTCGCTGCTGGCCGCGAAGCGGTACCGCACCGAAGAGCACCGGTCCTTCCACCGCAGCACGTCGTACGTCGAAGGGCGCCGCACCCGGAACAGCCGGGACGCCCGCGCGATGGCCAAGAAGAGCTCGCATGGACGCAGCGTGGCGGCCGGCCAATGGGCGTACGCCGAGTGGGACGCGCTGAACCGGCTCTGGAAAGCCGGTGTCCCGGTGCCGTACCCGGTCCAGGTGGACGGTACCGAGCTGCTGATGGAGTTCATCGACGACGGTGAAGGCGGCGCCGCGCCCCGGCTCGCCCAGGTACGGCCGTCGAAGGAACTGCTCGGTCAGTACTTCGAGCAGCTCCGTGGCGGCATGCGTGAACTCGCCCGGGCCGGCTTGGCGCACGGTGACCTGTCGCCGTACAACGTGCTCGCGCAAGGGGAGCGGATCGTGATGATCGACCTCCCGCAGGTCGTCGATATCGTTGGTAACCCCAAGGGTATGGACTTCCTGCTGCGCGACTGCCACAACATGGCCGCGTGGTTCACCAACCGCGGGCTGGAGATCGACGAGCAGGAGCTCTTCGCCGACCTCCTGTCGATGGTGTTCTAACCGACGGCCGCGGCGGCTGCCCGCCCGGCGGTCCGGCCGGTGAACAGGCAGCCGCCGACGAAGGTGCCTTCGAGCGATCGATAGCCGTGTACGCCGCCGCCGCCGAAACCGGCTACCTCGCCGGCCGCGTACACGCCGGGCAATGGGGTGCCGTCGGCGCGCAGGACCCGGGAGTCGAGGTCGGTCTGAAGACCGCCGAGCGACTTCCGGGTCAGGATGTTCAGCCGTACGGCGATCAGCGGACCGGCCTTGGGGTCGAGGATCCGGTGCGGCGGCGCGACCCGGATCAGTTTGTCGCCACGGTAGTTCCGGGCGCCGCGGAGCGCGGTCACCTGAAGGTCCTTGGTGAAGGTGTTGGTCAGCTCCCGGTCCCGGGCGACGATCTGCCGTTCCAGGTCGTCCAGCTTGATCAGGCTGTCGCCGGTCAGGTCGTTCATGCCCCGGACCAGATCCGGAAGGTTGCCGCGGACAACAAAGTCGGCGCCCTTGTCCATGAAGGCCCGCACCGGTGGGGTGGCGCCACCGCGGGCCCGGCCGAGTACACCCTTGAGGTCCTTGTTGGTCAGATCGGGGTTCTGCTCCTGGCCGGAGAGCGCGAACTCCTTCTCGATGATCTTCTGGGTCAGGACGAACCAGGTGTAGTCGTACCCGGTCCGCATGATGTGTTCGAGCGTGCCCAGGGTGTCGAAGCCGGGGAACAGCGGCACCGGCAGCCGTTTCCCGGTCGCGTCGAACCAGAGCGACGACGGGCCGGGCAGGATCCGGATGCCGTGCATCGGCCAGATCGGATCCCAGTTCTGGATGCCTTCGGTGTAGTGCCACATCCGGTCCCGGTTCACGTACCGGCCGCCGGCCCGCTCGGTGATCGCGAGCATCCGCCCGTCCACATGCGCCGGTACGCCGCTGATCATCCGCTTCGGCGGCTCGCCCATCCGCTTCGGCCACTGCGAACGGACCAGGTCGTGGTTGCCGCCGATCCCGCCGGACGTCACGATCACCGCCTGCGCGGTCAGCTGGAAGTCCGCGACCTCGACCCGTGAGCTCGACACCCCACGCGGTACGTCGCTGGGCTCGAGCACCTTGCCGGCGACCCCGTCGACCACACCGTTCGTCACGGTCAGCTCGTCGACGCGATGCCGGAACCGGAACTCGACCAGTCCTTGGGCGACCGCTTCACGGACCCGTCGCTCGAACGGCGCGACCAGCCCCGGTCCCGTACCCCAGGTGATGTGGAACCGGGGCACCGAGTTGCCGTGACCATCGGCGTTGTACCCGCCGCGTTCAGCCCAGCCGACGACCGGGAAGAAGCGAACGCCCTGGGCGTGCAGCCAGGAGCGCTTCTCGCCGGCGGCCCAGTCGACGTACGCCTCGGCCCACTGCCGGGCCCACTTGTCCTCGTCGTCCAGCCGGTCGAACCCGGCCGAGCCGAGCCAGTCCTGCAGGGCGAGGTCGCGGGAGTCCTTGATCCCCATCCGGCGCTGCTCGGGGGAGTCGACGAACATCAGCCCACCGAACGACCAGAACGCCTGTCCGCCGAGCGACGCCTCGGGTTCCTGGTCGAGCAGCAGCACCTTCCGGCCCGCGTCGGCCAGCTCGGCGGTCGCGGCCAGCCCGGCCAGCCCCGCCCCGACGACAATCACATCAGCGTCCATGTCGACCATGTATAGCGCACTTGCGAAGATGTGGACGTGACGATTCTTTCTGCGCAAAACTTCGTGCTTCCCGCAGCTTCGCTCGGTTCGGAGAACCCGCTCGCGCCGTTGCGTACGCAGCGTGAGGTGCACCAGGTCGAGAACCTCGCCGAGCTTCCGGCCGACCTGCGGGCGAACATCGAGTACGGGCAGCTGCACAGTCCGCTGCCGTGCTTGAACCAGGACGGGTACGACCGCACTCTCGTCGAGACGGCGTTGCCCGCGCTCGTACTGGAGAACGACCACGTCCGTGCGACCGTGCTGCCAAGTCTCGGTGGCCGGCTGTACTCGCTGGTCCACCACGGGACCGAGCTGCTCTACCGCAACCCGGTGTTCCAGCCCGCGAACCTCGCACTGCGCAACGCCTGGTTCGCCGGTGGGGTTGAGTGGAACGTCGGTAGCACCGGTCACTGGACTGGTACGTGCGCACCGATGCACGCCGCCCGGGTGGACGGTCCGGACGGTACGCCCGTGCTGCGGCTGTGGGAGCTCGAGCGGACCCGCAACCTCGTCACCCAGCTCGACTTCTGGCTGCCTGCTGACTCGGAGTTCCTGTACGTCGGTGTCCGGCTGCAGAACCCGTCCGACGTAGACGTCCCGGCCTACTGGTGGTCGAACATTGCCGTACCCGAGTCGCCGGACCGGAGAGTGCTGGTCCCGGCCGACCAGGCATGGCGGTACGGGTACGGCAACCGACTCGATCTAATCGACGTGCCTGTTTACGAGGGAACCGACCTGACCTATCCGGCGCGCCACCCGCGTGCAGTGGACTTCTTCTTCGAGCCACGCGCGGAAGAGCGGCCATGGATCGCTTCAGTCGATAGTGCTGGTACTGGCCTGGCGCAAGCGTCGACCGAGCGGCTACAGGGCCGGAAGCTGTTCGTCTGGGGCCAAGGGGATGGCGGCCACCGGTGGCAGGAGTGGCTGTCGCCCGGTCTCCAAGCCGGTGGGTACGCCGAGATCCAGGCAGGTCTCGCCCGTACCCAGATGGAGCACCTACGACTGCCGGCGGCAACGGAGTGGCACTGGCTGGAGGCGTACGGCCGAATCACCATGGACCCGGCCGCAGCGCATGCTGACGACTGGCACACCGCCCGTACGGCCGGAGCGACTGCACTGAGCCCAGTGCTGGACGGACTGGGTGAACGGGAGCAGCAATGGCAGCAGGTCGTGGACGCAGCACCAGTAGAGGTGTTGGCGGTCGGATCCGGCTGGGGTGCGCTGGAGCTCGCCCGCACCGGTTGGACGGTGTCAGCAGGTACACCGTTCAGCAAGGACACTATGACCTCCCGCGAGCGTGCATGGTTGCCGCTACTGGACGGACAGCTGCCGGCCGCTAGTGACGTACCGGACGGGACGTTGGTGGCGTGGCGCGAGCTGTTGGAGGCAGCGGAGGACAACTGGCTGGTCTGGTACCACCGTGGAGTCGCCCGGCACTACGACGGTGACGAGGCCGGTGCGGTGGCGGCATGGCAGCAGTCGGGCGACAACGCCTGGGCACTGCGCAACCTCGGTGCAGTCACCGGCGAGTTGTCGTACTACGAGCGAGCGGTAGAACTCCGCCCTGACCTGGTGCCCTTGGTAGTCGAGGCGATCACGGCCGCGCTGGACACCGATGTGACCCGGGCGGAGCCGATGTTCGAGCATGCTCCGGACGACCCGCGCGTCCAGTTGCTGCGGGTTCGGTACGCGTTGGAGACCGGCGACCCGGCGGCAGCGCACGCGCTTTTGGCCCAGGGTATCCAGCTGGCAACTGTCCGTGAGGGAGCGAATCCGCTCACCGATTACTGGCTGGCCGCCGAGGAGGCGCTTGGCACCAACCGGCCGGTACCGGCCCAGTATCAGTTCGGAATGGGCGGAAACTGACAACTTCAGGTCAACTCTACCCCTGGTAACACCGCTCCACCGGGCTCTACCATAGAGCTGTAGAAAAGAATCCGTACCCGAGTGGAACCAAGTGGAATCCGGTGGCGTCTCACCGGTGTGCGGCAAGGGCCGCGCAAGGCAGTTACGACAACGACGACCGCGCTGCTTGCGGGCGGCGCGTCGGGGGTGAGTGCCATGTTGACGATCGTTGTACTAGGTGGGTTCGGCCTGGTGCTGGTGGTCGCGGCTTTCGTCGTGACCGAGGTCCTGGCCGGTCTGCGCCGGGACGAGCTCCCTACCGGCACAGAGGAAAAGACCGCGGGACGAGTGATCCGGGTCCGGGGCCCGGTCCGCGGTCAACTGGAGAGTGGTGCTCCGGCGGTGTACACCGAAGTCATCGTCGAGTACTACACCCGCCGGGGTGAGGGACCGTACGAGGTCGCTCGCAAGTTCCCGGTCGGGAGCCGGCTTACTTACGCCAAGGGCGATCGGGTGATCGTCGCGTACGACGTCCGGACGCCTCGCCGGGCCCGCCTGGCCGGGCGGGTCAGCCACTGGCCGACCCTGGGACCGCAGTCCGCGGCCAGGGCGGCCTGAAGCACCGGGCGTGACCGTCCTGCTTGAGCCTGCTTGAGCCTTCTGGGCTCAAGCAGGAAGATGTGGGGCGAGCAGGTTGTAGAGCACCGGACGCCCCTGAGCCAGCACATAGGCCGCCTCGGCCGCGGGCAGCCGGTCGGCCAGATGGGCCAGCGCCTCGCCCATCGCGATGCACAGCGTCACCGCCAGCGGCAACTCGGCCGTGTCCCGCGCGCCGAACCGCAGCACCAGCAGCTCCGCGAACTCACCGGCGTGCTGATCGTCGAACTCGCCGGGCTTCGACTCCAGGTCCGGGTCGCCGAGCCCGCTCAGTACGACCGCCTTGAACCCCGGGTCCTCCCGGTGCATGTCCCGGAACGTGTCCAGCGTGACGTCGACCGCGGACCGCCAGCTCGTCACCTGTGCCAGCCGCTCCCGGACCGCTTCCGTGTACCGCGCCTGGTTCCGGCGTTCGATCGCCTGCACCAGGCTGCGCTTGTCCGGGAAGTACCGGTAGACGCTGCCGACCGCGATCTCGGCCCGTTTCGCGATCCCGCTCGTCGACGCCGCGTCGTACCCACGCTCGACCACCTCGGCACAGGCAGCGTCCAGGATGCGCTCGACCTGGCGATTCGCCCGGTCCTGGGTCGGCGTACGGCGGAGCGGATACGCACCCGAAGTCACCATTCACTCATTGTCCATGCTGAGCGGGACATCGTTGCCACTCCTTTGTGACAGATTGCCGTCAATCGGAGGAGGGGAATTCCTTATGCGCTTCAGTAAGACGCTCGTCGCCGGCCTGGTTTCGGCCGCGGTCGCCGCCTCGGGTACCGCCATCGGTACCCGGCACGACCCGCAGGCCGCCGGATCCGCTTTACGGCTCAACCAGGTGCAGGTCATCGGCGCGCACAACTCGTACCACCGCGAGCTCAGCCCGGCCGAGCAGAAGGTCCAGCAGCAGCAGAACCCCGGCTCGGTCGACCTCTGGTACTCGCACGCGCCGATCGGGCAGCAACTCGAGGACCAGAACGTCCGCGCGCTCGAACTCGATCTGCTGCCCGATCCACAGGGCGGCCTGTACACGTACCCGCTGATCCGGAAACTGACCGGGCAGGGACCGCTGACCGATCCGGCGATGGCGAAGCCGGGGATCAAGGTCCTGCACATTCCGGACTTCGACTACAACACCACCTGCGACACCTTTGTGCTGTGCCTGCAGCAGGTGAAGACCTGGTCGGACAAGCACCCGTCGCACGTACCGATCGCGATCAACCTCGAACTCAAGCAGTCCGACCCGAACGTGGTCGCCGCCGGCGGGGTGAAGGCGCCGCCGTGGGACGCCGCGAACCTGGACAGAGTCGACACCGAGATCCGGTCGGTGTTCGCCGAGGACGAGATCCTGACGCCCGACGACGTCCGCAAGCCCGGCCTCACCCTTGAGCAATCCGTGCTCAGCAAGGGCTGGCCGACGCTGAAGAGCGCCCGCGGCCAGGTGATGTTCTACTTCGACAACGGTGGTCCGGGCGCGATCCGGGACACCTACACGGCCGGCCGGCCGAGCCTGGAAGGGCGCGCCGTCTTCACCCGTGGTCCGGAGGGTGCGCCGGACGCGGCGATCACCCAGATCAACGATCCGCGGGGTACGAACCAGGCCGAGATCCAGCGCCTGGTGAAGAAGGGGTACCTGGTCCGGACCCGTTCGGACGAGCCGATGTCGACGATCCGGGACAAGGACTACACCCGGCTCGGGATCGCCCTGGCCAGTGGTGCGCAGTACGTCACCACCGACTTCCCGGTCGCGGGCATGGCGGCCCGGTACGACAGTGACTACGTTGCCAAGCTGCCCGGGCACACGCCGGTACGCTCTAACCCGGTGACAACGTCCGCGAAAGCGGCTGTTTCGGAGGGATGATCCGATGTCGGAGCACGTGGTTGACGTCAGCTGGAGCCGTGGCGAGCACGAGTTCACGTACGAAAGCTACGACCGCGACCACGAGTGGCGCTTCGACGGCGGAATCACGGTGCCCGGATCGGCCAACCCCGCGTACCGCGGCAATCCGGGTCCGGTCGATCCGGAGGAGGCCTTCGTCGCGTCGCTGTCGTCCTGCCACATGCTCACCTTCCTGGCGATCGCGGCCCGGAAGCGGCTGGTGGTCGACTCGTACGACGACCACGCGGTCGGCCTGATGGCGAAGAACGCGGCCGGCCGGCTGGCGATCACCGAGGTGACCCTGCACCCGGAGATCAGCTGGGGCGGTACCGCGCCGGACGCCGCGACGATCGAGCGGATGCATCACCTGGCGCACCAGGAGTGCTTCATCGCGAACTCGGTGACCACCGAGATCACTGTTGCCACTGGCAAATAAAAACCACCCGCCGGCCGGCCTGAGCCTCGCGCAAGCGGCGTCAGGACGGTCGGCGGGTGGTGGGTGGCGCACCGCTGTGGCGGTGCACCGGTAACGAATCCGGGGGCGCTGCGCACTGGGCGCCTCTGCGTTCGGTGTGCGCTTCCGTGCGGTCTGGCTCGGTGGGCGAGACCGTCCGGATGCGCCACCCGGGTTCGTTCGTCCGGCTGGCGCCTGCTACTGCTCGGCGGCGGCGTCGGTCCGGTCGTCAGCGGTCATCGGGGCCTCGACGGCGAGGAGATCTTCGAGCCGGCGAACCTGCTCGGTGGCCATCGTGCTCATCAGTCGGTGGATCGTCATGCCGGTGAGACGCAGCAGTCGGCCGGGTATGACGGGAATCCGGAATGTGACCTGAGTCACTACTTCTCGTCGAGTCCGTCCGGCCGGAGCGGGACGAGTTCACGGGCCTGCTCGTACGGCGTACCGGACAGCTCGAGCAGGTCGACGATGGTGGACCGGAGCTGGCCGAGCACCACGGCCGCGGACAGTCCGCCCGGCAAGGGCAGCACCGACGTACGCCGGCCGAGCTCACCTAGTACGCGTTGCGCGGCCACGTCGGCGGCCGGTTCGAAGAGCGATTCGCCGATCAGCCGCGTACCGTCGGCGAGGCGCTCGAACAGCATCGGGTACTCGGCCGGCATCGCCTCGTCACGCCAGACCGAGACGGCACAGCGGCGTACGAGGACGCGGATGTTCCGGATCGCGCGATCCAGCGGTACGACCAGGTCCGCGATCTCCTGCACCCGGCCGCGGTGCCTGCGCCGGAACGGGGACAGCCGGACCACGGCAACGCCCTCGGCGGCGGCGCTGCGCAGGTCGTCCAGGCGCGACTCGCTGGCCCTGGCCCGGCGGAGGGCGTCCGTGATCGCCTCCTCGTCCCGGGCGCGAAGTCCGTCGGCGGTCTCGATCAGGATCTCGGCCAGCTCGTTCAGTACGCCGGTTGCTTGTTGTCTCGGGCGCCTGATCGCCGCCGCCGGGGCGATGGTGGCGGCGGCGAGCGCGACCAGGCCGCCGAGGACAGCATCCAGCCAGCGGCTGAACCCGCTGGCCGGATTCGGCAGCAGGGTGGTGACGATCGCGGCCTGGACACCGGCCTGGGTGGTCATCAGGTTGCCGGCGCCGAGCAGCACCGCGACGCTCATCGCGAGGGCGATCACGAACACGATCTGCGGGATGCCGGTACCGAAAATGCTGACGAACAAGTCGCCGACGCCGACTCCGACCGCGACGCCGACCATCACCTCCGCGACCCGGCGGAGCCGCTGACCGAAGCTGAAGCCGAGGCAGACCATCGCGGCGACCGGGGCGAAGAACGGTTGTTTGTGACCAAGCGCATACCGGGCCAGCGCCCACGCCAGGCCGGCGGCGAGCGCGCACTGGGCGATGAAGAACGACCGGTCCCGCCAGCGGTCCACCCGTTTCCGGATCGAGGCACGCGACCGCCGGGCGGCCTGCGGGGCGATGTCGTCCCGCAGTTCCCGCAACTGGTCCAACGTCAGCCTGACCGGATCCACGGCCCCATTCTGCGTCGTGCTTGATTCCACGGCTCGCGACGCGCCAAGGTGGCACCATGAGCGACGACAACCGTGAGGACTACGGCAGCTACTCGGTCGACGACGAGGACCAGCTGCAGCCCGGCGACACCCTCGACGACCGGGGCGTCGACGATTTGCTCGACGAGGGCTACTCGCCGCCGGAGAAGTGGTCCGCCGGTGAAGGTTTCGGCACCACCGCCGACGAGGCGCTGCAGGGCGAGTCGCTGGACCAGCGGATCGCTCAGGAGAACCCGGACGTCGACCCGTACGCGGAGGACGGGGAAGCTGTCGGCGGCCCGGAGGTCGGCACCGAACGCTCCGGCCGCCTGGTGGCGCCCGACGAGGGTTCGCACAGTGACCAGGACAGCGAGCTCTACGCCGAGGACGTCGGCATCGACGGCGCCGCGGCCGGTGCCGAGGAAGCGGCCGTGCATGTCGTGGACGACGAAGACAACTTCGAGCTGACCGACGACGACGAGGAGAACCTCCCGGGCTACCGCGACGTGGACCTCGGCGATGTGACCGACCTGGAGGACTAGGTCGCGTCTGGTGATTCAGACACGACCTAACCCCTTGGCCGTCGGGTGACGGTTATCTCGGCTCCGCGCCGGGGGACCAGAGTGACGTTCTTCGCCTGAGCGGGCTCTGGGGCCGGGCGCGGGGCCTGGAAGTCGTACGCGGCGAGGGCCGCGCGGAGGATTTCGGTGCCCTCCATCAGCGAGAAGCCGGCGCCGATGCAGCGGCGGGCGCCACCGCCGAAGGGAATCCAGGTCCCCGGGGCCGGCGGATCGTCGGACAGGAAGCGTTGCGGGCGGAAGTCCCGCGGGGCCGGGAAGTGCTCGGCGTCGCGATGGACCAGGCCGATCGCGGCCATGATCGTCGTGCCGCGGGGGAGGCGGTACCCGGCCAGATCGGTGGTTTCGGTGAGGCGCCGGCCGACCTGGTACACCACCGGGTGCAGCCGCAGCGCCTCCTTGACGATCGCTTCCAGCTCGTCGTCCGCTCCGGCATCCGCAGCCCGCTGACCGAAGGCGAGGTCGTCCGGCCGTCGCGCCAGCTCGTGGAACGCCCACGCCATCGCGGTCGCGGTCGTCTCGTGCCCGGCGAGTAGCAGCGTCACCAGCTGGTCCCGCAGTTCCTCGTCCGACCAGTTGCCGGCGGCAAGCAGTCGGGACAGTACGTCCGTCCGGCCCTCGAACGTCTCGCGGCGCTTGGCGATCTCGTCGTACAGGATCTCGTCCACCTTCAGCTGCGTGTCCAGGTACGTCTTCCACGGCCGTACCCGGAGCAGCGCCGGGTAGAACCCGCCGAGCATGATCACCGGCGAGACGGACACGATCTTGTCGAGCAGCGGCCGCAGTGTGTTCAGCCGGTCGGTGTCGGTGACGCCGAAGATCACCTGCAGGATGATCTCGAGGGTGAGGTTCCGCACCCGCTGATGCACCTTGAACGGTTCCCCGGCCGGCCATTTCGCCACCTCGGTCTGGGCAAGCTCGTGCACCATCGCGGCGTACCCGCGCAGTGCCGCCCCGGAGAACGCGGGCATCAGCTGCTTGCGCATCCGGACGTGATCCTCGTCGTCGAGCAGCAGCAGCGAATGCGAGCCCATGATCGGCTCCAGCACGGTGTTCCCCTCGCCGGCGTGCATCACCGCGGGCGGGCTGCCGAACACCTCGCGGATGTGATCCGGCCGGCTGAGCACGACACACACCCGGCTGGACGGCACCAGCCGGATCGTGAACACGTCGCCGTACTTCGCGAGCATCCGCGGGAAGAACGTCCGCCGGTGACTGGCGAACAAGAACGTCTGGGCGAGCGTCGGCAGCTTGGGGCCGGGCGGCAGCGTACGCGCCGTCTGCCGATCGAGCGTCCGGGAACCGAGCAGCGGTGTCGGAGCCATGCTTTCACGCTACGTCAGCCGGATGAACGCTTGCACAACGAACGGGGACCCCTCACCAAGCAGCAGCTTGTCGAGGGGCCCCCGTCCGGTACGTCAGGACCGCTTGAAACGCAGCGTCAGGATCTGGAACGGGCGGAGCTCGAAGGAGACCCCGTTGCCGTTCAGCTCCCGGTCCGCCAGGTCGCGCTCTAGCAGGTCGACCTCGCTGACCGAAGCGGCGGCGAACGACGGCGTGACCGTCGCCCGGGCCCGGCCACCGGCGGACTCGTAGAGCCGGACGATCACGTCGCCGGACTCGTCGTCGGCCAGCTTGACCGCCTCGACGATCACGTTGCCGTTGTCAACGGCAACGATCGGCTCGACGCCGCCGGCACCGGTGACGACCCGCTCCGGCAGGTTGATCCGGTAGCCCTCCTCGATCGCCTCCGGGATCCCCGCGCCGACCACCAGCGCGTGGTTCACGGTGTGTACGCCCTGGTCGGTCAACGGGTCGGGGAACCGCGGCGCGCGGATCAGCGACGTCCGGATGGTGGTCGTGGTGCCGCCGTCCGCCCGCGCGGTCCGGTTGATGTCGTGGCCGTACGTCGAGTCGTTGACGACCGCGACGCCGTACCCGGCCTCGCCGACGTGGACCCAGCGGTGCGCCGCGATCTCGAACTTGGCCGCGTCCCACGAGGTGTTCTGGTGCGTCGGCCGGAAGATGTGCCCGAACTGCGTCTCGGACGCCGACCGGTCCGCGTGCACGTCGACCGGGTACGCGGCCTTGAGGAACTTCTCCGACTCGTGCCAGTCCATCTCGGTCTCGATGTCGACCCGCTTGGCGCCCGGGCGGACCCGCAGCGTCTGTGTCACCGTCGACCGGTTGAACGACCGCTTCACCACCACGGTCGCGACGCCGTCGACGACACTGAAGTCCAGGCTGTCGAGCTCGGTCACGTCCCGGACGTTGTTCTTGTAGAACGAGTCGACGTCCCAGGCGTCCCAGTGGTTCGGGGTGTCGACGTGCAGCTGCAGCAGGTTGCCCGTCGTACCCGGCGCGATCACCTCGCGGTCGGCCTCGACGTCGTACAGCGAGGTGATCAGGCCACGCTCGTCGATGGTGACCCGGATCCGGCCGTTGTCGACCACGCCGTTCTCGACCGTGACCGACTGGCCCTCGCCGGCCGCGACACCGGCGCCCAGACCGGCCACCCCACCGCGGGCGTGCGGTGCGGCGTTGAAGACGATCTGCGCGTCACCGGAGCCGGCCAGCGCCTGCTGGGCCTTGGCGATGATCGCGTTCAGCTCCTCGGCGACCCGCGCGTACGTGGCCTCGGCCTCGCGGTGCACCCAGGAGATCGACGAACCCGGCAGGATGTCGTGGAACTGGTGCAGCAGCGCCACCTTCCACAGCCGGTCCAGGTCCGCGTACGGGTACGTGTCCAGCTTGCCCGCGACCACAGCCGCGGTGCTCCAGAGCTCGGCCTCGCGGAGCAGGTGCTCCGTACGCCGGTTGCCCTGCTTGGTCTTCGCCTGCGAGGTGTACGTGGCCCGGTGGATCTCCAGGTACAGCTCACCGGACCAGACCGGCGCGTGCTCGGAGTACTCCTCCTCGGCGGCGCTGAAGAACTCCGTCGGCGACTCGATCGTCACCTTCGGCGAGGACTCCAGGTCCTTCACCCGGCGCGCGGTCGCGACGAACTCACGGGTTGGGCCGCCACCACCGTCGCCGTACCCGAACGGAACCAGCGAGCGGGTCGCGGCACCGTTCTCGGCGAAGTTGCGCTGCGCGTGCGCGAGTTCGCGGCCGGACAGGTCGGAGTTGTACGTGTCGATCGGCGGGAAGTGCGTGAACACCCGGGTCCCGTCCAGGCCCTCCCACCAGAAGGTGTGGTGCGGGAACCGGTTCTCCTTGTTCCAGGAGATCTTCTGGGTCAGGAACCACTTCGAGCCGGACAGCTTCACCAGCTGCGGCAGCGCGGCGGTGTAGCCGAACGAGTCCGGCAGCCACACCTCCTGGGTGTCGATCCCGTACTCGTCCAGGAAGAACTTCTTGCCGTGCACGAACTGCCGGGCCAGCGCCTCGCTACCGGGCAGGTTCGTGTCCGACTCCACCCACATGCCGCCCACCGGGACGATGGTGCCTTCGGCAACGGCCTTCTTCAGCCGCTCCCACACCTCCGGGTAGTTGTCCTTCACCCACGCGTGCTGCTGCGCCTGCGAGAACGCGAAGACCAGCTCCGGGTACTCCTCGGCCAGGGTCGCGACGTTGGACACCGTCCGCGCCACCTTGCGGCGGGTCTCGCGGAGCGGCCACAACCAGGCGGAGTCGATGTGCGCGTGCCCGACCGCGGACAGCTGGTGCGCGCTCGCGTGCGCCGGCCGGCTGAGCACGTCGGTCAGCTGGGCGCGGGCGTCCGCGGCCGTACCGGCGACGTCCTCGTAGTCCAGCGCGTCCAGCGCCCGGCTCAGCGCGCGCAGGATCTCCCGGCGGCGCGGCTCCTGCGCGGACAGCTCATGCTGCAGGCTGTCCAGTGCCTCGAGGTCCAGGATCAGGTCCCACACCTCGGCGTTGAAGACGGCCAGGTCGGCGCGGGTCAGCTGGTAGATCGGGGTGTCACCGAGCTTGGCCCCGATGTCGACCTTCGCGTACGCGTTGTCGAGCGGGATCTCCGGGTTGGCGGCGCCCTCGACGTAGAACTCGATCCGGTCACCCGGCGCGGCCGGCGTACCGTCCGGGCCGAGGATCGACAGCGGCGCGTACGTCTGCCGCGGGTGCAGGCCCTTCAACGGCCGGCCGGAGGTGGTGTGCACCAGGCCCTCCGCGGAGAACCCGGGGCCGCCGCTGAAACCGAGGTCGATGACCGCCTCGATCTCGCGGCCGGCCCACTCGGCCGGCACCTGGCCGCTGAACTTGAACCAGGCAGTGCCCCAGGCGGGGCCCCACGGCAGGCCGATCTGGGCCGGCTCGTAGGTCTGGGCGAGCGCCTCGGCGGGGGCCACCGGCTCACCGGGTGCGTGCCACACCTCGATGTCCAGCGGGACCGCCGCGCCGTAGATCGCGGGGCGGAGCCGCTCCCGCAGGGCGCGCTTGAGCCGCTCCTCGATGAGTTGACGGTCGTCGTGCACGAAATCAGCCTCCGGGGAAGGTCCTCACCGCGACCGCCATGTTTTCGGCCGCAGGGATGACAACGCTGTCACACCGACCCCTGGTGCGTCCAGACGCAGTTTTCCGGGACACCTGTGGGTAGCGGTTGGGTTGCGGGCCGCTGACCCGGCTACCCCACGGCCCGGTTGTTGTCTAGGTTGTCTGCATGGATCGCCCCCGCCTGCTGACCCCTGACCGGCAACCCGGGCTGACCCGGCGCAGCATGTTCGGCCTCGGCGCCGCCGCGGCGTCGGCACTGCTGCTGCCCGGCTGCTCGCGCGGCCGTGCCGACGAGCCCGCGCCGTCCGAGGCGGCGACGTTCGTGACCGGCAACAAGGGCGGGGTGTACTTCGAGTTCGGCGCGGCGCTCAGCACGCTGGTCAGCGAAGTGACCGGCATGGAGCTGAAGCCGGTCCCCAGCAACGGCTCGGTGCAGAACCTGGTCGACGTCGCCACCGGCAAGGCCGAGCTGGGGTTCTGTACGTCGGACTCGGCGCTGGCGGCGTACGAGGGCAGCGGTCACTTCAGCAGCACCGGCCGGCTGAAGTTCTACGCGCTGGCCCGGGTGTACGACAACTACGTGCACGTCGTCGTACCGATGGCGTCCAAGGCGAAAAGCCTGCAGGACCTGAACCCGGACCCGAGCACCCCGGCCCGGAAGATGACGGTCAGCGTCGGGCCGAAGAAGTCCGGAACGCAGATCATCGCGGACATGATCCTGGACACGGCCGGCGTCGACGTGACCCGGGTGAACCTGACCCTTGAGCAGTCGGTCGCCGCCCTGCAGAACAAGGCGGACGGTACGTCCAAGTCCGGCATCGACGCGTTCATCTGGAGTGGTGGCGTACCCACCGCGCCGATCGCCGAGCTGCAGAAGTCCACCGGCTTCCGGCTGCTGGACATCGGCACGGTGGCAGAGAAGATCGCACTGGAGAAGTTCGGTGGCTTCGTGGTGTCGTCGATCCCACCGTCGCAGTACGGCCTGGCCAGCTCGGTGCCTACGCTCGCCGTACCGAACTATCTGATCGCCAAGCCGAACCTGTCGGACTCCTGGGCCTGGTGGACGGTCAACACCCTCTTCCGCCGCCAGAACGACCTGATCCCCAAACACCCCGAGGCCGGCGCCCTGGACCCCCGCTCCGCCATCGCCACCATGCCCGTCCCCCTGCACCCCGCCGCCGAGCGCTGGTACCGCCAAAACCACATCTGAGCCGGCCACATCTGAGCCGGCTTATCCACTCGTGTTGTGGGTTCTCCACCGGTATGAGGGTGGATAACCCACAACAACGGTGGAGAAGGCTCAGGCGTCGTAGTCGTCGATCAGGGGGACGCGGACCTCGATGACGAGGCCGCCGCCGATGGGTGGGCGGGCGACTACGCGGCCGCCGACGCGGGCTGCTTCGGAACGGACGATCGCCAGGCCAAGGCCGGTGCCGGGCATCTCCCGGTGGTGCGCGCTGCGCCAAAAGCGTTCGCCGACCTTCTTCAGGTCGCGCGATCCGAGACCAAGTCCATGGTCGCGAACCGACAGCACCACTTCCGTACCGTCCCGGGTGACCGAGACCTCGACCGGCGGCGCGCCGTACTTGGAGGCGTTGTCGAGCAGCACGTCGAGGATGTCGTCGACCTCGAGCTCGGGCGCTACGCCACCCGGAACCATCTCGCCGATGATCAGCTCCAGGTCATCGGCGGAGTACACGGCCTTCCAGCCGACCAGGCGCTCCTTGACTGCCTGAGCCAGGTCCAGCGGCTCTTCGTTGCCATCGGCATCGGCCGACGGACGGTCCGAACCGGCCAACCGGGACAGCCGCTGCACGATCCGGCCGAGCCGGTCGATGTCGCTCAGAGCGAACCGGGCAGTCGGCGACAGCCGGGACAGCCCCTCGATGTGGATGCGTGCGGACGTCAGGGGCGTACGCAGCTGGTGTGACGCGTCCGCGACGAACTCCCGCTCGCGCTGCCGGGCCTGATGCAGGCTTAGCGCCATCGAGTTGAAGCTGTCGCCGAGCCGCCGAAGCTCCGGTGCGCGCCCGTCGGTCGAGACTCTGGTGTCCAGGGCGCCCCGGGTGATCTGGTGAGTGGCGTTGTCCAGGTCCTGCAGCGGCCGCAGCACCCAGCGGGTGATCGGCCGGACGATACCGACGATGATCGCGCCGATGCTGATCAACAGGCCGCCCAGGAGCAGCAGCAGCCCGCTCTGCACCTGGTCGCGAGCCTTGTCGGTCGGCACTCGCAGTACGGCCGCACCGAGCACGCTGCCGTTGTTGACGACCGGACGGGACACGACCATCTCACCGGTCCGCCACGGCCACAGCGCTGGCGGCTCGGGTGGCAGGCGGCCCGCCAGCGAGCTGTGCAGTACTGCCGCGATGTCGTCTTCCTTCACGTTCACACCGGACTCGGATGTCGCGATGACCCGTGAATCGACGTCCACGACGAAGACAGGGGTGTTGTACAGCTCGTGGTAGCGCACCGCGAGCTCGCGCAGGTTGGCGATGTCACCGGTCTGCAGTGGGGACTCCGCCATCGTGGCGAACCAGTCCGCGTCGTTGCTGCGGGACAGGAAGAGCGTGCGGGACGTACTGGTGGCGATGAAGTTCGCCAGCGGGATGACGGCGACGATGGCCAGTGCGACGACCATCGGGACGAGGGACTGCAGTAGTCGACGGCGCAACGGTCAGTCCGAACCGAGGCGGTAGCCGACACCGCGAATGGTCTGAACCAGCTCCGGACGGCCGAGTTTGGCGCGCAGGCTGGCGACGTGGACGTCCATGGTCCGCGACGACGCCTCGAACACCGACTGCCAGGCGTACAGCGCGACCTGTTCCCGGGGGACCACCCGGCCGTGGTGCGCGGCCAGCACTGCGAGCACGTCGAACTCCTTGCGGGTCAGGCTGATGGGCTTGTCCGCCACCTGAACCGTTCGGGCCTCGATGTCGACGGTCAGGTCGCCGACAGTCACCCGAGGACGGGGCTGCAAGAGACCGGTACGCCGTAGTACAGCATCGATGCGGGCCAGCAGCTCGGAAATCGCGAACGGTTTCACCACGTAGTCGTCGGCGCCGCTGCGCAGCCCACGGACCCGGTCGGCGGCCTCACCACGCGCTGTCACCGCGATCACCGGCACATCCGAGACCGTGCGGATCTGCCGGCAGACATTGATGCCGTCCCCGTCCGGGAGGCCGAGGTCGAGCAGGACCAGGTCACCGGGGTCCGCCGCCAAGGCGTCCGCCGCCGTCCGGACGTGCGTCACCATCAGGCCGTACCGCCGCAACGCGGGTATCAGCGCATTGGCGATATCGAGATCGTCCTCGACCAGCAGAATCCGCACCGCGCCACTCATGCGGTGATCGTAGGCCAGGTCACGCCCCGATGTGTCAGATCTTGGTAAAGACGTAATCACGTGACTCCACGCAGTGTTCGGCAACATTAGCCTTCCGGGCACAGGAAGGAGCCGGTCGATGACTGTCGGTGTTGACAGCGGGAGTGGCGTGACGGCGCCTTCCGCGGAAGAACTTGCCGAGTACGAGCAGGAACGCCCCGCTCGGCGGCTGCGCCCTGCCCTGAATCTGGTGATTTCGGTCTGGTGCGCAATCGTCAGTGTCGGCGTCCTCGCGCAGGTGTTCTTCCCTTTACCACAAGGCACGCAGTTCTACCTGGTGATCTTTCTCGCAGCGATCCTGCCGATCACGCTGCTGTGTTACCGCGGGTTGAAGGTGCCCGCGGTGCTCAATCCCTTCAAAGCGCGTACGCATGACGATCCCGGGCTGATCGACTGGATCCTCGCGATCGTGGCGCTCGCGGTGTGCGTGTACCCGCTGTTCGGCTTCGACGGTTATCTCGAACGCCGGCAGGAACCGACCACGCTCGATGTGGTCGCGGGCGCGGTTTTGCTGATTTTGTTGCTCGAGGCATGCCGTCGTACGACGGGCTGGGTGCTGCCGGCGTTCAGCCTGGTGTTCATCGCGTACGCCTACTACGGCGGTTACTTGCCGTACACGTGGTCGTTGGCGCATCAGGGATTCAACTTCGACGCGATCATCGCGCAGTTCACCATGGGTACGGCCGGGTTCTACGGGACGCCGTTGAACGTCGCGGCCTCGTACATCGTGCTGTTCACGATCTACGGCGCGGTGCTCGACTACTCGGGCGCGGGCAAGTTCTTCATCGATCTGTCCTTCGCCGCGTTCAAGCGCAGCCGGACGGCACCGGGGCGTACGGTCACGCTGGCCGGGTTCCTGCTCGGCAGCGTGTCGGGATCGGGTACTGCGACGGCGGTGTCGCTCGGGACGGTGTCGTGGCCGATCCTGCGCCGCGCGGGGTATCCACCGGAACCAGCGGGCGGCATGCTCGCCGCATCCGGGATCGGGGCGATCCTGTCCCCGCCGACCCTTGGCGCGGCGGCTTTCATCATTGCGGAGTTCCTGCAGGTTTCGTACCTGAAGGTCCTCGGGTTCGCGGTGATCCCGACCATCCTGTACTACCTGGGCATTCTGCTCGCGATCGAGATCGACGCCCGCAAGCACGGCACCACTTCGGCGGAGACCTCGCAGCAGTCGGCGTGGCGGTTGCTGCTGCGGTTCGGGTACCACTTCCTGTCCTTGTTCGTGATCATCGCGTTCATGGCGGTCGACATCCCGCCGTTCAAGGCAGTCGTGTACGCCGTGGTGATCCAGTTCGCGCTGTCCTTCCTGGACCGCTCGCACCGGCTGACGGGCCGGCCGTTGTTCAATGCGCTTGCCCAAGGCACCCGTTCGGTGCTGCCGGTGGCGGCGACCTGCGCGACCGCGGGCATCATCGTCGCGGTCACCACCCAGACCGGCCTCGGACTGAACCTGGCCGAAATCATCGTCGGAGCGGCGCGTGGGCTGACCGACAACCACACCGTCGTACTGATCCTGACCGTGCTGCTGTCCGCGATCGCGGTCCTGATCCTCGGACTCGCGGTACCGGTGACCGCGTCGTTCATCATCGCGGCGGTGATCATCTCGCCGGCGCTGGTACATCTCGGCGTCACGCAGCCCGAGGCGTACATGTTCATCTTCTATTACGCCGTCCTCTCGGAAGTCTCGCCGCCGACCGCGCTGGCCGCCGTCGCGACCGCGGCGATCACCGGCGGCAAGGTGATGCCGACGATGTGGCAGGCGTGGAAGTACACACTGCCGGCCTTCCTGGTGCCGTTCGCGTTCGTGCTCACGGACAACGGCTCGTACCTGCTGGGTCAGGGTTCGCTGGTCGGCATGGTGTGGACGACGCTGGTGTCGATGCTCGCCGTCGCCGCGCTCGCGGTCGTCACCGGCGGATGGGTGTTCGTGAAGGCCAGCCGGCTCGAGCGAGCGCTGTGCGTACCGGCCGCCGCGCTATTGCTTTACCTCGCGCCCGTAACCATCACGGCCGGAATCTGTTTGCTACTTGTTGCCGTCGTCCTCAACCTGGTCCGGCGGCAGCGCCAGGCCTCTTCCGTGGAAGGAACCGTTGCCTCATGAGACTCCGTCGCCTCCCCACCGCCGCGGTGGCGATCGCAGCCGTCATCGCGCTCACCGCCTGCGGCGGCCAGCGTCAGCCCGCCGGTTCCGAAGGCGCGTCCGGCGGCCGGCTGACGATCGCGACCGGCAACACGACGGGGGTCTACTACCAGCTCGGCGGAGCGCTGGCCTCGGTGATCTCGCAGAAGGTGTCCGGCTATCGCGCCACCGCCAGCGAGACCGGCGCCTCGGTCCAGAACATCCAGGGCCTGGTGGCCGGCAACTACGACCTCGCGTTCTCGCTCGGCGACTCGGCCTCGGACGCGGTCAAAGGCGAGCACAGCTTCACCTCCAAGCAAGACGTGGTCGCATTGACCCGGTTGTACAACAACTACACGCAGGTCGCCGTACGCACCTCGGCCGGAATCAACTCGATCGCCGACCTGAAGGGCAAACGCGTCTCGACCGGCTCACCGAACTCCGGCACCGAGGTGATCGCGCGCCGCCTGCTCACGGCCGCGGGACTCGACCCGGCCAAGGACGTGACCGCGCAGCGACTCGGCCTGCCGGAATCCGTGGACGCGATGAAGTCCGGCTCGATCGACGCACTCGTCTGGTCCGGCGGGCTGCCGACCGGCGGGATCACCGACCTGGTCACCAGCATGGGCAAGGGCGTCAAGCTGCTGCCACTCGCCGATCTGCTGCCGAAGCTGGAGGAGAAGTACGGTTCGATCTACGCGCAGGCGCCGATCCCTGCGGCTACGTACAAGCAGCCGGCTGACGTACAAACCATCGTCGTCCCGAACGTGCTGCTGGTCCGCAAGGACATGAAGGACGACCTGGCCGAGCAGCTCACCAAGGTCATCTACTCAAACCTGGACGCACTGGTCGCGGTGAACGCCGCCGCCAAGGGCATCACACTCGACAACGCCGACAAAACCGACCCAGTACCCCTGCACCCCGGCGCAAAGAAGGCCATCGATGGCCTCAGATAAACCGAGCTGCCCGAGGTGGCCGAGCTGCCCGAGCTGCCCGAGGTGGCCGAGGTGGCCGATATGGACCGAGGTGGCCTGATATGGACCGAGATGGCGCTGATCTGCTTGAGACGGACTGAGGTGACCGCATAGCGGCCGTACTGTACGGGCACCGGGCCACCGGAGCCGGTCCGACGGCCACCCCAAAGACCGTCCTTTTCCGCACACCAGGCGCAGCGGGAGAGGACGCCGGACCCGTCATCGCACAACAGGCGCAGCGATGCCGGGGCCAACGCCGGCCCCCACAACCAGGCGCAGTGAGAGCCGGCAGACCGGGCCCACCCCCAAGGAGGCATCCCTGAGGGCGGGCCCGGTCACCTCCCACCCCGCCCCCACGCACCCCAACCCCATCCGACCCGGCCCCACCCACCCCAGCACTGCCCTGCCGGCTCCACCTATCCCAGCACTACCGAGGCGCCTCCACCCACGCAGCGCCTCCACCCACGCAGCGCCTCCACCCGCTCGCCGGAGCCGCCTGCTCCTCCTCCTGCACAGCGCCGGGACGGGCTGACCAGCAGCGTGCCGCACGCGGGCCTGCCCAATGGCCCACCGGCTGCCGCCGACGCAGCTTCGCTCGACCCGACCCAGCACTCCACCCGACCCACCACTGCCCGGGCGGCTCCACCCGACCCAGCGCTGCCCCAGCGGGCTCAGCTTCGCCGGCACTGCTCGGCACCACGCACTGCTCGGTTGAGTCGGCTCACGCGTCACCGCTCACCGTCACCGCTCACATGTCGCTCACAGTCGCCGCTCACCCGTCCGCTCGCGGGCGGCCGGCAGCGGCCACCAGGCGGTTTGCCGTAGGTGGGTCGGTGGAGGATTGCTTGGGGCTAGTGCGGTTCTTCCTCGCGGGGCATGGGGGTGCCGTACAGGTAGTGGGAGAGTGCGGAGTCGCGCTTCGGGTGGGCGTGGTACTTGATCGGCACCACTCTCCCTTCAGCGCTGTCCCACGCGCTGTCTGCCATCCGCCAGATCCGGTGCGCGATCCGCCCGGCCCGTCCGATATGCGGCGACGACGGGTGCGCACGCGTCGGCGCGACCTCCTCCGCCTCCAGCAGATCCTCGGTCAGCGCGTTCACATGCGAGTCATCCAGCTGATCGCACAGTTGCCGGCTGCAGGACGCCTCCATCGACTCGTGCTCTGTCAGCAGCCGATCGATGTGCTGCCAAAGTTCTTCGTGATGCAGATGCAGGAACCGGCTGTCACCGTACTGCCGTCCCTTCAGGAACCGCAGCGAACGCTCAAGTTCCTTGGCATTCCCGACATACCTGACCACCAGCTCTGCCCCGTCCGGCAACTCCCGCACCCGAGGCAGCAACACATCCTCCGCCGCGGCCAGATGCTGCGCCGCGATCGCGTAGAACCAGTCCGTCTGATGCCGCCGCTCAGGATGCGCCGCCGCCGGATGATGCGCCGGCTCCGCCAACTCCCGAATCCGCGCATGCTCATAGCCCAGCGCCATCTCCAGCGTCGAAGCGGCCATAAGAACCACCTCCAGAGGTACTCCCCCCAGCGTCCCCTCATCCGCCCAACCCCGCAACCACCCCACCCCGCTCCGTAACCTCCCCACAACCCCACGCCCCCGAACTCACCCACCCCCACGCTCACGAACTCCCGCGCTCCCGCGCTCACGGACTCCCGCGCTCCCGCGCTCACGGAGTCCCGCGCTCCCGCGCTCACGGAGTCCCGCGCTTATGCGCTCACGACTCCCGCGCTCGCTCGCCACTCGCCGCCCACCCAGCACCCATCCCTGAGTCCGGGTGGGTGGGAGTTGCGTCCCGCAGAGTGGTGTACGGCGTGGTGGGCGGGGCTTCGACCTACCTAGGTCAGCGTCCGAGTGAGCATGCGTCCCGACCAACGCGGGTCAACGTCCGGCGGCTGACGGGTTGTTTCGCCGCTGGCATGTTGTAACCCGCCAGCGGTCACATATCCCGCCAGTGGTGGTAGATCCCGCGAGCAGTCACCAACCTGTACCAGTGCCCGCACCCGGCGCGAGGCTCCGCGCGGCTGGCAGGCTGTTCGCCGCTGACGTGGGTTGTTGCAGCCCGCCAGCAGTCACATATCCCGGCAGCCGTCCCACCTCCCGCCCGCCGTCCCACCTCCCGCCCGCCGTCGTACATCCGGCCCGCCGTCGTACATCCGGCCAGTGGCCGCATGTCCCTCCCGTAGCCACCAGCTTTAGGTGCCCGCGCCCGGTGTGGACTTCGTGCGGCTGGCGGGTTGTTTTGCTGGTGACAGGTTGTAGCTCGGCAGCGGTCGCACATCCCGCCGGCGGTCGGTCGTGGGGACCGGCCGCTGGTCTGTTCATCGATGGGGCGGATTGGTGCGGATGTACGCGGCTGGGCGTCGGATGCGCTGTCTGTCGGAGCTTGCTTCAGCGGGGGAGGCGGTGCCGGACTGGGTGGCGGACCGGGGACCTGCCGGACCGAAGAACGGGTGGTGGTCCGGCCAGCGACCGCTGAACGGGGGTACTGCACGCTCAGCGTGTGGCGGAGGTGACCATGACTACCCGTCCTTCGGTACTCAATGGTGTGGGCAGCTGGGTCTGCGCGGGCGGTGGAGGCGGCGGTTGGCCTCGCGCGGCGGCGGGTGTGGCGGTGGCCCCGTGCGGTGATGGTGTGGCGGGGGGTGCGTGATGGCGACTGTGGCGGTGGATGTGTGCGGCGGCGGGTGTGTCGGTGGGAGTCGCGCGGTGATGGTGTGCGGCGGTGTGTGGTGCACGGCGGGTGTGGTGTACCCCGCGGGTGGGGCGTAGCCCGGGATGTCACGTTGGGGTGAAGGTGTGCCAGGGGTTCCGGAGGACGGGTGCCGAAGAGTGGGTGGTGGGCTGGTTGGCGGTAGGTGAGGGCAGGGGCAGCACGCTCAGGGGCTGGTGGGGGTGATGAGGGCTACCTGTCGATCGGTACGCGATGGTGCAGGTGGTTGGGTTGCGCGTGCGGCGTGCGGCGTGCGGCTGTGGCGGGTGGCAGGGTGGGGCCGGGTGGAACGGGGAAGCGCCCGCTGGGTGGGCGGGCGCTTCTGGGTGGGGTGGGGCGGGTAGTTAGGCGTCGGAGCTCTTTTTCCAGAGGTTGATGCCGGCTTCTACGGCGTCGGCGTCGATGGCTTTCAGTTCTTCGGGGGTGAAGTGGAGGTTGCGGACGGTGGCGAGGTTGTCTTCCAGTTGGCGGACGCTGGAGGCGCCGATCAGGGCGCTGGTGACGCGGTCGTCGCGGAGGGTCCAGGCGAGGGCGAGTTGGGCTACCGACTGGCCGCGCTGGTTTGCGATCTCGCTGAGGGCGCGGACGTGCTTGAGCGTGTCCTCGGTGAGCGAGTCGGGGTTGAGGGACTTGCCCTGGGCCGCGCGGGAGTCGGACGGGATGCCATCCAGGTACCGGTTGGTCAGCACGCCCTGAGCCAGCGGCGAGAACGCGATCACGCCGACGCCCAGGTCGCCGACCGTGTCGAGTAGGTCCTCCTCGATCCAGCGGTTCAGCATCGAGTACGACGGCTGGTGGATCAGCAGCGGCGTACCGAGCTCCTGCAGGATGCGGGCCGCCTCCCGGGTCCGGTCCGCCGAGTACGACGAGATGCCCGCGTACAGCGCCTTGCCCGAACGGACCGCGGTGTCGAGCGCGCCCATCGTCTCCTCGAGCGGCGTGTCCGGGTCGAAGCGGTGCGAGTAGAAGATGTCGACGTAGTCGAGGCCCATCCGGCTCAAGGACTGGTCGAGCGAGGCGAGCAGGTACTTGCGGGAGCCGCCGCCCTGCCCGTACGGACCCGGCCACATGTCGTAGCCGGCCTTCGACGAGATGATCAGCTCGTCGCGGTACGGCTTGAAGTCGCGGGCGAAGTGTGTCCCGAAGTTGGTTTCGGCCGAGCCGTACGGCGGGCCGTAGTTGTTCGCCAGGTCGAAGTGCGTGACGCCGAGATCGAACGCCCGGCGCAGGATGTCGCGCTGCGTCGTGAACGGCTTGTCGTCGCCGAAGTTGTGCCACAGGCCTAGCGAGATCGCGGGCAGTTGCAGCCCGCTCCGTCCCGTCCGGCGGTAGCTCATCTGGTCGTCATACCGGCCCTCAGCCGCCACGTAGTCAGTCACGGAACCACAGTCTGCCCCATGTCCCAACATGTGCAAACCCCCTTGTTTTCCAGCAGAAACCGTGGGCGGGGTCCAGTGGTCTAAGCAACGAGTAGTTCGGCTAGTGCTTGGGCTGGGG
>NZ_BAAAPH010000037.1:0-58322 GCF_039531045.1 Kribbella hippodromi | reverse complement strand
CCCAACCCCCTTCCCTGAGCTCGCCCCCCCCCCCGACTGCCCCGCCCCCGGCTGCTCGGCTCCCGCTTCTCCCGGCACCTGCGGCTTCGCAACCCCCGCCGTCCCCTCACTCCGCGCACCGTCACTGGCCGTCTGGCTCCCACCAGCACCACACCCCACCAACAACAGCCCAACCACAACCGCACCCGCGGCAACCCCACCAATCCGCCCCATCACTTCCAGCCCTTCTCTCGTGGTTACCGCCCTAGGACGACACACACCCCCCACCTGTTGCACCCAACCCCAACAAACCGTGCACAAGAACGGGTAGTCCCCTCACACCCCGCCACCCGCAGCCCCACCCCACGCCCACCCCACCAGAACCACACCCACCACCACCCGTCCTTCGGTCCCAGCCCACGCCCGTCGGCACACACGACCAAACACAGTCACCGCCCCACCCGCCACCAAGCCGCGGAACATCAGGCCGTACGGCAGGCCCCCAGCAACGCGATTGCGCCACCGCACCGCGCAGTTAGCCAACCTGACCGCCAACCGAGCACGCCCGCTCCGGCACCCCCAAGCTGTCCGGCCGGCCCCGCACTGTCCTCAACCAACGCCCGACAATCACCTGCCTCGCTACCAGCTCGCGTGCCGTCCTGCCATACGAGCGAACGCACCCCACCGACCTACCCTGCCAACCAACCACCCCGTGCCCGTCGCCCCTGCACCTGACCACGCCGGCCAGTGCCTCCTTCGCCCACGCACCCGGCCACGCCGGCCGGTGCCCGGCGTCCCCGCACCTGGTCACGCTGGTCAGTGTCCGACCATCACCGTCGTTCGGTACGTGCCCGCGGGTGGTCGCTCCGTATGGTCGTGCCCCGTCGTTCCCGCACCTGGTCACGCTGGCCAGTGCCTGACCATCACCGTCGTTCGGTACGCGCCCCCGGTGGTCGTCCCGTACGACCGGACGCACCTCGCCGACGTGATCGCCGACGAGGGCCGGCGTGATCGTCGGCAGATTGCTGTGCGGCTGAGCGGAGTTTGGCTCCGCGGACTCTGCTCGGGAAGCCACCGACGTCCTCCACCAGTGCGGCCGGTCACCGCACCTTTCGCCGCCTGTCGCCGTAGCCCGGCGACGACATACGCGGGCGCCGGGCGGAACGTGCGTTGACATAGCTCACCGGCACGACCGTTGATCGGCCGCGCCGGTGAGCTGGGACTTGCTATTCGTCAAGAGCGTTGGAGCCGCGCGACCGACTTGGCCTTAGCCGCACCCGCCGCCCGCTTCGTGATGCCCGCCTACTTCTTCGTACCTGAAGCGCGCTTCTTCGCAGCCGCCGCCGTCTTCTTCGCAGCTACTGGCGACTTCTTTGCCGTCGTCTTCTTTGTGACTGCGGCCGTCTTTTTCGCGGCTACCGTTGATTTCTTTGTGGCTGCTGCCGACTTTTTGGCGGTCGGCGTTGATTTCTTTGCGGTCGCCGGAGCCTTCTTTGCCGCCGTTGCCGACTTTTTCGTGGCTGCCGGCGTCTTCTTTGCTGCTGTTGCCGTCTTCTTCGCGGCTACGGTCGTCTTCTTTGCCGCTGTCTTCTTTGTGGCTGCTGCGGCCTTTTTGGCGGTCGGCGCTGGCTTCTTCGCGGTTGCCGGAGCCTTCTTCGCCGCCGTTGCCGACTTCCTCGTGGCTGCCGGCGCCTTCTTTGCTGCCGTTGCCGTCTTCTTTGCGGCTACCGCGGACTTCTTGGCCGTCGCCACCGACTTTTTCGCGGCCGGGGCTGACTTCTTCGTGGCTGCCGGAGCCTTCTTCGTGGCTGTTGCAGTCTTCTTCGCGGCTACCGCAGATTTCTTCGCAGTCGTTGCCGTCTTCTTCGCCGCCACCGCCGGTTTCTTCGCGGGCGCTGTGGCCTTCTTCGCAGTCGTTGCTGGCTTCTTTGCTGTGGCTGCGGCCTTTTTCGCGGCTGCTGTCTGCTTCGTGGCCGGTGCTGGTTTCTTTGCGGCAGCCTTCTTCGCCTGCGCTTGCTTCGCCGGCGCCTCGACCGATGCCTTGGCTGCCGGCGTGGTGGCAGTCTTCCGGGCGCCCGCCCGCTTAGCAGGCGCCGCTTCGGTTTCCGCCGGTACTGCCTGAGCGGTCTTGCGGGTCCGCTTGGCGGGTGTCGTTTCGGCCGACTTGACCTCGGAGGCCGCGTTGTCAGCTTCGGCGGGTGCGGCGGACTTCTTGCCTACGGCTCGCTTCGCCGGCTCAGCGGTCTTCTTGGCTGCAGCTCGCTTGGCGGGCTTCTCGGCCGTGGCTCGCTTTGCAGGTTTCTTGGCAGAAGCCTCGGCGGCCGCTGCTGGAGCGACTTCCGTTGCCGCGGCCGGAGCGGCTTCCGTGGTTGCCGCCGGAGCGGGCTTCGTTACCGGAGCTGGAGTGGCCTCCGCGGCCCGAGCAGCTTCCGCTGCCGGAGTGGCTTCCGCTGCTGGAGCGGCTTCCGCGGGTGTTGTTGGAGTTGCGTTCGCGGAGGTGGCCGGAGTGGCGGACGTGTTCTTGCGAGTCCGGGTGCGCGTCGGCCGTTCGTTCGCGGTCGTCGGCTCCGGAGTTGACGCGTTCGCGGCTGCTTCGGCAATCGGTGCTGTGTTCGTTGCCGCAGTGTCCGTCGTGGGGGTGGTTGAGGCCGCCTGGACGGTTGTGGGCTCAGCAGAGTCCGCGCGCTTGCGGTTGCGATTGCGCTTGCGGGGCTTACGAGACGCCGACTCGGAACCCCCGGCAGTACCAGTAGTACCAGCGGTGCCTGCAGTCCCGGTGGCGTCGGCCGACCCGGTGGTACTGGTGGTGTCGGTTGTTGGGGGGACCTCGGTGTTGGTGGTTACGTCGGCGTGTTCCTCGACCGGCTGGCCGGCGCGGGTGCGCTTGCGGTTTCGGTTCCGCTTGCGGGAACGGCTGGACGATGCGCCCTCGGGACGCCCGTCGCCGGGCCGGTTGCGGTCGCCACCGTGCTCGGTCCGGCTGCGGTCGTCCAGATCCGTACGGCCGTGGTCGTCGCGACCGTGCGTGTCACGGGCACGATCGCCACGCGCGTGCTCGTCACGACGGCGGCCGTCGCGAGTGCGATCACCACGACCGCGCTCAGTACGCCCGTGCTCATCACGAGTACGCTCACTGCGCCCGTGCTCATCGCGCCCGCCACGCGAATCACGATCGCCACGCGCACCATGCGAGTCACGATCGCCACGCGCACCACGGGAGTCGCGGGACCCGCGCGACTCGCGAGCGTCGCGTGCCTCGTTGGGATCGCGGGCGGTGCGGAGCCGGCCCTTGGCGTCGGACGGGATGCCGAGGTCGTGGAACAGCTCCGGCGACGTGGAGTAGATCTCCTGCGGCTCGTCGTACGGGAGGTCGAGCGCCTTGTTGATCACCTTCCACCGGGTCAGGTCCGGCCAGTCGACGAAGGTGACGGCGATGCCGCTCGCCCCGGCGCGGCCGGTACGCCCGATCCGGTGGATGTAGGTCTTCTCGTCCTCGGGGCAGGTGTTGTTGATGACGTGCGTGACGCCACCGACGTCGATGCCACGGGCGGCGACATCGGTACAGACCAGTACGTCGATCTTGTCGCCGCGGAACCGGGTCAGCGCCCGTTCGCGGGCCTGCTGGTTCAGGTCGCCGTGGATCGCGGCCGCCTTGAAGCCGCGGTCCTGCAGGTCGTCGGTCAGCCGGGACGCCTCGCGCTTGGTCCGGCAGAAGATCATCACCCGGCCGCGGTCGTCGGCCTGGAGGATGCGCGCGACCACCTCGGGCTTGTCCAGATCATGCGCCCGATACACGAACTGCGCGGTCGTGGGCACCATCTGGGTGTCCTCGTGCGACTCGGCGCGGATGTTGAGCGGGTGCCGCATGTGCGTACGGGCCAGCCCGATCACCGCAGAGGGCATCGTTGCCGAGAACAACATCGTCTGCCGCAGCTCGGGGGTCTTGCGGAGGATGCGTTCGACATCGGGCAGGAAGCCCAGGTCGAGCATCTCGTCGGCCTCGTCCAGGACGAGCACCTTGATGTGGCTGAGGTCGAGTACGCCGCGGTTGGCCAGGTCGAGCAGGCGCCCGGGCGTACCGACCACGACGTCGACGCCGCTCTTCAGCGCGTCCAGCTGCGGCTCGTACGCGACGCCGCCGTAGATGGTCAGCACGCGCACGGTGCGTACGGTCGACGCGGTGGCGAGGTCCTTGGCGACCTGGATGGTCAGCTCACGGGTCGGGGTGACGACCAGGGCCTGCGGTTTGCCGGGCGCGGCCAGCTCCTCGTAGTCGGCTTCGCCGGGGGAGATGGTGCGCTGCAGCAACGGAATACCGAAGCCGAGCGTCTTGCCGGTACCGGTCCGGGCCTGACCGATCAGGTCGGTACCCATCAGAGCGACGGGGAGCGTCATCTCCTGGATCGGGAACGGTTCGATGATGTTGACGCGGTCGAGTGCGTCACAGA
Organism: Kribbella hippodromi; assembly: GCF_039531045.1. NCBI lineage: Bacteria > Bacillati > Actinomycetota > Actinomycetes > Propionibacteriales > Kribbellaceae > Kribbella > Kribbella hippodromi. The sequence continues at coordinate 53,895 of NZ_BAAAPH010000037.1, read as the reverse complement.
TCTCGGGGAGAACCCCGAGCTCTCGGAAGGTGGTCAGGCTGATCGCCTCTCACATGCTTGTGCGGACAGTGTGCTCAGTGGCCGGGCGCCTGGGACCGTGACGGTCCCCTCGTGAGGCGCGGGGACACTGTGCAAGCACCTCGCACCAGCTTGCCCATCTGGGCGCGTCACCGGCGAATCGCCCACCAGTGTAACCGCTCCAGACGTCAAGGCTGCGCGCTGTGGTTTGCGCCACTCGGGCCGGCCGGGTGCCGTGACCGGGAGTGTGGTTCATACCACCCGCGCTCACGGGCAGATAAGGTGCCGGGCATGGAGCAGACGGCCTTTGACGATCCCGCCTACCGGGCCGCGGCGGTGGATTTGCTCGGTGTCCTCGCGTACGGGGAGCTGACCGCCTTCGAGCGGATGGCCGAAGACGCCAAACTGGCGCCGACGCTGGACGACAAGGCGGAGCTGGCGGCGCTGGCGACCACCGAGTTCGGGCACTTCCAGCGGCTCCGGGACCGGCTCGTGCAGCTCGGTGTCGATCCGATGGAAGCGATGCGGCCGTTCGTGACGCCGCTGGACGCGTTCCACGATCACACCGCGCCGTCGGATTGGCTGGAAGGGCTGGTCAAGGCGTACGTGGGTGATGGTCTCGCCAACGACTTCTACCGGGAGATCGCGTCCTTCGTGGATGCGGAGACGCGGGCGCTGGTGATGGATGTGTTCGCGGACTCGGGTCAGGCCGAGTTCGTGGTGGACCGGGTCCGGGCGGCGATCGAGGAGGACCCGAAGCTCGGCGGCCGGCTGGCGCTCTGGGGCCGGCGGCTGGTCGGCGAGGCGCTCAGCCAAGCCCAGCGGATCGCCGCCGACCGTGACTCCCTGACCGCCCTGCTGGCCGGCAGCGTCGACCGCCCCGGCCTGGACCTGGCCGCGATCGGCCGCATGTTCACCCGCCTGACCGAAGCCCACACCGCCCGAATGACCGCCCTAGGCCTCCAAGCCTGACCCCCCGCCGCACAACCCTCCACGTCACCGCACACCCCCCGGCTCGCCGTACAACCGTCCGGTTGGGGGCTGGCCCCTGAGGTGGTGGGTTGTGGTGTCGGCATTCGAGGGGGCAACCCACCAGCTCAGGGGGCAACCCCCGGCGCGCCGTACAACCCGCCGGCTCGCCGTGCAACCCGCCGGTTCGCCGTACAACCCTGCGGGCTCGTCGTACAGCCCTGCGGCTCGTCGTGCGGCCGTCCGGTTGGGGGCTGGCCCCTGAGGTGGTGGGTTGTGGTGTCGGCATTTGAGGGGGCAACCCACCGGCTCAGGGGGCAACCTCGGATGGGTGGGGGTGCGGCAACGGCCGCCCTCCCGGGTGGGGTGGCGGCCGTTGGGGTGGTGCTTGGTTCAGGCGGGTTTGGTTCTGCTGTTGCGGGCGGAGATGATCGCCACGACGATCGCGGCGCAGATGATCTGGATCAGGTACTGGATCCAGTCCGGTCCCGGAGTGTCCTTGACTCCGAGGAGCTTTGCGATCAGACCACCGATGAAGGCGCCGATGCCGCCGCCGAGGATGGTCCAGCCGAGGCTGATGTTCTGCTTGCCGGGGAGCACCAGCCGGGCCAGTGGCCCGAAGATGATGCCCGCGATGAGGCTGACGATGAGCATCCAGACCCAGTACACGGTTCCTCCTTGTGGGGGACGACCAACCTGCGCCGGTCCAGTGCCCCGTGACAAACCAGACCAATCACGGCGCAGGTCTTATCGTCAATCGTCCTCCCACCGAGGCTCCGCGCAACCGGGACACGCAGCACCGTGTCCAGAACGGGATCAGATCGCGCCGAAGCCCACCTTGCGGGCCGACACCTCGCCGATCTCCACGTACGCGAGCCGGTCGGCCGGGATCAGCACCCGGCGGCCCTTCTCGTCGGTCAGCTGGAGCAGGCCGGTCTTCCCGGCGAGCGCCTCGGCGACCAGCTCCTGGACCTCTTCCGGGCTCTGCTCGCTCTCCAGAACCAACTCACGATTGGCGTGCTGCACGCCGATCTTGACCTCCACGAAACCCTCCGGGCACGCTCCGACCGGCGGCTTTCGCCGGTGACGCTTCGAGCCTATCCGCTCCGGTCGCCGAGCCCGCACCCGTCCGCCGAGAGCAGAACCTCTCCGGACGGGATGAGCGCCCGATCAGCGCCGGACAACGACCCGGATCAGCGTCGGAGGCGGACCGGGGCCGGGGCGGATCGACGCCGGATCAGGATCGCTCTCGGGTTAGGTGTCGGTACGTGGGAAGCCGCGGATGCCCCGCCAGGCGAGGGATGCGACCAGGTCCGCGGCGTGTTCTTGGGGCAGTGACGGATTGCCCTCGCCGAGCCAGTAGCGGGCGCTGACCTGCGCCATGCCGACCAGGCTGACGGCCAGCACCATCGACTGCTCGCGGCTCAGCCCGGCGTCCGCGCTGATCACCTCGGACACCGCCTCGGCGCAGGCGTGGGTGACCCGGTCGACCCGCTCGCGTACGGCCGGCTCGTTGGTCAGGTCGGACTCGAACACCAGCCGGAAGGCGCCTTGCGCGTTCGCCACGTAGTCGTAGAACGCGTGCATGGTCGCGGCGACCCGGAGCTTGTTGTCCTCGGTCGACTTGAGCGCCTCCTGCACGGAGGCGACGATCGCCTCGCAGGAGGTGTCCAGCAGCGCCAGGTACAGCTCCAGTTTGCCGGGGAAGTGCTGGTACAGGACCGGCTTCGAGACGCCGGCACGGTCGGCGATGTCGTCCATCGCGGCGGCGTGGTACCCGTTCGCGACGAAGACTTCCTGGGCCGCCTCGAGCAGTTGCGCGCGGCGCGCCAGGCGCGGCAGGCGGCTGCCGCGGCGGGGTGCGGTCTCCGGTGTCGTCGACACGTCGGGCTCCTTCGGTGATGCGCCCGGTGGCCGGCTTCGTCCGTCACCAGGTCGTTCCACGAATCCTACCCAGCAGTCCTCCCGACCAGTAGCTTCCCCACCACCGGATCCGCCGCCGGCTCGTGGCGCGGGCGTTCCAACGTGGTAACGATCACGCCCGCCACGACCGACGAGCCCACCGGGCAGCCCGCGTGCGCCGGGCTTGGGTTAGCGGTAGTCGTCGTCTTCGGGGGTGGGTATTTCGTGGCGTTGTTCCTCGACGTCGGCTGGGTCTGCCTCGGGTGGCAGGGCGGAGTCGGGGTTCTCGGTTCGGTCGTCCACCACGGTCGACGCCTGGCGTTGCTCGAGTGCGTCGGCCTCGGAGGCGTCGGCGGGCAGGTTTTCGTCGCCCGGACCCTCGTAGTCGGTTTCACTGGTCATGCGACTCGCTCTCCTCTCGGACTGCGACGGCTATGACACCTACGACGGTAGCGGTTGCGGATCGTCGTACAGCCCGTCCAGTACGTCGCCGTACGCCTCGATCCGGTCCAGTACGTCGTGGGGCATGAAGCGGAGCTCCTTCGGTGACGTAGCGGACGCCACTTCGTCCCAGTCGATCGGTGTGGACACCCGGGGCTCGTCGGAACCGCGCAGTGAGTACGGGGCGAGCGTGGTCTTCGCGCTGGCGTTCTGGCTCCAGTCGATGAACACCTTGCCCGGCCGGAGCGCCTTGGTCATGTTGGCCGTGACGCTCTCGGGCAGCGCCTCCGCCAGTTGTTCTGCCAGCTGCTTGGCGAACGCACTGGTCAGTTTGGACGAAGCAGGTTCGATCGGTACGTACAGGTGCATGCCCTTGTTGCCGGAGGTCTTCGGCCAGCCCTCCAGCCCGTAGTGGCTCAGTAGCTGCCGCAGCGCCAGTGCGACGTCGCAGCACTCCACAATCGTCGCTCCGGGCCCTGGGTCGAGGTCGAACACGATCAGGTCGGCCTGTGGGTCCTTGCCCTGGTCGGACAGGCCGATCCGCCACTGCGGTACGTGCAGCTCGAGTGCAGCGAGATTGGCCAGCCACACAATCGTCTGTACGTCATCGGCCACCACGAAGTCGGCCTCGTCGCGTCCGGTGGAGCTACCAGGTGTCGGCAGCGTCACAGTACGTACCCAGGTCGGCGTACCGCGCGGAGCGTTCTTCTCGAAGAAGTACGCCGCCTCCGTACCGTCCGGCCAGCGTTTACGGGTCAGCGGCCGGTCACTGAGGTGTGGCAGCAGCAGTGTGGCGACCTGGTGGTAGTAGTCGATCACCTCGGCCTTGGTGAACCCAGTCTGTGGATACAACACCTTGCTGAGGTTGGTCAGCTTCATAGTCTGCCCATCAACCTCAGTAGTCAGCTGCTGCTGCGCTCCCGCCATGTATCCCAGTCTCCACCTGAGAAGAGACCTAACATGGTCACCGTGGATAGTTACGGGCCAGTAACCGGGGACGGGGTGCCGCTGGGGGCACGGGAGTGGCCGGCGCGGCGGGTGCCGGTTGATGGGGTGGAATTGCTTGTCAGGGACGTGCCGGACGCGGCGCCGGATCTGCCGCCTGCACTGTTCGTGCATGGTCTGGGTGGGTCCTCGCTCAACTGGACAGCGCTGGGCCTACTGCTGAACGACACCATCCGCGGCGTGGCACCGGACCTGCCGGGCTTTGGGCGTACGCCGCTGGCCGGGGTGACCGGGATCTCAGAACAGGCTGCCGTACTGGTGGCGTTGCTGGAGCATGAGTTCGACCAACCGGTGCATGTGTTCGGCAACTCGATGGGTGGAGCCGCGTCCGTAGCGCTGGCTGCCCAGCGCCCCGATCTGGTCAAGTCGCTGACGCTCATCTCACCAGCACTGCCACATCCGCGGGTGTCAGCCAGTGCACTCTGGTTCACCGTGCTGGCCACGCCGCGGCTCGGTCCGGCGGTCATGGAGCGTACGCGGCGGCTGCCCTTCGACCAGCGGTTCCAGGCGTCGTTGTCGATGGTCTTCGGCGACCCGCGGTCCCTGGCGCCGGAGGTACGTGCGGCGTACGAGCAGGAACTGCACCGGCGCGACACCGACCCGTGGAGCCAAGAGGCAACGGTCTCCGGCGCCCGGAGCATTCTGCGGTCGTCACTGGCCAGGCCACGGCGGTCGCTCTGGGCGGACGCCGCGAAGGTGGATTGCCCGGTGCTGCTCATCTACGGCGGCCGGGACAAGCTGGTCGACGCGCGGATTCGTACCAAGGCCCAGCGCACTTTCCCGAACGCCCGGCTGCTCTACCTGCCGCAGTCCGGCCACGTCGCGCAGATGGAGCATCCGGACGAGGTGGCACGCGCGTTCCGCCAGTTGATCGAGTCGAATCCGAGCCTGGACTGAGACACGACTGAGCGGCTGATCCGGTCAACTTTCCGCCCGCCTGACGAGTAGTACAGGTGATGTTTGCCGGATGACAATCGAATGAGAGGACCACTGTGCGAGTGCTCGGCAGAACCGCCCGAAGTCTGTCGTTGGGAATGGTCGCACTACTGGGTGTGGGGACACTCACCGCCGCGGCGGCGCCCGAACCGCCACCGCCCGCCGCCGTAAAGGTTGCACAGGGCAACCAATGGGACGTGCGCGCGGTCCAGGGCGGCTACCAGCTGACGCTGCGCCTGGACGCGCCGGCACCGATGCGGGCGTCGCTCCCGCTGCTGGTCGTCGACGGCCGCCCGATGGGCGTGGCGAAGCAGTCCGCGAACCGGAAGACGCTAACGCTGACTACTGCTGATCCGGCCGTCCTGAAGGCGCGCGACGTACGCCTGGTCTGGTCCGGTGACCTGGGACAGCAGACAGCCGGCAAGAGCCGCGGTATCGCGCCCGCGGGACCAACTGACGCGTACTGGTTGAAGGCGCGCAGCGCACCGCTGCTGCCGGCCGACCCCGGTGCGCTTGGCAAGTACAAGGTGGACACCGCCGAGTACAACCTCGGTGACGAGGCGGTCAACCTGCCTGGTCTGGGCCACCGCTCGGAGGTACGCGGCAAGGTGTACTCGCCGCGTGGTGCCGTCGGCCCGCGGCCGCTGGTGATGTTCCTGCACGGCCGCCACGAGGTCTGCTACGGCGAGCCGACGCACCCGTCCGACAACGACAAGCCCTGGCCGTGCCCGGCCGGTATGAAGCCGATCCCGAGCTACCGCGGGTACGACGGTGCCGCGAACGCCCTGGCCAGCAACGGCTACCAGGTGGTGTCGATCAGCGCCAATGCGATCAACGCCTGGGATGCGGACGCGTACGACGCCGGTGCGCAGGCCCGTGCCGAGCTGGTCCTGGATCACCTCGCACTGTGGCGGAAGTGGTCGACAGTCGGTGGCGGACCGTTCGGTACGCGCTTCGTCGGCCGGATCAACTTGCAGAACGTCGGCCTGATGGGCCACTCGCGTGGCGGCGAAGGCGTTGCCCGTGCTGCCGTACTGAACGCGGACCGCGGCGGCCAGTACGGCATCCGCGCGGTACTTCCACTGGCACCGACCGACTTCGCCCGGGCGACCGTACCGGGAGTGGCTATGAGCGTAGTACTGCCCTACTGCGACGGTGACGTGTCCGATCTGCAGGGGCAGATGTTCTACGACGACACCAGGCACTCTGTCGACGGTGACACCGCACCGCGATCCACCGTGACGGTGCTGGGCGCCAACCACAACTTCTTCAACACCGAGTGGACACCAGGGCAGTCTGTGGCACCGTCCAACGACGACTGGGGCGGTGAGGCAAAGGAGGCTCCCTGCGGAGCGAAGTACGCAGGCCGATTGACGGCGAAGCAGCAGCAGGCCGTGGGAACGGCGTACGTCGCCGGCTTCTTCCGGCTGCAGCTGGGCCACGAGAAACAGTTCCTGCCGCAGTTCGACGGTTCTGACCTGCGCGCAGCGTCCGCGGGCAAGGCTGTGGTCCGGGTGGTGTCGCAGGCGCCGCTGGCGTCCCGGCGGGATCTGAACGACTTCGCGAAGCCGCTGCCCGCCGGCGCGGTCAGTGGGAAGGCATCGGCGACCGTCTGTGCTGGTGTGACACCACCGTCCGGGCAGGAGCGGGCGGCCACTCCGACTTGCATGAAGACGGATGACTGGGGCAACGCGCCGCACTGGGGTGCCGCTTGGTTTGCCAGCAAGACACCGACCACTGCAGTCACCAAGCTGGTGTGGACTGGTACGAACGGGGTGGTGCGAGTCGCCGTACCGGCTGGGCAGCGTGATGTACGCCGGTTTGCCGCGCTGACGTTCCGCGCGATGCCGGACCTGGCTGGTACGCCAAAGACCGATCTGACCGTTCGGGTCGTGGACGGGCGCGGGCAGGCGGCCGCCGTACCGGTGTCCGCGGTCAGTGACGCGCTGGTGCGGATGCCGGGCGCCACCGGGATGGGGCTGCCCAAGAACCTGCTGCGGACTGTACAGATCCCGGTGGCGTCCTTGAAGGGCGTCGACCTGAGTGACGTACGCGCCGTGGAGCTCCGGACCGACCGGGTGGCCAGCGGGTCGGTGTTCGTGAGTGATCTGGGGTTCTCGTCGCCTGGGCTGGGGCTGTCGGCTCCGGCGGTGCTGCTGCCGAAGCTGTCCGCGTCGAACGTCAGCGTGAAGGAGGGGGACAAGGGAACCCAGCTGCTGGACTTCTGGGTCACCATGTCGCGTCCGAGCCTCCGTCCGGTCAGCGTGTACGCCGAGTCGAGCGGTGACCTCGGCGAGACCGTCGGGGCGATTGCGCGGCACCTGGTGTTCAAGCCGGGGCAGGTACGGCAGAAGGTGACCGTACCGGTCAAGGGGAACACCCGGGACAGCTACGACCTGAAGTTCAACCTGGTGCTGTCGAATCCGCACAACGGGCTGCTGAACGAGTCCTTCGGCCACGGTCTGGTGGTGGACGACGATCCGACGCCCAAGCTGACCCTCGGCAACCTGAAGACGGTCGAAAAAGCAGGAGTGGTCAACTTCCCGGTCAAGCTGTCCGCGCCGAGCGACAAGTACGTCGGCTTCAGCGGCGTACTGCAGGACGGGACCGCGGTGATCCGGAAGGACTACACCACCGTGGACGACGACGGCACCGGCACGGTGGACCGGAGCGTCACCGGGTACATCGAGCCCGGTCAGACCACGGGTGACTTCGCGGTGAAGATCCTCGACGACAAGATCAAGGAACCGACGGAGACGTTCAGCCTGGTCGTGAAGGAGGTGGACGGCGCGGAACTGAAGCTTCCGCTCACGCTCACCGGCACCATCACCGACAACGACTGAGACGAGCAGACCGGTATGTGGACCAGCGGTGGGGTGGCCGCGGATCTGCGGGAACATGGAGAAGGGACAACTGGTTGAAAACCATCAGACCTGAACCCCGTCTTCCTGAGGAGCCGACAACGTGTCACTGCCACCGCTGGTCGAACCGGCCGACGAGCTGACGATTGACGAGGTGCGGCGGTATTCGCGGCACCTGATCATCCCCGAGGTCGGGATGGCCGGGCAGAAGCGGCTGAAGAACGCCAAGGTGCTGGTGATCGGCGCCGGCGGTCTCGGCAGCCCGGCGCTGCTCTACCTGGCCGCCGCGGGCGTCGGCACGCTCGGCGTGGTCGAGTTCGACACCGTCGACGAGTCCAACCTGCAGCGCCAGGTCATCCACGGTCAGTCCGACGTGGGCAAGTCCAAGGCGCAGTCGGCCAAGGAGTCCATCCTCGAGGTCAACCCGTACACGAACGTCGTCCTGCACGAGACCCGGCTGGACAACGACAACGTGTTCGAGATCTTCGAGCCGTACGACCTGATCGTGGACGGCACCGACAACTTCGCCACCCGCTACCTGGTGAACGACGCCGCGGTGCTGCTGCACAAGCCGTACGTGTGGGGATCGATCTTCCGCTTCGACGGCCAGGTCAGCGTGTTCTGGGCGGACAACGGCCCGTGCTACCGCTGCCTGTACCCGGAGCCCCCGCCGCCGGGCATGGTCCCGTCCTGCGCCGAGGGCGGCGTGCTGGGCGTACTGTGCGCATCCGTCGGTGCGGCCCAGGTCACCGAGGCGATCAAGCTGCTCACCGGGATCGGCGACCCGTCGCTGGGCCGGCTGAACATCTACGAGGCGCTCGACCTCAACTGGCGCGCGCTGAAGGTCCGCAAGGACCCGAACTGCGCCATCTGCGGCGAGAACCCGACGGTCACCGGGCTGATCGACTACGAGAGCTTCTGCGGCGCGCTGACCGAGGAGGCGGCCGACGCCGCCGTCGGCTCGACCATCTCGGTGAAGCAGCTCAGTGAGTGGATCAAGCTGAAGGAGAACGGTGAGAAGGACTTCGTCCTGATCGACGTCCGGGAGCCGAACGAGTACGAGATCAACAAGATCCCCGGCTCGGTGCTGATCCCGAAGGCGGACTTCCAGACCGGCGTCGCGCTGGAGAAGCTGCCGCAGGACAAGCAGCTGGTGTTCCACTGCAAGTCCGGCGTCCGCTCCGCGGAGGTGCTGGCGATCGCCAAGGGCGCGGGCTTCTCCGACGCGGTGCATGTCGGTGGCGGTGTCGTGGCGTGGGTCGACCAGATCGACCCCAGCCAGCCGTCGTACTGAGTCCTAGAACGGCATCCGGCAGGTAGCGACCGCCTCAGTGGCGGCGGGGTCACCCGTCACCACTGGGGCGTCGTCACGTCCGGACAGGGTCCGCATGTACGCCACCGCGTCCACAGAGGCGCGACCTACCGGCTCATCCCTCCCGAGCTGGTAGATCGCACCTCCCGGTCCGGTGAGTTCCAGTTCGACGGCCGGGCGGTCACCCCAGTACGGGCCGTCGATCACGTCGTACATCACTTGTGCGACGAGATCAACGGCGTACGGCCCCGCGTCGAACGGGCGCTGCAGTGCCTGGCAGACGTCATCGCGATGCATCCACAGGTCCCGCGCCAGCAGGATGTCCTGGATGTAGCCGAGGCTCAGCCGGACGTCGTCGAAACCCTCCATGCTCAGCGACACCCGCCGGAACAGCTCCGGGTTCTTGGAGATCTTGCGCGTCGCCTTCGCCCACACCTGGTCGAACAGCACGCGCAGCTCGGCCGGTGGCGTACCGCGGTGCTCATCGGCCTGGACCATCATGTGCGCGTCGATCCGGACCACCTCCGGATACACCCGCTTCGCCTTCCGGTACCGGCGCGGGAACGACAGCATCCGGTTCACGTCCTCCGCCTGCCCGATCAGGTGGCCGGCGATGTCCGCGACGTCCCACTCGTCGCACACCGTACGGCGCGTCCACTCGTCCCCCTCGATCGACGCGAGCAGCGTGTGCCATGCCGCAAGCTCACTGTCCCGGTGCATCCGGCACTGTGCCCGATCGGCCCGCCCGATCCGCTCCGCGAGTACTGCAGTCATCTCTTCCCCCTGGTTGGCGCGTAGTGCTGGTGGAACATGTCAAGGACGGTCGGGAGCATCCGGATGAAGCGTCCGTCCTCGAATGACGCGTCCGGCTCGTTTGCCATCTGCTGCGAGAGCAGCCCGGCCGTCAGCGAGGTGTACAGCGCAATGCCTTCGTCGCTGGCCGCGTCCGGATGCAGATAGCCCGCCTCCGCTGTCATCAGTAGGTGCTCGCGGAGGTCCTGCAGCGTCTCCTGCGCCGGCGCGTACGCGGCTGGGCTCGGCTCGAAGCCGGGAATGGTCCGCCAGAACAGCAGCTGTGCATAGACCGGGTTGGCCAGGCACCACCTGCAGAACGCGGTAGCGGCGACCAGGTTGAGCTCCAGCAGGTCCTCGGTCGTCGCGGTCGCCAGCGCCGTCCGGTACGCGTCGCGCTGCAACTCACTGCCGCGCTGGAACAGCGCGTCGTAGATCGCCATCTTCGACGGGAAGTACTGGTACAGCGACGGCGGTTGCAGTCCGAGCCGCCGGGCCACCGCGGACAGGCTCAGCGCCGCCACTCCCTCGGCCTCCATCAGCTCGATGGCGACGTCGAGGATCTCCCCGATCGTCTCCTGACGGCGGCGCGTACGGCGGTCCGGCGCGGTGCTCATGCTTTGAGGAAAACCTAATGCCATTAGGTAAGTCAATACCTCGTAGTTTTCAGATCTTGTCCCCGGCGGCACGTACTGTCGAGACATGTGCCGAAACATCACTGTGCTGCGCGGGCTGGAGCCGTCCGCGACCACTGAGGAGATCCACGCCGCCGCCTTGCAGTACGTGCGCAAGGTGACCGGGGTCGGTTCGCTGAGCGCGACCACCCGCGGCCCGATCGAGCGCGCCGCCGCCGAGGTCGCCAAGATCACCGAGCAGTTGCTGGCCGAGATGCCGGCCCGCCGCACCCCACCGCAGACCGTGCCGCCGCTACGCCGTCCGGAGGTCCGCGCCCGCCTGGGTCTGGACTGAGCCTCCGCCGCGCTGCCCGGGCGAGCGGTAGTGTTCGGCAGGCGGGGAATCGGTGACATCGAGGAGGCGCGGGATGCGGTTCGCGATCAAGACCAGGCCGGAGCACACCACCTGGCAGCAGCTGCGGGACGTGTGGGTCGCGGCGGACCAGTTCGAGATCTTCGAGTCGGCCTGGCACTGGGACCACTTCTACCCGCTCACCGGCGACATGCAGGGTCCGAACCTGGAGGCCTGGACGACGCTGGGCGCGCTCGCCCAGGCGACCTCGCGGATCCGGCTCGGCTGCCAGGTGACCGGGATGATCTACCGGCATCCGGCCGTGCTGGCGAACATGGCGGCGACCACCGACATCATCAGCAACGGCCGCCTCGAGCTCGGGATCGGCGCAGGCTGGAACGAGATGGAGACTGCCGCGTACGGCATCGACCTGTACCCGTTGAAGGAGCGGTTCGACCGGTTCGACGAGGGTACGCAGGCGATCATCGCGCTGCTCACCGAGAAGGTCGCGAACTTCGACGGCAAGTACATCAAGCTCACCGACGCGTACTGCAACCCGAAGGCGGTGCAGACGCCGCATCCGCCGATCACCATCGGCGGCAAGGGGCCGAAGCGTACGCTCCGCGCGGTCGCCAAATGGGCTCAGCAGTGGAACGTCATCGTCGCGAACCCGGACGAGTGGAAGCCGCTCAAGGACGTGCTGGTCCAGCGGTGTGAAGAGGTCGGTCGCGACGTCAGCGAGATCACCTGTTCGGTGAACGTCCGGATCGATCCGGACAGTCCGCTCGACAAGGCGGTCGCGGCAGCCGCGGCGTACGGTGAGGCGGGCGTGGACCTGGTCGTGATGAACCTCCCGCTCGACGCGCCACCGTCCGTACTGGAACCACTCGCGAAGGCGCTGGCCCCGCTCGCTTAAATTGTCCTTGTGGATCGGGAAGAGTACGTCGAGGCGGTGCTGCAGGCCGTGGAGTCGATCCCGGAGGGCAGTGTCGCGACGTACGGGGACATCGCCGAGTACGTAGGACAGGGTGGTCCGCGGCAGGTCGGCGCGATCATGCGCGAGTACGGCGCGGCCGTCACCTGGTGGCGAGTGATCCGCGCGTCCGGCGTACCCGCTGACGAGGTCGGCGACGAACAACTGGAACTGCTCAGAGCCGACGGCGTCCGAATCACCAACGGCCGGGTAAACCTCCGCACCACCCGCTGGAACCCCACCCACTGACACCCACCCCACTACGCACACCTCCTCGCGGTGGAGCGGCTGTCCGCCGCGATGCACCCCCGTGCCGGGCAGCTGGGCGCCGCCTCGCCTCCACCCCATCCGTCGCAACCACTGACGAGCGGCCGCGCAACACATCTCCTCGCCGTAGGGCAGTTGTTCGGGTGGAGCAGCTCGCCGGCTGCGGCAGCGTGTTGTGGTGCACAGCCGGTTGTCGTGGTGTTGCCGGGGGTGCTTGGAATGCCTTGTTTTGTGTCCGTTTTTCGGTGATCCGGGGGTTGGGCGGGGTGGCCCGCGTGGATTGTCGGTGGGGTCTGCTGGGATAGGGCGATGGTCAGCAGACAGGGCTCCCGATACCGCTTGGTCCGGGCAGCAGGGCGCAGTGCGGAAGCCCCTGTCCTGGATGCTGATCAGCAGGCCGTCGTCGATCATCCCGGCGGCCCGCTGCTTGTCCTGGCCGGGCCGGGAACGGGTAAGACGACGACCTTGGTGGAGGCCGTCGTCGACCGCGTCCGGAATCGCGGCCTGAGCCCGGACGAGGTGCTCGTGCTGACGTTCGGGCGCAAGGCGGCGACCGAGCTCCGCGACCGCATCACCGGCCGGCTCGGGCGGACGACCCGGGTGATGCCGTCGATGACCTTTCATTCCTTCTGTTACGCACTACTGCGCCGCTTCACTCCAGCCGACGCGTTCGACGTACCACTCCGGCTGCCGTCCGGCCCCGAGCAGTCGTTGCGGTTGAGCGAGGCACTGTCGGGCAGCCGTGAGGTCGGTGCGGTGCGCTGGCCGAGCAGTCTGCATCCCGCGCTGAAGACGCGTGGCTTCACCGACGAGGTGCAGGCGGTGATCGGCAAGGCGCGCCAGCTCGGGCTGGACCCGGAGGATCTGTCCGCGATCGGGCGCTCGGCGGAGCGCGCCGAGTGGGTGGCGGTCGGCGACTTCTTCGAGGAGTACCTGCAGGTTCTCGACGCCGAGCAGGTGCTGGACTACTCGGAGCTGATCCACCGCGCGGTGATCCTCGCCCAGCAGCCGCAGGTGCAGGACAAGCTGCGCGCCGAGTTCAAAGCGGTGTTCGTCGACGAGTACCAGGACACCGATCCAGGACAGACCAAACTGCTCCAGGCGATCGCCGGCGACGGGCGCGATCTGGTCGTCGTCGGCGACCCGGATCAGGCGATCTACACGTTCCGCGGCGCGGACGTCCGCGGCCTGCTGCGCTTCACCGAAGAGTTCCCGGCGCGCGGCGGTGGCGAGGCAGCGCAGATCGCCTTGGGTACGACCCGCCGCTTCGGCTCCACCTTGCAACGCGTATCCCGCAACGTCGTGAACCGCCTCGGCGTACCGGGCACGCTCGACCGCGACACCTTCGACCGCTTCCGCAACCCGGACGCTTCGAGCTGCGTGTACGGTCCCGGGAAGGTCGAAGCGAACCTGTACTCGACGAGCGGCGCCGAGCTCGAACACATCGCCGATCTGCTCCGCCGCGCACACGTCCAGGACGGCATCGGCTGGCACGAGATGGCCGTGCTGGTCCGTTCCGGCAGCCGATCGATCCCGCCGCTGCGCCGCGCACTGGCCGCGGCCGGCATTCCGGTGGATGTCGCGGGCGACGAGTTGCCCCTGTCGCGGGAGCCGGCCGTACGCCCGATGTTGCTGGCGTTGCGCGCGGTGGCTGACCCGGAAACGTTGACGGTCGACGTCGTACGTGCATTGGCGTTGTCTCCGTTGGGCGCCATGGACGCGGGGCAGTTGCGCCGGCTCGCGCGCGTGCTGCGACGACGAGATCGGGACGCGGCGGGCGGTCAGCGGCTGCCCCGGTCGTCGGACGAGCTGCTGCGCGAAGCCTTGCTGAATCCGTTGCTCCTTGACGAGGAGGCGTCGCCGGCCGAGGCACGGTTCGCGGCGCTCGGCGAGCGGTTGCTCAAGGCAAGGAACATCGTGACCGCGGGCGCGGCGCCGGACGAGGTGATGTGGTCGCTCTGGGCGGAGTCGCCGTGGTTGCGGCGGTTGCGCGGCCAGGCGCACTCCGGCGGCGAGCCGGCCCGCGCCGCGAACCGGGATCTCGACTCGTTGTGCGCACTGTTCGACGCGGCCGGGCGGGCTGAGGAACAGGTCGGTTTCAAGGGTGTGTCGGCGTTCCTGGCGGAGCTGGAGTCGCTGGACATCGCGGCGGACAACCGCTTCGACGGCACGTACCGGGAGGCCGGCGTGCAGCTGATGACCGCGCACCGGTCGAAGGGCCTGCAATGGCGGCTCGTCGTGGTGGCGTCGGTCCAAGAAGGCCAATGGCCGGACCTGCGGCGCCGCGGCTCGCTGCTGGAGCCGGACCGATTGGGTACGGATGGGCTGATCGATCCGCTGTCGGCCGGCGCCCTGCTGGCGGAGGAGAGACGGCTGTTCTACGTCGCGATCACCCGCGCGCGTGAGCGGTTGATCGTGACGGCGGTGCAGGCGCCCGAAGCCGATGGCGACCAACCGTCCCGATTCCTTGCTGAGCTGGACATTCCGTTAAAACTGGTCGCCGGAAGACCGCGACGCCCGTTGTCGCTGCCCGGCCTGGTCGCGGACCTCCGCTGCGTACTGGCGGATCCGGCTTCGTCGCCGGCCTTGAAGCGGGTGGCGGCGGATCGGCTGGCTGCGCTGGCGGACGCGGTCGATGATCGTGAGCAGGCCTTGGTGCCGACGGCTGATCCGTCGCGCTGGTGGGGTGTGCGGGAGCGTACTCAGTCGGTGCGGCCGATCGCGGACCCGGAGCTGCCGGTGCCCTTGTCCGGGAGTGCGCTGACGACGATCGTGGACTGTCCGTTGCGGTGGTTCCTGACCCGGCGGGCCGGCGGCGAGACCCCGAGTACGTCGGCGATCGGCTTCGGGATGGTGCTGCACACACTGGCCGACGCGGTCGCGACCGGGACCCTGCCGCCGTCGGTCGACGAGCTGAACGGCTGGCTGGACAAGGTATGGACGCAGCTGGAATTCGAGTCGGCGTGGATTTCGGACCGGGAGCGCGGCGAGGCGGAGCAGGCGTTGCGCCGGTTCATCGCCTGGCACCAAGGCCGGCCGGACCGGAAGCTCGTCGGCAGCGAGGTCGACTTCGACGTGTTGCTTCCCGATGAGGAGAATCCCGCGGTCCGGGTGAAGGGCCGGATGGACCGGGTCGAGCAGGACCCGGAGGGGACGATCCGGGTCGTCGACCTGAAGACCGGGCGGAACATCCCGACCAAGCCGGCGCTGGCGCGGCACGTTCAGCTCGCGATCTATCAACGCGCGATCAACTCCCGCCAGCTGAAGAAGCTCGGCGAAGACGCGACCGCGGGTGGTGCGGAGCTGGTTCAGCTTCGGCACGACGACAACGGGGGTTTCCCGAAGGTCCAGCACCAAGGCCCGCCGGAGACCGACGAGGACGGCCGCACCTGGCTGGACGACGCCGTCGACGAGGCAGAAGCCATGATCCGGACCGAGAACCTCACCGCCCAGCGCAACGACGGCTGCAGCCGGTGTGAAGCGCGCGCCCTTTGTCCCATTCAGCCCGAAGGCCGGGAGATCGTCTGATGCCTGCCGTACAGCTACGGACGACGGCCGACCTGTGTGACCTGCTCGGTATTCCGTTCAGTGACCAGCAGTTGGCCGCCATCACCGCGCCGCTCGCGCCGGGCGTGATCGTCGCGGGCGCCGGGTCGGGGAAGACGACCGCGATGGCGGCGCGGGTGGTCTGGCTGATCTGCACCGGGCAGGTGAAACCGGAAGAGGTACTCGGGCTGACCTTCACGAAGAAGGCCGCGAACGAGCTGGACGTGCGGATCCGGGAGGATCTGACCAAGGCCGGCGTGCTCGGATCGACGTTGCCTCCGGACCAGAACCCGATCCTCGCCGCGCACCTGCGCAGCAACGTCCCGAACTGGGAGCCGGAAGAACCAGGCGAGCCGGTCGTGTCTACGTACCACGCGTTCGCCGGCACGTTGATCGCCGAACACGGACTGCGCCTCGGGCTCGAGCCGGACTCGCGGGTCCTTGCCGACGCGACCCGGTTCCAGCTGGCCGGCCGGGTGGTGCGACGATCCGCCGGGCCGATCCGGTTCGCGTCACACCACGTTCCGACGCTGGTGAACAGTCTGCTCTCGCTCGACGGCGAGCTCGCGGATCATCTGCTCCGGCCGGACGAGATCCGGGAGCACGATGACGCCGTACGCCAAGAGGTCGCGGCGGCGCGCAAACAGACGGTTGAGGTACGCAAGCTCGCCGAGACCGCGTTGAAGCGGGGCGAGATCCTGCAGCTGGTCGAGGAGTACCAGGCGTACAAGGGTGAGCGTGGGGTGGTCGACTTCGCTGATCAGATGGCGCTTGGGGCGCGGCTCGCGGAGGAGTGTCCTGAGGTCGCGGGCGTGGAGCGAGCGCGGTACAAGGTCGTGCTGCTCGATGAGTACCAGGACACGTCGGTGTCGCAGCGGCGGATGCTGACCGCGCTGTTCGCGGGGCCGGACGTAGCGCACGGGCGCGGGCATCCGGTCACCGCGGTCGGTGATCCGTGTCAGGCGATCTACGGCTGGCGCGGCGCCTCGGTCGCGAACCTGGACGAGTTCCCGGAGCATTTTCCGCAGGCGGACGGGCGGCCGGCGCAGCGGTACGTACTGAGTGTGAACCGTCGCTGCGGCAGCCGAATCCTGGCTGCGGCGAACCAGCACGCCGCCGAGTTGTACGAGCAGCATCCCGGCGTGATTCCGCTGGAGGCGCCGGAGAACGCGCCCGAGGGTGCGATCACGGTCGGGTTGTTCGAGACGCGGTCGCAGGAGATCGAGTGGATCGCCGATGCCATCGTCGCCGCCCATCGCACCCGGAACCGCCGATGGAAGGACATCGGCATCCTGATGCGTACGAACGTCGACCTCAGCGCGGTGCACGAAGCGCTGATCGCGCGCAAGGTGCCGGTCGAGGTTGTCGGGCTGGGCGGTCTGCTTGCGCTGCCGGAAGTCGTCGACGTGGTCGCGACGCTGCAGGCCGTCAACGATCTGACCGCGAACGCGGCGATGCTGCGAATCCTCACCGGCCCGCGGTACCGGATCGGCCACCGGGATCTCGCGCTGCTGGCGAACCGGGCCCGGCTGCTCGCCGATGCCGGCGCACGGCCGGCCGCCGACGACCTGGTTGCCGCGCTGGACGCGGCCGTCGCGGGGATGGATTCGACCGAGGTCATCTCACTTGCCGAAGCCGTCGACGACCCGGGGCCGGGGGAGTACGCGCCGGAGGCACTCGTCCGGTTCAAGGAACTGTCGGTGGAGCTGCGGGAGTTGCGCGGGCATGCCGGGGAGCCGCTGCTCGACCTGGTCCGGCGCGTGATCAGCACGATCGGGCTGGATGTCGAGCTGACCGCGACACCGGATCATGTCGAGGCCGGGCGGCGGGATCATCTCGCCGCGTTCCTCGATGCCGTGGGCAACTTTGTGTCGACCGAGTCCGATGGTTCGCTGGACGGGTTGCTGGCGTACCTGGCGGCCGAGGAGGAGTACGCGGCCGGTCTGGATCTTGCGGTGCCGAGTGAGGCGGATTCGGTGAAGCTGCTGACCACGCACCGGTCGAAGGGCCTGGAATGGCCGGTTGTTTTTGTACCGACGCTGGTTTCGAAGGTGTTTCCGTCCGATCGCGGGCGGGACAAGTGGACGACCAACGCGAAGGTGCTGCCGTGGCCGCTGCGCGGTGACGCGGACACCTTGCCGGACATCCACGACCTGACGAACGCCGGGCTGAAGGCGTTCGCGGACGAATGCAAGGACGTGAACGCGCTGGAGGAGCGACGGCTCGGGTATGTCGCGTTCACCCGGGCGAAGGACTTGCTGGTCGCGACCGGGCATTGGTGGGGTCCGACCCAGAAGCGCCCGCGCGGCCCGTCGGCGTACTTGGAGACGTTGAAGAAACATGCCGGCGAGCGGGTCATCGAGTGGGCCGAGCAACCGGAGCTGACCGCGGAGAACCCGGAGCTCGCGGAGCAGACGCAGGCGCCGTGGCCGACGCCGTACGACGTCGAGTCTTATCAGCGCCGGTTGGAGTCGGCCGCGTTGGTGCAGCAGGCGCGGGCCGAGGGGCCGTCGGTCGAGGCGGAGGATTCGCTACTGCTGGACGAGCAGGCGACGGTCGCGCGATGGGACTCGGAGTTGGAGCGATTGTTGTCCGAGGCAAGAGAAAGCCGGAGCCGGAAGGCGTACGAGGTGGCGCTGCCGGCCGCACTGTCCGCGACTCAGGTGATGCGATTGGCGAAGGACCCGGACGGACTGGCTGCCGAGCTGGCCCGGCCGATGCCGCGCAAACCCAACCGGGCGGCGCGATTCGGGACGCGGTTCCATGCGTGGGTGGAGAGCTATTTCGGTCAGCAGCTGTTGCTCGACCCCGATGATCTCCCCGGTGCCGCGGACGAGGACATCGTCGACGACCGGGACCTGACCGAGTTGATGGACGCTTTCCGGGACGGTCCGTTCGGCGAAACCACACCGTACGAGATCGAGGCTCCGTTCGCGCTGTCCCTCGCCGGGCGGGTGATCCGCGGGCGCATCGACGCCGTGTACCAGGTCGTCCGCCCCGACGGCTCCCGCGGCTACGACGTGATCGACTGGAAAACCACCCGCGGCGAAACCGCCGACCCCCTCCAGCTGGCCATCTACCGAGTCGCCTGGTCAGAACTCATGAACATCCCCCTCACCAACATCACCGCCGCCTTCTACTACGTCCGCACCGGCGAAATCACCCGCCCCCCAAACCTCCCCGACAAACCCCAACTAACCCAACTACTCAACGGCTGAGCACCCCGGGAACCACCCGCACCGGAAACGGAACCCGCGCCTCGAACGCTTCATCGCCGGTTACAACCGCCCGCTCGACATACCGGCGATCCTCCAACTCGTACACAGTGAGCCGTTCCGCCTCCGGATCAAGCACCCAGAACGCCGGCACCCCAGCCCGCTCGTACAGCACCGGCTTCAGCACCTGGTCGACCGTACGAGTAGTCGGCGACACCACCTCCACCGCCAGCACCACCGCATCAACCCACCGCGTGGTGCTCTCGTGCTCAGGAAGCACCAGCAAGTCAGGCACCAACGCCAACCGCTCATGAGCCCGAAACTCCAACGGCCCCGGCAGTACCTCGAGATGGTCCGGACAAGCGGACACCAGTTGATACATCAGTTTGCCGAAGGCCCGCTGGTGGGTCTCCGACGACATGTAGGTGACCAGCAGAACCCCATCGACGAGTTCGTACCGCGGGCCGTCGTCCGGCGCAGCGTCGAGGTCGGCGGTCGTGAATTCACCTGGTTGAATCGGTCTCATCAGCTAGTCGATCAGGTCCGCGGGAACGATCTGCACTTCGAACGGCAGTTCAGCAGTGAAGGCGTTCTTGCCTCGTACCTTCGCGCGCTGCACGTACCGTCCGGCCACGAGTTCGAGCACCGTCAATTCTTCGCGGTCCGGGTCGACGATCCAGTACGACTGGACCCCGGCCTCCTCGTACAGAGCTCGCTTGAAGAGAAGGTCCTTCGAGCGGGTGGCCGGTGACAGGACTTCCACTGCCAGCAGCGACCGGTGGATCGCCTTCGGGCCGACATCCGCCCGACGACAGACGAGTACGTCCGGTTGCAGCGATCGATGGGTTGTCGGCCGGAAGTCCGTCGGCGCCATGAACACCTTCAGGTCCTTCGGGCAGTGAAGCCTCAACCGGAAGCCGATCTCGAGAGCTGCCGTCTGGTGGATCGGCAGTGGTGCCGGTGTCACCAGCAGCGTCCCGTCGACGAGCTCGTACCGCATTCCGTCGTCGGGCAAATCGTCGAGATCAGCGAGTGTGAACGTCCCTGGCTCGATGGTTTCCACGGACCCCATGGTGCCTCCTTCTTGGTCACTGGACCAAGCATGGGGGTGATTGGACGGTGGTTGGGGGCGTTTTGGGGATCTGCCCCTGGTTGCCCCAGGTTGCCCCGAGGGATGGCCCGGGATGGACGGGTTTGGCTGGGGTTGGCCTTAAGGGGTGAGGGTGAGCGTGACGGGGAATGGGGTAGTGGTGTGGAAGCTCTCGGGGGCTTGGACTACTGCCTCGCAGGTGTAGCCGGTGGGGGTTAGGGATAGGGCGGTCAGTTCCTGGTGGGTGGGGTCGTAGTGCCAGTAGGACGGGACGTTGTGGTGTTCGTAGAGGGCGCGTTTGAGGACGATGTCGGTGGTGTGGGTGGTGGGGGAGAGGACCTCGATGACGAGTAGGGGTGGAGAGGAAACCGGGTGGTCGCGGGGGCAGATGAGGAGGTCGGGGCGGAGGGTGGTGTGGGGAGCGGGACGGAAGGGGATGGAGCCGACGGCGACCATCAAGTCCGGTGGGCAGGCGGATTTGAGTTGGATCATCAGGGCGACGACAGCAGCGTGGTGGATGGGTGGTTGGGGGCCGGTGATGTGGAGCCGGCCGTCGATCACCTCGTATCTTTGGCCGTCGCGGGTGGGTTCAAGCGTTCTCACCTCAAGAGGATGCCCGAAATCGCGAAAGCGCCGAGGAAGTTATCCACAGGCCAGCGGGTTCTCCAGCGTGCCGGCGAACTGCAGCGAGCCGGCGACGTCCGTGAGGTCGACCATCTGCTGGTTGTTGCGCAGCTGAAGCCGGTTCAAGCAGGACAATGCGAACTCCCCAGCAAAGATGTCGTACTTGGCGAACGCCTCCGCCAGCTCCAGAGTCGCACTCTGGTAGTCGCGGATCGACGTACTCACCACGTTCCAGAACTGCTCCGGCGTCAACAGCCCCTCCCGATCCAGCAACGGCGACAAGAACCGGAAGATGCAGTCGAACACATCGGTGAAGATTGAAAGCAGCTTCTCGTCGTCCGGCACCTCGGCGCGTACCCGCTCCGCTTCCGCCGGAAGTGCGGTCGCCGGGCTGAGTACCGCGATCTCCTCGGCGAGGTCCTTCATGATCACGCGGATCGGTATCGCATCGCGCAGTACGAGGATGAGGTTCTCGCCGTGCGGCATGTACACCAGCTCGTACGCGTAGAAGCAGTGCAGCAAGGGGATCAGGTACGCGTCCACGTACGCCCGCAGCCAATCCGCCGGCGCCAGCCCGGACGCCCGTACGAGGGCAGCCGCCAGCGATGCACCATGTCGATCGACGTGCAGCAGTGATGCCATCGTCGCCAGCCGCTCACCGGACTCCAGTTGCGGTACGGGACTCTCCCGCCACAGCGCCGACAACATCTTCCGGTACGGCGAGCTCTTCTCGGTAGCGTTCTCGTAGTACCGGTTGTGGTACCCAGCAGCCGCGATCTCCCGCAGTACGGAGAACCCGTACCGCTTGAGCACCACGTCGTTCTCGACCACGGAGTACACCCAGTCGTTAATTGCCGGGGTCGCCGCCATGTACGACGGGGACAGCCCGCGCATGAACCCCATGTTCAGCACCGACAGCGCCGTCTTCACGTAGCAGCGCGACGGCTCCGACCGGTTGAAGAACGTCCGGATCGACTGCTGTGGCTGGTAGTCGTCGTCGCTCGATCCGACCAGGATGATGTGCCGCTGCGCGATGTCCGCGGCGAACGTGATCGATGTCTTGTTCTCCCACTGCCACGGGTGCACCGGCAGATACACGTACTCGGCCGGATCGGCGCCGACGGCAACGATCTCCGCGGCGAACCGCTCCAGCGTCTCGGCACCGAGCTCTGACCGCAACAGCGTGTCGAAATCAAGACTGGTGCTGTGCGAGACAGTGGTCCGGTCCTTCCGCGTCGCGATCCAGGTCAGCCGAACCGCCGCGCCGGTCTCCGGTGCGTACGCCCGGTAGTCCGCAACCCCGAACCCGAGCCGCCCGTTGTTCGCGACGAAACACGGATGCCCTTCGGTCATCGCTGCCTCGACGGTCTGGAAGTCCGCCGAAACCAAATCGGCCGCGGTCAGATCAGGCTTCGACAGTTTGTACGCGGCCGACGCGAGCGTACTGCTGATCTCCTCGAGGTACACCGGCAGGATGCCGGCCCCGATCCCGAGCTGCTGATGAAACTCGGTGATGAACTCCAGCGCGTCCACCGGCTCACCATCGTCGCGCGCAACGGCGCCGATCTGCCAATGATTCAACGGATAACGCCGAGCGTCAAAGACATACCGACCGACCCGATAACCATTGCCGTAAGCAGCCGGTTCGAGAATGCGCTCGTGACTGAACTCGGCCAGTGCCTTCCGCACGAGAGCTTGATTGACAACAGTCCAGACCGACGGGCTCAGGTGCGAGATCATCAGCCCACCTCACCCATCCGCGTCGCGTCGGCGTACTGGTCGCGGGTGCAGAAACTCAGCCAGGCCTGCTTGTCCGGCAGCTCCACGATGCTGTGCTTCCGGAATCCCATCCGCTCGTTCAGCGCCTGGATCTTCAGGTTGCGGACGTCCGGCTCGACCACGATGCGATCGACCAGCGGATCGCCGAACAGGCTGTTCATGATCGTCTCGAAGACCGCTCCGGTGAAGCCGGCGATCGGCGTCACCGGCGGTCCGGCGAGTACATGCATGCCGATGTCGCCCGGCGCCACGTCGTACACCTGGCCGACCGCGTCGTACGCCGGGTCGTAGCGCTCCATCAGGAACGCCGGCCGCCCGTTGTGCTCGCCGAGGAAGGCGCGGTGGTGCGTACTGCGCTCGATCCGCAGGTACTCCGCGTGCACGTCGGCGACGGAGGCGGTCAGGAGACCCCAGTACCGCGCGTACGGCTGGGTGACCCAGCTGTGCAGCGTGCTCACGTCCGTCGTCAGATCGAACGGCCGCAGGCTGAGGGTGCCGATCCCGGCGGCGAACCGCCGGTACGTCGGCTCGGGCAGTGCTCTGGTCATGGCTGCTCTGCTTTCGAGGTGGGCGAACCTGTCAGGTAAGGCTAACCTAACTAATATCCGGCCAGGCACCCGGTCCACGACTGGAGACGGATGCCGGAGATAGTCCGCGCGGCGGATGTGACAGGTGCCCGGTTCTGCCTACGTTGGGTACATGCTGATCGCTGAGGACCTCCTGCTGCTCCTGTACGACGACGAGACCGGTAAGCCGGTGACAGGGTCGCCTGGCCTCGACTACGCCCTGGCCGGTGCGGTGCTGATCGAGCTGACGCTGCAGCGGAAGCTGGACATCACCGCGGCCGGAGGCGGTGAGAAGCCGGGGCGCCTGAAGGTGCTGGACGGCTCGCCCACCGGTGATCCGATCCTGGACGAGCGGCTCTCGCTGGTAGTCGACAAGCCCGGCAAGAAGCCGAAGGACCAGATCGGTCAGCTCTCCAAGCGCCTGCGTGACCAGGTGCTCGTGCGGCTCGCGGAGCGCGGCGTACTGGAGCAGGACCAGGGCAAGGTACTTGGACTGTTCCCGGTGACCCGCTGGCCGGCCAAGGACGCACGGCACGAGCTGGAGGTGCGGGCGCAACTGGAGAACGTACTGAAGGTCGGTACGACGCCGGACGAGCGTACTGGTGCCCTGATCGCACTGTTGAGCGCACTCAACGTCGTACCGAAGGTTATTACCGACGCGGTGGACAAGCGGGCGCTGAAGCAGCGTGCGAAGGAGATCGCCGAGTCGGACTGGGCCGCCGACGCGGTCAAGAAGGCGGTTACCGAGATGCAGGCCGCTGTCACCGCAGCCATCATGGTCTCGACGACCGCAGCCACAACGTCAGCCGTCAGCTAACCGGGCCTTGATCTCCGGCTTGACCACCTTGCCGACCTTGGACCGGGGCAGGTCGGGCCAGACGAGCACCTCCTTGGGCGCCTTCACACTGCCGATCCGTGCCTTGGTGAACGCGATCAGCTCGTCCGGCTCGACCACGCTGCCCGGTTGTAGCTGTACTACCGCGACAACGCGCTCGCCCCACTTCTCGTCCGGCTGACCGATCACCGCACAGTCCCGTACGGCTTCGTGTGCCATCAGTGCCTGCTCTACCTCGGTGGAGTACACGTTGAAGCCGCCGGTGATGATCATGTCCTTGGCCCGGTCAACGATGTACAGGTAGTTGTCGCTGTCCAGGTAGCCGATGTCGCCGGTGTGGTGCCAGCCGTACGCCGAAGCGGCCGCGGTGGCGTCGGGGTCGCGGTAGTACCCGCGCATTACCAGTGAACCGCGGACGACGATCTCGCCGCGTTCACCAGGTTGGAGCAGTACGCCGTCGGCGCCCATGATCGCCACGGTTACCAGCGGGGACGGGCGCCCGGCGGAGGACAGCCGACCGGATGCGACGTTGCCGCTCGCATCGAAGTGTGCGGCAGGTGGAAGGACGGAGATCATCATCGGCGCCTCGGTCTGCCCGAACAGCTGCGCCATCACCGGTCCGATCCGGTGCAGTGCCTCTTCCAGTCGTGCGACCGACATCGGCGCAGCGCCGTACCAGAAGCACTGCAGTGACGACAGGTCGGTGGAGTCCAGTTCGGGCGCTGCCAGCACCATGTAGATCAGTGTGGGCGGCAGGAACGTGTGGGTGACGCCGTGGCGCGGTATGAGCTCCAGGAACGTGTGTACATCCGGAGTGCGCATGATGACGATCTCTCCACCGGACGCGAGCACCGGGAAGCACAGCACTCCAGCTGCGTGCGTCAACGGCGCCAGTGCCAAGTAGACCGGCCGCGTACCGAACGGGTACCCCATCAGGGTCAGCGCGGTCATCGTCTCCAGGTTGCTGTTACCGAGCATCACTCCCTTCGGCCGGCCAGTAGTACCGCCGGTGCCGACGATCATGGCCAGGTCGTCCGGGTCGGTCAGCTCGGGTGCCGGCTGGGACGCGCCCCCGCAGAACGCGTCCCAGCCGACGGTGCTCCGGCCAGCAGGGTGGGGGGTGAGGCCGGAGCTGCTGGGCTCGCCGTCGAGGCACACGAACGTGTGCACCTTCGGCAGCGAGTCCCGAATGCGGTCCACCAGGGGCGCGAACGCCGCCTGATAGATCAGTACTTCGCAGTCGAACTGGTCGAGCAGTTCACGGTTCTCCGCGGCCTCGTTCCGCGGGTTGATCGGGCACCAGATCGCACCGGCCCGGCTGATGCCGAACACACAGCTGAACGCCACCGGGTCGTTCGCGGACAGGATCGCGACCTTCCCACCGGGGCGTACGCCGGTTGCCGCCAGCGCACCGGCGATCCGGTACGAGAGCTGCTGTACTTCGGCGTACGTCAGCGTCTCGCCGTCCGTCGTCAGACAGGCAGCGTCCGGGCCGAGTGACGCACCCTTGTCGAGGTAGTCGACCAGCCGCACGGCGACTCCTACCGCTGCACGGTCAGCTGCGGCTCGGACACCAGCCCGAAGCCGCGCAGGACGCCGAGCAGCTCACGATGCCCGAACGCCTGGCAGCCGCTGGCAAAGCCGACCCGCTTCGGCGGCGTCTGCAGCAGGGAGTACGCCGCGTACGCCTGCAGCAGGCCGGTCTGCTGGTAGTTGCTGTTGCCGTGAATGACACAGTGCGCGCGACCGAGCGGTCCGGACGCATGTACTGAGTCCAGCGACTTGTTGACGCGGGGGTTCTCCCGTGGCGGCATCTGGTTCATCACCTGACGCGCTGTCTCGGTCAGAGCCACGTTGCGCTCGTCGGCGGACATGTCCTTCGTGGCCTCCAGTGCACCCGCCACAATCTGCGGTACGCCGTGCATGAGGGCCGCATTGAACACGCCACCCTGCGCTTTGCAGTTGGCCACTCGCGGGTCGCGCTTGAACCAGACCGGGTGCGACGTGCCGCCCCAGGGCAAGGAGAGTGCCAGCTCATGCTGTCCAGGCACTACCAGCGGCACGAGGCCCTGCTCTGGGAACTCGACGTACTCGTTCTGATCGAGGAAGTGCGCTTTCGACGTCGCCGCGTTCACCAGGATCGTACGAGTAGAAGCGATGGTCGGACTGCCGCCCCAGAAGACGGCGATGTCCAGCGTGTCCAGGCCAGGCTCTTCCAGACACAGCTGCGCCGCGATCTCACCAGTCGTGTACATCTGCGCAATGCCCGGCGACAGCAGCAGCCCAGCTTCCGCGAACTGCTTGCCGTACTTCTCGTCGCACGTGATCAGCCAGTCCTGCTCACCCGTTGTGTCGGTGTAGTGCGCTCCCGCCGCAAGCGCCGCCTCCACCGCCGCCGGACCGAGCTCACTGAACGGCCCAACCGTGTTCAGTACGACAGACGCGCCCGTGAACAACTCAGTCAGCGCCGCGACGTCATGCTCAACCGCGGTGATCTCGTAGTCGGCCGTCTCGATCCCAGGAACACTCGACTCCATCGAAGCCTTGAGCTTCTCCTCACTACGCCCAGCGGCGACAAACGGCACGTGATAGTGCCGCAGATACTCACAGACCAAGCGCCCGGTGTAGCCAGAAGCGCCATAGACAACTACTGGTTTCGTGGTCATGTCACATCCCCATTCCGCCGTCGACGGGCAGGCCGATTCCGGTGATGAAGCGGGACTCGTCGGAGGCCAGGAAGACGACTGCGTCGGCCATGTCGGCGACTTCGCCGAGGCGGCCGGCGGGGGTGAGGCCGATGACAGCCGCGACGGCGGCGTCCGGTGACTCGAAGAGGCCGAGCTGGGCGACGTCGTTGGCCAGGCCGGCGCCCATCGCGGTCGGGACCAGGCCGGGATAGATGCAGTTGACGCGGACGCCGTAGCCGAGTTTGCCGGAC
Source organism: Kribbella hippodromi (assembly GCF_039531045.1). Taxonomy (NCBI): domain Bacteria; kingdom Bacillati; phylum Actinomycetota; class Actinomycetes; order Propionibacteriales; family Kribbellaceae; genus Kribbella; species Kribbella hippodromi. Next base: position 26,860 of record NZ_BAAAPH010000037.1, on the reverse strand, counting down.
TCCATCGCGGCGACGCGGGTGAGGCGGTCGACCGCGGACTTGGTCGCGGAGTAGACGGCGATGCCGGGGAACGCGATGGTGGCCGCGACCGAGGCGACGTTGATGATCGCGCCGCCCTGACCGGCCAGGCCGTCCGGGCGCATCGTCCGCAGCCCCCACTTGACGCCGAGCGTGGTGCCGAGCACGTTCACCTCGAGCATCTTCCGGATCTCGTCGGCGGTGACCTCGGTGAGCAGGCTGGTGATCTCCACGCCGGCGTTGTTCACCAGGATGTCCAGGCCGCCGAGGATGTCGTTGGCGGCGACCACCGCGTTCTCCCAGTCGCCGTCGTCGGTGATGTCGTGGGCGACGAAGCCGTTGCCGGCGCCGTAGGCCTGGTCGAGCGCGTCGGCGACCGCGGCCCCGGCGTCCTTCTGGATGTCGCTGATCACCACTTTGGCGCCGGCTGCCGCGAGGGCTTTCGCCATGCCCTCGCCGAGCCCCTGCGCGCCGCCGGTGACCAGGGCCTTGCGGCCGGAGAGATCGAGTGAACCCATCTGTAGCTCCTTTGCTGACCGGACCCGCTGGGTGTTTCACACTCTGGCCATTCCTTTGACACTCGTCAAGACTTTGTTTGACAGTTGTCAAGAAAACGCCGGACGGCCGGACCGGACCGGCCTGCGGCGGGGTACTCTGACGCAACCGGCGATCAGGAAGGTGGGTGCGTGACGGTGGCATCTGCGACCGCGGCCGAACCGGACCGGCCCGCCCGGGTGTCCGGGATCGACAAGATCGAGCGCCGCCGAGTGGCACTGGCGGAGTCGGCGCTGAAGACGCTCGGCGAGCTCGGCTACGCGCGCACCAGCCTGCGCGAGATCGCCAACAACTCCGAGTTCACGCACGGCGTCGTGCACTACTACTTCCGCGACAAGATCGACCTGATCAGCTACTGCGTGCGCTACTACAAGACCAAGTGCGCCCGCCGGTACGACGAGGTGGTCGAGACCGCTGCATCGGCGGACGAGCTGTCCACCGGCTTCCTGGCGAAGATGACCCAGACCCTGGTCGAGGAAACCCCGATGCACAAGCTCTGGTACGACCTGCGGGCGCAGAGCATGTTCGAGGACCAGCTCCGCCCGGACGTAGAAATGATCGACAAGCTGCTGGAGGACATGATCTGGCGGCTACTGACCAGGTACGCCGAGCTGACCGGAAGCACACCGGCCGTGGACGCACCTACGGCGTACGCGCTGGTCGACGGACTGTTCGAGCAGGCCGTAGTCGGCTACTCGGCGAATCCGGACACCGTCCCGGGGCAGCTGGCCGGCCGGATCACGCAGGTGCTGCCCAAGCTGGTCACGGCGTAGCGGCTCCTGAGCACCGGTCGCTGCAGGCCGGCGCTCAGGAGACTGGAGTCATTCCGCTCCGCAGTTGACCTTGCAGAGCTTGTCGGTGAGCGTCAGGATCGCTCCCGGCTGGTCGGAGTCCACCTCGGTGGAGAACTCGACCGTCCAGTTGCCCGCAGTGGTCGTACCGGATGCTTTGCCCTGTTGCTGCTTCAGCCAGTCGACGATCTGGCCGCGTGGGTTCACATGCGCCAGCTCAAGCGCCTCCGGGGCGAACTCGGTCAGCTTGCTCGTCGCCTCGGCGGCTACACCGGTCGCCTGCAGTGACAGCACCGGCGGTCGCGGCTGGCTGCCGATCAGTGCCTGCACCGAGGTAGTGCCTTGGCTGCACGTCTCGTACGCCTCGTCGGTGGTGCACTTGTAGTTCTTGCCGGTGAGTGCGGTGACTACCTGTGCGGTGGTCAGCTCCGGCAGCGTCTCCTCCGGACCGGACGAACTGCTGCTGGCCTGCGGTGCACCGGCGCTACCGGAGCTGCTGGAGGTACCAGTGGCTGCCGGCTTGTCGTCGGCGGACTTGCCGGAGCAGGCCGTCGCACCGGTGAGGACAGTGGCGCAGATCAGGGCGATCGCGCCGTACCGGCGGTTCAGACCGGCACCTCGATCGCTGCGTCCAGGGCGATGGTGATCATCTCGGAGAAGGTGGTCTGGCGCTCCTCGGCGCTGGTCTCCTCCTTGGTGATCAGGTGGTCCGACACCGTCATGATGCCGAGCGCCCGGCGGCCGAACTTCGCGGCCAGCGTGTAGATCGCCGCCGCCTCCATCTCGATCCCCAGCACGCCGTACTCGGCGGTCCGGGAGACCAGGTCGGCCCGGTCGTTGTAGAACAGGTCACCGGAGAACACCTGGCCGACGTGTACGTTCAGCCCGGCCGCCTCAGCGGCGTCCACGGCCGCGCGGAGCAGCTTGTAGTCGGCGGTCGGCGCGTAGTCGATGCCGTGGAAGCGCAGCTGGTTCATCTGCGAGTCGGTGCTCGCGGACATCGCCACGATCACGTCCCGGACCCGGACCGCCTCGGTCAGCGCACCACAGGTGCCGACCCGGATCAGGGTCTGGACGTCGTACTCTGCGAACAGCTCGTTCGCGTAGATGGACGCGGACGGCTGACCCATGCCGGAGCCCTGCACGGAGATCCGCTCACCCTTGTAGGTGCCGGTGAAACCGAACATGTTCCGGATCTCGGTGTAGCAGATCACGTCGGACAGGTACGTCTCCGCGATCCACTTGGCCCGCAGCGGGTCACCGGGGAACAGTACGCGCGGTGCGATCTGCCCCTTCTCGGCGGCGATGTGAATACTCATGCCGGGATGCTCTCACGGAGGCGGGATATGTTGAGGCACGTGGCCTACTCCATCGCACCTGGTTCGCTCGCGCTGTCCCGCCCCGTACTGGACCGTGCGGCCGACCGTAGACGTGACGACGACTGGCTGGACAAGGCCTGGGCCGCGTCCGACACCCAGGTGGTCCTGGTAGCCGGGGACCAGGTCCAGGTGGTCGACGACCGCACCGCCTTGCGCTTCCTGCCGCCTGCTGAGGCGCCGGAGGGGCCCCGGGTCTTCCTGGGCATCGACCGGGAGTCCGGTGCCGGCATGACTGCTGACGGGCGGGCCGTGTTCGCCGTCCTGCTCGAAGGCGAGGCAGACGAGTCGTACGGCGGGCTGCGCGAGCTGGGCGGTGTACTGAACGACAGAGAGGCCGGGATCGCGGCCCATGTCGTCGGACTGGCCAACTGGCACGCCGTACACACCCACTGCGCGAACTGCGGCGAGCACACCGAGGTGGTGGACGCCGGGCACGTACGGCGATGCCCCGCGTGCGGACTGTCCCACTTCCCGCGCAGCGACCCGGCGATCATCGTGCTGGTCACCGACGACCAGGACCGGGCGCTGCTGGGACGCAACGCGGCGTGGCCGGAGGGCCGGTACTCCACACTGGCCGGCTTCGTCGAGCCGGGCGAGTCGCTGGAGGCCGCCGTACGCCGGGAGGTGCTGGAGGAGACCGGGGTGATCGTCGGCGCGGACATCGCGTACGCGGGCAGCCAGCCGTGGCCGCTGCCCGCGAGCCTGATGCTCGGCTTCTACGCGAAGGCGACTGGTTTCGACATCGAGGTGGATGACGACGAGATCTCCGAGGCGAAGTGGTTCACCCGGGAGGACCTTCGTGCGCTGGCCGAAGCCGGCACGATGGCCCTCCCGGGTGCGATCTCCATCTCCCGCCGCCTGATCGAGGGCTGGTACGGAGACAGCCTCACCGGTAGCTGGTGATCACCTGCCCACGTTCGATCGGGCCGCGGCGACTCTGATCAGTACGCCCTCCCAGCGCTCAACCGAACCGGCGGACTCGAGCTCACGGAGCTTGCGGTCGACTGCGAGCAGATAGGCGCCGTGGCTCGACCAGTCCGCCTTCGCGTCCGGTAGTACGTCGGTCAGCGTGCAGCCGTAGCTCAGGAACCGGTTCGAGACATGGCTGTCGATGTTGCCCGTCCAGACCGTCGAGCGCACATCCGACCGCGGACACGGGTCGACCGGTGGTGTGTACGACGCCAAGTTGGTCGGGTTCACGTAGCCGTCCGGGCGGAGCAACATGTAGTACGTCCCGTCCGGTGTTTGCGTGAGTCGATTGAGACCGCGGCTCCTTAGTACGGTGGTGTGGCCGCTGAGGCTGTCCACAACGAACAGCCGCCCACCGGCCACTCCGTACAAGTAGCCGTCGCGCCAGGACAGTGCACCGTCTTGCGCGCCGGTGGCTCCGCTGAAGACGGGCAGCTGGCGCAGTACCGCACCAGTCGCCGGATCAGCCACGAAGACGATGCCGTCGGCCAGTCCCCAGATGTTGCCGTCCGGCCCGGTGGTCAGCTCGTTGATGCTGGCTGCACCGGGCACTGGTACGACATCGGTGAGCACCTGGCCGGTGGACGGGTTCACGTTGATCAGATGTGCCTCAGTGGCTTTCGGATCAGTGCCTTGACCGCCTTCGATGCTGGAGCCGGCCCAGACCGTGTTACCGGTCGGCAGCACGGAGGCGATGGTCTGGTCGGTCACCAGGTTGCGGTACACGGTGTGGGTGCCCGTTGGTACGTCGTACACGGTCAGGGCGCCGCCGTACTCGCCGTACGACGGAGTAGTGCCGACGTACACGCGATTACCTGCCGGGACTACTGCGACCGGCCTGTTCTGGTGGTCGCTGTCGACCAGGCTGAACAGTTCCTTCGGGTTGGTCGGGCTCTCCGGTGCTCGCGGATCCCAGAGGGACAGCCGGCCGTACGGATAGATGCCGACGTACATCTTGCCGGTACTGTCCCACGCCCAGCCCTCTACCTGTCCTTGCCGGGTGGTCGTGGTGCTCTTGCCGGTAGCAGGGTCGTAGACGGCCGTTGTGCCGTTCAGATAGACGTTGACGAACACCTTGCCGGTACTGGGATCAGCTAGGGCGTGCATCAGCGGCGACGGTACGTACTGGAACGGGGAGCTCCACTGCGCGAGGGTCCCGTCCTGGGGGTTGTACCGGAACGTTCCGCCGGAGTAGTTGCCCGCTAGGCCGTACAGGACGGGTACACCGTTCTCCGTCACCCACCCGTAGCCGATGGACGCGCCACGGGTCAGTGTGCGTGGCGGCGAGACGGGGCCGACTGTGTTGGTGGCCAGGTCGTAGTGCGTGAGGGCCAAGGTGTTGTTGGTGAAGTACACGCCACCCGGACCGGCTGCCGAGACACCGCGCGCAGCGATTGGGTAGTCCATCACCTGCTGGCCGGTCGTGGCATCGGTGTACTTGATCTGCTCGCCGGTGACTGCATCGACAACGACCAGCCGGCTACTGGCGTTCGCAAACACCTTGCCGCCCGCGTAGTCCAGGTCGATGAAGTCCTTGGCCGTAGTACCCGGGGGAGTGATGTCTTCAACGGCTTTGGTGTCCACATCGATCCGGAGCAGCCGGGCGTTCGGAGTGGAGACTCCGACGAACAACTTGCGGTGATCCGGGTCGTAGACGGTGGAGCGTGCGTACTGCTGCACCGGGTCCAGTGAGCCGTAATCGGTGACCTGTCCGTTCGACGGGTCGTACTTGAACGCATGCGCATTCGGATAGGTACCGGCGTACACGTTGCCGTCCGGGTCGGCGGTCAGACCGTAGATGACGGACTGACCGGGGATCGGCTGACCCAGGTCGGTCAGTGTGGCGGTGCCTGGGCTGTAGCGGTACAGGTGCGCGTTGGAGTACGTACCGAGGTACACGTCGCCGTTCGGCACGACGACGATCGCCCATGCGCCGGCGGCACCTGGCAGTGCGACGCTGTTGAGCAGTTGCCGGCTGTGCAGGTCGACAACGTTCAAACGGGCGTTCTCGCCGGCCGGTACGGCGTACACGACGTCGCGGCCGTCCGGCGTACGCCCGACCGCGCCCTCCATGATGGTCAGCGAACTGACCGGGGAGCCGAGGTCCTTGATGACCTCGTCGGTGGGACCGAACGGCCGGACCGGTGGACCGAGCGGCCAGTTCTCGGACGGGAACGGATCCGGCCGCTCGTGGCCGGGCGGACTCGGCGGATTTGCGCCGGCGGGTGACCCGGCGGTCGCGAGCAGGCCGGCCGCGACGGCGAACGTGATCAGGAAACGGCGGAAAGAACGGCGCGAGAACATGGCGGACTCCCTGCGACGTAAGTTTCATCGCAAGGTATAACGGTCATGACCGTAAAGTCCATAACTCAGCCGGTATGGCCTGAGCCGGAGAGTTACGCCGCGAGCTTCTCCGCGACCTGTGCCAGCGACGGGTTGGTCATCGCGGTGCCGTCCGGGAAGACCACCGTCGGTACGGTCTGGTTGCCGTTGTTGATCTTCTCGACCAGCTTCGCGGCGTCCGGGACCTGCTCGATGTCGACCTCGGTGAACTCGATGCCGGCTCGCTTGAGCTGGCCCTTGAGGCGGTGGCAGTAGCCGCACCACGGGGTCGAGTACATGGTGAAAGCTGACATCGGCGGACTCCTGGGGGAGTGGAGGGGACAATCTGTCGGGCGTCCCGTCTAGGGTTGCCCTCGACGTATCCGAACCATGATGCAGGTGGTGCTGTTCCCGCATGTCCCAGCCCGTGAGCGACTTCACACGCCCCTCCTCCGCGGAGGAGCTCCTGGACGCCCTCGACCCGGAGCAGCGGGAGGTCGCGACCACCCTGCAGGGCGCGGTCGCGGTGCTGGCCGGGGCGGGCACCGGGAAGACCCGGGCGATCACCCACCGGATCGCGTACGGCGTGCGGATCGGGACCTTCGACCCGGTCCGGGTGCTCGCGGTGACGTTCACCCAGCGGGCGGCCGGCGAGATGCGCGGGCGGCTGGCCCAGCTCGGCGTGCAGGGTGTGCAGGCGCGGACGTTCCACTCCGCCGCCCTCCGGCAGGCCCGCTTCTTCTGGCCGAAGGTGTACGGCGGGGAGCTGCCGCCGATCGTCGACCGGAAGTTCCCGCTGCTCACCGAGGCGGCCTCGCGCTGCCGGGTCCGGGTGGACACCCCCGCGCTGCGCGACCTCGCCGGTGAGGTCGAGTGGGCCAAGGTGAGCAACGTCCGGCCGGACGACTACGCCCGGCTGGCGCCGAAGGCGGGGCGTACGCTCGCGGCCTTCGACCCGGCCACGATCGCCCGGATCTTCGCCGCCTACGAGGACGTGAAGCTCGAGCGCGGGCGGATCGACCTGGAGGACGTGCTGCTCTGCGCGGTCGCGCTGCTGGCCGAGGACGAGCGGGTCGCCGCGGAGATCCGCCGGCAGTACCGGACCTTCGTCGTGGACGAGTACCAGGACGTCTCGCCGCTGCAGCAGAGCCTGCTCGACCTGTGGCTGGGCGGCCGCGAGGACGTCTGCGTGGTCGGCGACCCGGCGCAGACCATCTACTCCTGGGCCGGCGCCGAGCCGGAGAACCTGGTCCGCTTCGCCGCCCGGCACCCGTCCGCGAGCGTGATCAAGCTGGTCCGCGACTACCGGTCGACACCCCAGATCGTCGACGTCGCGAACAAGATCCTCGATGCCGCCGGCCCGAAAGGCCTGCCCGGGCGCGTGACCTTGCGCTCGCAGAAGGAGGCCGGCCCGGCGCCGGTCTATCGCGAGTACTCCGATGAGGTTGCGGAAGCCGATGCGGTGGCGCGGGCGGTGGTGAGGCTGCGGGACGAGGGCGTGGCCCTGCGCGACATCGCCGTACTGTTCCGGACCAACGCCCAGTCGGAGAACTTCGAGCAGGCGCTGGCCGAGCGGAAGATCCCGACCGTGCTGAAGGGCGCGGAGCGCTTTTTCGAGCGGGCCGAGATCCGGCAGGCGGCGTTGCTGCTCCGCGGACAGGCGAAGGCCGGTGATCTGTCGGACGACCTGGTCACCACTGTCACCGGTGTGCTCGGTGGCGCCGGGTGGACGCCCGAGCCGCCGACCGGTACCGGCGCCGTGCGAGACCGTTGGGAGTCGTTGAGCGCGCTCGTGACCATGACCGGTGACTTCGCCGCGGAGCATCCGTCGGCCGGCCTGGCCGAGCTGATGACCGAGCTGGACCGGCGCGCGTCGATCCAGCACGCGCCGCTGGCCGAGGGCGTCACGATGGCGACGCTGCACGCCGCCAAAGGGCTGGAATGGGAGTGCGTGTTCATCGTCGGCGCGCATGAGGGCACGCTGCCGATCAGCTACGCCCAGACTCCGGCGCAGGTGGAGGAGGAGCGGCGGCTGTTCTATGTGGGCGTGACGCGGGCGAAGCAGCAGCTGTTCGTCAGCTGGTCCACCTCGCGCTCACCGGGAGGGCGTGGGCAGCGCGGACCGACGCGATTCCTGGATCCGATCGGCGTCCGTACCGCACGCTCCGAGTGGAAGCCGGCCGCTCCGGTGAACTGGGAGCGCCCGGCGAGCTCGAGCCGGTCCGGCCGGCCGATCCCCAAGTGCCGGGTCTGCGGCCGCGGGCTGCTGGACCCGGGCGCCCGCAAGCTCGGCCGGTGCGAGAGCTGCCCGTCCACGATCGACCAGAAGCTGTACGACGCGCTGATCGAGTGGCGCACCGAGCAGGCGGAGTCCGAGCGGATGCCGGCGTTCGTGATCCTGACCGACGCGACGCTGACCGCGATCGCCGAGACCCGGCCGAGCGATCCGCAGGCGCTGCGGCAGATCCCGGGGATCGGGACGGCGAAGCTGGCCAAGTACGGCGAGCACATCCTCAACCTCTGCACCCGCTGACTTCCGCACTCGCTGACCTTCCGCACCGGCTGACCTTCCGCGCCCGTGGGCCGCGGCTGTCCGGCGCGTGCCTGACCGGGCAGCGGCGGAATTGCCTTGCCAGGCACGGACTCCGCAGCGCACCCTGGAGGACAGGCCGTGTTCTGCTCCCGGCAGACGTGGCAGTTAGATGACACAGGCAACGATCCCGGAGCGTGCGGACGGCGTCCCGGAGCGTGCCGGAGGCGTCCACGATGTGATGCGAACGGGTCGCAGCAGTGAGATCCGGCCGCGGTGGCGGCAACTTCCGGCCAACTTCGCGAACCGGCGTTAAATAGTTTGCGGGCTCCGGCGCGGACAGCGTACTGTTCTTTCTGCGGTCGAATCCTGGCCGAAAACTTCAAACCACCATAGCGATCGAGCTTACCGCCCGCTTCGCCACAACGAGAGGAGGTGCCTTGGAAATGATCACCAACACGGTTAAGAAGCCGTTCAGCGACGCTGCCGCGCTGCCGTGCGCCCAGATTCAGGGTGCCTCGCCGCGCCTGCACGTCGCGACCGTTGTGCTCATGGCTTCCGGCAACGCTCAGATCAAGGGCGGAGCTGTCGGCGATGTGAAGTACGGCGGTTCGGGTTCTCGAGCATGGAGTCCACCGGTCTGACAAGCGTCAGAGCCGGCACCTCCAAGGCCGCGGAACCCGAATAGGGTCCGCGGCCTTTTTGTTTGATCACTGCAGTTTTGTCAGCACAGTTTTGGTGGCTACCACCCGGTAGCCATCACGGACGACAAGAGATCAGCACACAACAGTCACTGGGAGGTGACCGGAATGAGCGTGAGCTTCCTCGATGTCTTCACCGAGGTGGCCTCGTCGCAGGACCTGCCCTGTCGGTCCTACGCGCCAGAACTCTTCTTCGCCGAATCGCCGGCGGACGTCGAGTACGCGAAGTCGCTTTGCACGACCTGCCCGCTGAAGGCGGAATGCCTGGCCGGAGCGCTCGAGCGTTCCGAGCCGTGGGGAGTGTGGGGTGGCGAGCTGTTCGTCCAGGGTGTGGTGGTTCCGCGCAAGCGGCCCCGTGGGCGTCCCCGCAAGAGCGACACCGTTACCGCAGCCTGACGACAAACCCCTACGAAAACGAGTCCCAACGATGACCAGCCAGACTTTCACCAGGAGCACCGAAATGCATTTACTTCATGAAGATCTCGCCCGTGCTCATTGTCGTACTTCACTGAAGGACGCAGAGCAGAACCGGCGCTTCCGCCTCGCTCACCAGATCGAGAAGGCAGAGAAGCAGGCCGAGCGGGCCAACCGGCGGGCCGCGAGGGCCAGCGCGCGTGCGCGCCTCGCACTCGCCCGCCTGGTCTGATCCACCCAGTAACACCAGTCTGACCAGCTGAAACACAGTCTGAGGGGCGGCTCCCACCAGGGGAGCCGCCCCTCAGGCGCGTTCCTGGAGCAGTAGCTGCTGCAGACCGATCAACGTGATCCCACTGACGATCTCGTGCCGGGCAATCATTCCTGGAAGGTCGGTCAGCGGAATCCACTCGATCCGATCCGACTCGTTCAATTCGGTCGGCTCACCGATTCGTACGGCGCCCTCCGCCCGGTACACAAAATGCCGCGAATCCATGATCCCGGCCGCCGGCTCCGACCGAATCAGCTCAGTCAACCCCTCCGCCCGCCACCCGGTCTCCTCCTCGAGCTCCCGCCCCGCCGCAACCTCCGGACTCTCGCCGGCTTCGATGATCCCCATCGGGAGCTCCCACGCCCAGGTGTCGGTCAGGAACCGGTGCCGCCACATCAGCAGTACGTGCTGGTCGCGGGTGACGACCGCGGCAGCAATGTTCCGCATCCGGACTGCGTGGTAGTCGAACCGTTTGCCGTCCGGCTGTTCGACGTCCAGGCGGCGTACGCTCAGCCATTGGTTGGTCCAGGCCTCGGCCTCATTGTGAACAATCCATCGCACCGGGGCAGACTAGTGCCATGGCATTGGCTACTTGTGCACTGTGCGGCCAGCAGGCGGAGTCCGAGGACGCGCCGCTGACCTGGATGACGTCGTTCGAGGACGGGCGCAAGCTCGTGTACTGCGACCGCTGCGCCCGCGAGAACGTCCGCAGCATCGAGGGCAAGCTCGACCCGGTCTACTGGTAGATCACGAGTCGTACTGGTCGGGAGCCCGCATCCCCGGCCCACCGACCTGTCGGCCGAGCACCTCGGCCCGGCCCTTCGGCTCCTCCCACTCCTCCTGACGGCCAAGTACGGTCAGATCGAGGTACCGGTAGCAGTTGTGGAAGTCCTCCAGACCGCGCCCGAAGGTCGAGTAGGTGTGGAAAACCTCCTCCCCGACCCGTACGAACGTACTGATCCCGGGCATCTCCTCGCCGTTCATGTCAGCCGTCCACGGGCCGTCCGTCCAGGGCGTACCCGTCTGGTTCAGCTCCTCCTGCGTACGGAAATGCAGCAGCACCGGCGCGACCCGGTCATCGAGCGTGGCGTGGAAGTCGTAGTTGAAGTCACCCGGGTACGACGAGTACCACGGGAACTTCCACCCCATCCGCTCCCGGTACGCGGCCAGCTTCGGGTACGGCGCCCGCGAAACAGCTGCCAGTGACGTGTTGCGGGCGTGCAACTGCCGCAAGTTGCCGATCTCATCGCCGGCGGACGAGCAGCTGGAACAGGCCTCGTCCCAGTCCGGCCCGAACATGAAGTGGTGGATCACCAGCTGATCCCGCCCCTCGAACAGGTCGAGCAGCCCCACCGGCCCATCCGGCCCCTCGAAGCTGTACGGCTTGGTGATCCGCACCATCGGCAGCCGCCGCCGCTCCGCGTTCACCCGGTCCCGTGCGCGGGTCAGCTCCTTCTCCAGCCGCAGCAGCTCGCGGCGCGCCTCCAGCCACTCCTCGGGGGAAGCGGCTTCGGGAAGATTTCCGGTCGTCATCGTGACTCCACTCGTTCTGGCGAAACAGCCCTTCGCTATCTATGTCGATCCTGAGCGCGTCCGCTCGACGCAGGTGTACAGCGCAACTTCGTGCTGACCCTCCCGGAAGGACCTGATGATGACCATCACCCGTGCGACCGACGGGGTGACGAGCGGTAGGCGGCAGTGGATCGCGCTGGGCGTACTGTGCCTGGCCGCGCTTCTGGTGTCGCTCGACCTGTTCGTGATGCTGCTGGCGGTGCCGGCCATCACCGAGGCGCTCGGCGCCACCAGCAACCAGCAGCTGTGGATCCTGGACGTGTACGGCTTCATGGTGGCCAGCCTGATGATCACCATGGGTACCCTCGGTGACCGGCTCGGCCGCCGCCGGTTGCTGCTGATCGCCGCGGCCGTGTTCGGCGTCGCCTCGATCGTCGCCGCGTACTCCGTGAACCCCGGCATGCTGATCGGTGCCCGCGCCGCGCTGGGCCTCGCCGGTGCGGCGATAGCGCCCTGCACCTTGTCGCTGATCTCCACGTTGTTCCCGGATGCACGGCAGCGCGCCACCGCCCTGGGCGTTTGGGGCGGCTGCTTCACGGTCGGTGCGATCATCGGCCCGATCGTCGGCGGCGTACTGCTCGATCACTTCTGGTGGGGATCGGCGTTCCTGATCGGCGTACCGGCCATGGTTGTGCTGCTCGCGCTGGGCCCGGTGCTGCTGCCGGAGTACCGCAATGAGCGTGCGGGGCGGATCGACGTACCCAGTGTGCTGCTGTCGCTGGCGGCGATCTTGCCGGCGATTCACGGTCTGAAGCAGTTCGCCACGCACGGTGCCGGTGCCGAGTCCATTGGTGCATTGCTGGTTGGTGCGGCGTTCGGCTGGTTCTTCGTACGCCGGCAGCATCGGCTGAGCGATCCGCTGGTGGACGTACGCCTGTTCACCCGGCCGGTCTTCAGCGTCACGTTGGGCAGCATGACGGCGTACTCGATGCTGTCCGGCGGAGTGATGGTGTTCGTCGCCCAGTACTTCCAGCTGGTGAAGGGGATGACTCCACTGCAGGCGGGGCTGGCGCTGGTACCGGGCATGATCACGTCGACGATCAGCTTCCAGGTGGCGCCCCGGCTGGCGCAGCGCATCCGCCCGGGCGTACTGATCCCGGCTGGTATCGCGTTCACCGTCGCAGGGATGGCAGTGGTCAGTCTGACCACATCGACCACCGTGCTGGTGATCGCCTTCGCGGTGCAGTGCATCGGCCCCGGCGCACTGGTCACGCTGGGTACGAACCTGGTGATCGGATCGGTCCCGCCGGAGAAGGCTGGTTCGGCAGGTGCGCTGACTCAGACCGGCAACGAGTTCGGTTACTCGCTGGGCATCGCGGTACTCGGCAGTGTGGTCGCCGCGGTCTACCGCAGCCGGATGGATGGGCAGGGCGGCAAGTCACTGGGCGAAGCAGTCGGCCAGCGCGTACCTGCTGACGTACTCGACCAGGCGCGCGACGCCTTCACCTCCGGCCTGCACCTGGCTGCGGGCATCACCACGGTGACACTGATCGCGATGTCGATCCTGCTGGCCGTCACGCTGCGGTCGCTGCCGGTCCTCAGTCGTCGGTGAAGCCCGGCAGCAGCTCCTCCAGCACGGGGCGGAACGGCGCCTCCGCCTCGAGCTGGGAGAGCACCGCGATGCCGCCGATCCACACGCGGTGGATCAGCATGTAGGACGGCGGCAGGTTGAGCCGGAGCGCCAGTGAGGCGTTCGGCGAGCGGAAGTCACCGGTCCGGTTCGCCTGGGCCCGCATCCAGGCCCGGCTGAACTGGAACGTCGGCTCCCGGGCCGGCTCCGCGAACGGGGCCAGGTAGTCCATCAACTGGTCCGGGTCGATGTCCATCCGCGGCTTGATGAAGCCCTCGGCCCGCAACCCGTCCCGCACCGCTTCGCCGTCGCCGTTGAGCGAGATCCGCAGCAGCCGCCCGATCGCCGGCGGCAGCCCATCCGGGAGCCGGGCGCAGAGGCCGAAATCGACCACGCCGAGGCGGCCGTCGGCCATCACCCGGAAGTTCCCCGGATGCGGATCGGAATGCAGCAGCCCGGCGTACTTCGGCCCGCTGAACATGAACCGGACGTACTTCAGCCCAATCGCGTCCCGCTCTTCCTTGCTGCCGTCGGTGATGTACGAGGACAACGGCCGGCCCTCGATCCACTCCGAAACGATCACCGTGGGGGAGTGCTTCACCACCCGCGGTACGACGAACTCGGGATGATCTTTGAAGGCATCCGCGTACTGCTGCTGGGCCTGCGCTTCCCGGTCGTAGTCGAGCTCCTCGCCGATCCGCTCCTGCAGCTCGGCGACCAGCGGCTTCACCTCGAGACCAGGGACCAGCGTGCCCAGGGTCCGGGCGAACCGGCCGAGCTGGCGCAGATCGCTGCGCAGGGCCTCCGCGGCGCCCGGGTACTGCAGTTTGACCGCGACTTCACGGCCGTCCTTGAGCCGGCCGCGATGCACCTGGCCGATCGACGCGGCCGCCGCGGGTAAGTCGTCGAACTCGTCGAAGCGGTCCCGCCAGCGCTTGCCCAGCTCCCGGGACAAAATCGAGTGCACGGTCGAGGCCGGCATCGGCGGGGCGGAGTCCTGCAGCTTGGTCAGGGTGGCCCGGTAGGGCGCCGCGAGCTCCTCCGGCATCGCGGACTCCATCAGGCTGAGCATCTGCCCGAACTTCATCGCGCCGCCCTTGAGCTCGCCGAGGACGGCGAACAACTGCTCGGCGGTGCGGCGCTGGAACTCGGCCAGCACGGCCTCGGCGGGCGCGCCACCGATCCGCTTGCCCAGGCCGACCGTCGCCCGTCCGGCGGCGCCGAGCGGCAGGCTGGCGAGTTTCGCGGTCCGGCTCAGCGCTTTGCGGGGGAGGTCCGACACGTCTCCCATTCTGTCCGGTCACCCAAGGCCGGCCGCTCCGGGGTGCCGTGTGTCGCGCCACGGGTCTGGTGGCCGGGACGACGAGAGGCGGTGCCCGGCACGCGCAACGTGCCGGCCACCGCCTCTACGACTTGGTGCGTCAGGCCTTGCCGAGGATCCGGTTCAGGTTCGTACCGCACTCGGGGCACTTGGCCTTCGCCATGCGCGTGCCCTTGTCGTTGACCTTGACCTCGCCGTCGGCGGTGCGCTTGGCCTTGCACTTGACGCAGTAGAACTCGCCGCTCCAGGTCTCTGCCATGAGGGCCCTCTCCTTGCTCTGAATTCCAGCCCGGGGGTGTGGCCCCGCGGGCAGTCGTTGGATGCTAACGGCAGAGGTTCCTGCCGTAGGCCGTTCGGCCCAGTCGGGATTCACCCTACGACAGCCTGGCGCAGGCTCAAGCGCACCTCCCGGTCCGGGACCCGCCGGAATCCCGCGAGGAAAGCCTTTACCGAAACTTTCGGCGGGACGGAACAGGCTCCCGGTGAGCCGCCTCCGGAACTGCTCGGCTTCCCCTCCGAGCGTCCCCGGAAGCGGTCCGGGAGCCTGTTGGAACCGACGCTATGAGGCCGCGGCCGAACCGGCAAGCCCGGGTTGTCCACCCCTGTGGATAACTCTGTGGGCAACCTGTGGGACGCGCCGCCGGGGGTTGTGGACCGGCGGGGGAACAGGGTGTGAACAACGGGCGGCGGCGGGTTCAAAATCAGGCGCCTGACCTGCGGAAACATCGATGCACAGGATGTGGACCGAAGAAAGTTGTCCGATTCTGGGGGTACATTTTTGAGCCATGGCCGACTCTCCACCGCGCCCGATCCCGCCGTACGTGGACATCCGTCGCAGCAAGCGCCGCAAGCGCACGGTCAGCGCGTACCGCGACGGTGAGCGGGTGGTCGTGCTGATGCCCGACCGGCTGTCTGCCGCCGAGGAAGCGCGCTGGGTGGAGACCATGCTGGCGCGGCTGGAGAAGCAGCGCAGCCGATCCCGCGTGTCGGACGAAAAATTGTTGGCCAGAGCACA
Organism: Kribbella hippodromi; assembly: GCF_039531045.1. Taxonomy (NCBI): domain Bacteria; kingdom Bacillati; phylum Actinomycetota; class Actinomycetes; order Propionibacteriales; family Kribbellaceae; genus Kribbella; species Kribbella hippodromi. The sequence continues at coordinate 11,432 of NZ_BAAAPH010000037.1, read as the reverse complement.
CGAACTCGCGTGTCGCCACCTCCCAGAAGTGCCCGAACCTGCGTCCGTGAGGTGGGTTTCGAACCAAAACAGACGGTGGGGATCGTGTACTCCGGCGGATCGGTCGATCCGGTTGTCGACCCGGCTGCAGTCGATGCCGGCCTGGGTCGTGGACTACGTCCTGGTGCACGAGCTGGCCCACCTGATCGAGCCGACCCACAACGCCACCTTCTGGGCCCTGGTCCACCGCTACCCCAAGGCCGAGCGCGCCGAAGGCTACCTGGAAGGCGTCTCCGCCGCCTCCTCCCTGAACCTCGAAGACTTCTGATCCGCCCGGCTCCGGGTGGTCCCGTACGGCGTACGGGAAAGGGTGGGGTGGGGATTCCCCCAGGGTGAGCTCGGGGGCTTCCTGCATGGCCGGGACCGGGCTCCGGCGGCGAGGCTTTTGGCCGTAGCCAGCGCCACGCCAGGTGCGCTGGGTGGGGCGCCGGTCCGGCGCGGAGGGGCAGGAACGTTATGGCCAGGGGACAGATCACGGTCCGGGCGGCGCGCTGGAGCGCCACCCATCCGTGGCGGGCGATCGCGATGTGGGTGGTCGTGGTGGTCGCCTGTTTCGCGCTCGGTTCGATGACCGGCACGAAGCAGTCGAAGAACGAGGGGGACATCGGCGAGGTCACCCGGGCGGACAGCATCGTGAAGTCCGGCAACTTCGCCGACCCGGACGTGGAAAGCGTGCTGATCACGGCACCGTCCGGGCAGCTCGACCAGGCGCAGGCGACAAAGGCGGCCGGCGTTGTCGTGCAGCGGATGCGCGCCCTCGGTGGGGTCGCGGAGGTCGCGCCGCCGATGCCGGCGCCCAAGCACGACGCGGTGATCGTCAGGGTGACCCTGAAGGACGCCGCGGAGGGTACGAAGGCGGATGCTCGCGTGCAGCCGCTGCTCGACACCACCGCCCAGGTCCAGCAGCAGTACCCGGATCTCCGGATCGAGGAGGTCGGCGGCGTCTCGATCGACAAGGCGCTGACCGAGACACTGGGCAAGGACTTCAAGCGCGCCGAGATGTTCAGCCTGCCGGTGACGCTGGCGATTCTGCTGATCGCGTTCGGTGCGCTGATCGCCGCGTCCGTGCCGCTGCTGCTCGCGCTGTCCGCGGTCGCCGCCGCGATCGGTCTGGCTGCCGCGGCGTCGCAGCTGGTGCCCGCGGTCGACGCGGTCAACAGCGTGATCCTGCTGATCGGGATGGCGGTCGGCGTCGACTATTCGCTCTTCTACCTCCGCCGCGAGCGTGAGGAACGCGCCAAGGGCCGCGGTCACGTCGACGCGGTCGAGATCGCCGCGGCGACCTCCGGCCACGCCGTCGTCGTCTCCGGTACGGCAGTGATCATCTCGATGGCCGGGCTCTTCCTGGCCCGGGACGCGGTCTTCTCGTCCTTCGCGGTCGGCTCGATCCTCGTGGTCGCGGTGGCCGTCGTCGGTTCACTGACTGTGCTCCCCGCCGTGCTCGCCAAGCTCGGGCGCTGGGTGGACAAGCCGCGGATTCCGCTGGTCTGGCGACTGACCGCGAGCAAGGGCAAGCCGCGCTTCTGGCCGGCGGTGCTGAAGCCGGCGCTGAAGCACCCGATCGCCACGCTGCTCGTCGCGGTCACCGCGCTGCTCGCGATCGCGTCGCCGGCGCTCGGCATGACGCTGAAATTCCCCGGTACGGAGGACCTGCCGCGGACCACCTCGGTGATGAAGGCGTACGACCGGTTGACGGCGGCCTTCCCGAGTACGGGCACCAGCCACCAGGTCGCCGTACGTGCTCCGGCGAACGAACAGCCCGCGGTGAAGGCGGCGCTGGCTGACCTGATGCAGCGGACCAAGGGCAACAAGCTGTTTGCGGCGGATGGTCTGGAGGAGCCGCGGTTCTCCAAGGACGGCACGGTTGCGACGCTGGAGGTCGCGACTCCGTACGAGGGCGGTAGTCAGCAAGCACGCGACTCATTGGCCAAGCTGCGCAAGGATCTGATGCCGGAAACGGTCGGCAAAGTGCCTGGTGCCGAGTACGCGGTCGGTGGGTTCGTGGCCGCGGACGTCGACTACGCGGCGCATACGCGGGCGAAACTGCCGTTGGTGATCGGGTTCGTGCTGCTGCTGACGATGATCGTGATGATGGTGACGTTCCGCTCGGTGGTGGTCGCGGTCACCGCGATCGGCCTGAACTTGCTGAGTGCGGGCGCGGCGTACGGTGTCGTGACCGCGGTCTTCCAGAACACCTGGGCCGAAGGGTTGCTGCACTTCCGGTCGAACGGTGCGGTGGTGAGTTGGCTGCCGCTGTTCTTGTTCGTGGTGCTGTTCGGGTTGTCGATGGATTACCACGTGTTCGTGGTCAGCCGGATTCGCGAGGCGGTGCTGCGCGGCGTACCGACCAAGCAGGCGGTGGCCGAAGGCATCACCGGTTCGGCCGGCGTGGTCACCAGCGCGGCGGCCGTGATGGTCGGCGTGTTCGCGGTCTTCGCGACGCTCAGCACCCTGGACATGAAGCAGCTCGGCGTCGGCCTCGCGGTCGCGATCCTGATCGACGCGACGATCATCCGCGCGGTCGTCCTCCCGAGCGCGATGATCCTGCTCGGCGAAGCAAACTGGTGGGCCCCCAAGTGGCTCCGCCGCAACCCCGCCAAGCACGCGGCCCCGGCCCCGGTGGAGGAGGAGCGCGAGCTCACCCCGGTCGGTTGAACTGCCACAGGCGCTCCGCCCTTCGGGGTGGAGCGCCTGCCGTGGTGCAGGATGCCCCACATGGCAACCCGATCCGAGGTACTCGCCGAACTGACCGAAGAAGTGCTGTCCGTCACCCGTCCGCATCCACTCCGGGTCGGCATTGACGGTTGTTCCGGGGCCGGCAAGACCACCCTCGCCGACGAGCTGGCCGACGTGCTCCGCGCCCGGACCGATCGCGAGATCATCCGCGCGAGCCTCGACTACTTCAAACAAGCGCCGGCGTTGCGTACGAAGTACCCGATCGAATCGCCGGAGAGCTACTACTTTGAGATGTACGACAACGCGGCGATCCGTGAGCGGTTGTTGTTGCCGCTCGGACCGGATGGGGATCGCCGCTACACCACCGCGATCCGCGCGGCGAATGCCCAGTCGGCGCTCGATTCACCAATTGGTGTTGCGGCTGACGATGCGATTCTGCTTGCGGACGGGGCGTTCCTGCAGCGCGCGGAGCTCAACGGGTACTGGGATCTGCGCATTTACGTACACGTGAGTTTCGAGACTGTGCTTCGGCGGGGGACCGAACGTGATCAGGCCTGGATGGCCTCAGCCGAAGCCGCAGCGGAGCGCTACCGGAACAGGTACATCCCCGGCGAACGCATCTACCTCGACCAGGTCCACCCGGCCGACCGCGCCGACCTACTGCTCAACAACGAGGACCCGCACGCCCCAACCCTCACCCGCCGGCCAGCCGCCTCATAACCAGCACCCCCGCCGGCCGGCTGCCTCCTAGCCGGCTTGCTGACGGGCGCGGTGGGCGGCGGCCTTCACCCGGCTCTGGCATTGCGGCGAACAGAACCGGCGCTGCCCGTTCTTTGAGACATCAACGAACACCCGATCGCACTGCGGCGCCGCGCATACGCCGAGCCGCCCGGCCAGATCGCTGCCGACCGCGAGCGCCAACCCGGCCGCACACCCGGCCGCCCACCCGTTGGCGAGTTGCTCGTCAGGCCCGTGGAAGTGCAGACTCCACGGCCGCTCCCGGCCGCGGTCGAGCTGCGGGCGCGCGTTCGTGTCCACGAGTAGCGCGTTGATCTCCGCGGCGGCCGCGTCCAGGTCGCCGGAGTTCGCCGCCTCGAAGACGATCCGCATCCGTCCCGCCAGCCGTACCAGCCGCCGCGCGTCGTCCACCGGCACCGATGCAGCTGAGTACCCGAGCGCGGTCAGTGCGTCGGCGACGGCCCCGGTGACTGCCTCGGGTTCGTCCGCCGGCGCCTCGTACGCGACCCCGCCGGAGTACCCGTCCGTCAGCCGGTTCACGTACTCCACCGCCGCGGCCAGCACCGCCCGGGCATGACTATCAAAAGACACTTGACCAGTCATGCGTTGCCTCCTTAAGCTCGCTCGTGACCGATCATATCCATTTAGACAGTCACGGAGAAGCGCGATGAGTGCTGTGTCGACCCTGATCGCGCCCTGGCGCGGACTCTCTCCGGCGGTCTGGATTCTGGTGCTGGCCCGGGCGGTCAACAAGATCGGCGCGTTCACCCTGCCATTCCTCGGCGTGGTGCTCACGGTCGCGTTCGGCGCGTCGCTGAGTCAGACCGGGGTGATCCTCGCGGTCTTCGGCGCGGCAACGATCCCGTCCCGGCTGCTCGGCGGCCAGCTCGCCGACCGCCTCGGCCGCCGCCGGACGATCGTCCTCGGCCTGACCGGTTGCGCGATCGCCCAGCTCTGGATCGCGTTCAGCCACGCGCTCTGGTCAGCCGTGCTCGCGACGATACTGCTCGGTTTCGCGTTCGAGATCTACGAACCACCAAGTCAGGCGATGATCGCGGACGTCACCAACCCGGAAGACCGGCCCGCCGCGTACGGCCTGTACAGCGCTGCCCTCGCCGCCGCCGGCGTACTGGCCGGGCTGCTCGCCGCCGCGATCAGCCACTGGGATCTCCGCTGGCTGTTCGCCGCCGACGCGATCACCTGCCTGGCCTGCGCCGTACTGGTCGCGCTGACCCTCCCAACTGAGACACGCGAACCGAAGGAACCGACGTCGACCGTGCCGGTGTGGCGCGATCGCCGGCTGATGCTGCTGCTCGCGGGCGGCACGGTCTTCGCCACCATCTACATGCAACTCGTCATCGGCGTACCGCTGACGCTCCTCGAGCAAGGCCTGCCGAAATCAGGGACCGGCATCATCCTCGCGGTGTCGGCCGTGACCTTGATCGCTGCCCAACGCCTGCTCCGCGTGCAACAGCTCGACGACTTCCGCGCCATCGCCACCGGCTACGTACTGGTCGCGATCGGCCTGGTCGTCGTCGCGCTCGCGCACAACCTCGCGATCTTCCTCCTCGCCGCAGTCCTCTGGAGTCTCGGCGAGCTCTTCCTGCTGACCCGCTACCTCACCCAAGCCTCCGGCCTCGCGCCCGAGCGGGCCCGCGGCCGGTACTTGGCGGTGTTCGGCCTGAGCTGGGGCATCGCCACCACGATCGCGCCGCTCACCGTCACCCAACTGCTCAAAACGGCTGGTCCGGCCGGCCTCTGGCTCACGACCGCCGCGGTGGCCGCCGTACTCGCCGTGCTGCAGCCGTGGTTCAGGAGGCGACTGGCTCCAGCCTGACTGTCAGGCCCTTCGCGACGGGCGTGTTGCTGCCCTTCGCCAGGTCATCGGCCGACATCAGCACATTGGTTTCCGGGTAGTACGCCGCGACGCAGCCGCGCGCCGTCGGGTACGCGACCAGGCGGAAATGCGCTGCCCGTCGCTCGACGCCCTGGAATTCGCTGACGATGTCGACGTACGCGCCGTCCTCCAGCCCGAGCTCCGCCAGGTCGTCCGGGTTCACGAAGACGACCTCGCGGGTGCCATGGACGCCGCGGTACCGGTCTTCGAGCCCGTAGATCGTGGTGTTGAACTGGTCGTGACTGCGCAGCGTCTGGAGCAGCAGGCGACCGGGCTCGGTCGGCAGCCAGGTCAGGTCGTTCGCGGTGAACTGCGCCCGCGAGTCGGACGTCTTGAACTCGCGCTTGTCTCGCGCCGCATGCGCCAGCAGGAACCCGCCATCGCCCGCCCGCAACCGGTCCTCGTAGTTCTCGTACCCGTCCGCGACCCGCCCGATCCGCTGCCGGATCAGGCTGTAGTCGTCCGCGAAGTCCGCCCACGGGATCTGCCCGACGTCCGGCACGACCGCCTGCGCTAGCCCGCAAACGATCCCGATCTCCGACTTCAGCTCCGGCGCCGGAGGCATCAGGTTCCCCTTCGAGAGGTGTACGGCGCCCTGCGAATCCTCCACCGACACGGACTGCGGTCCGGCCGCGGTGTGATCGTGATCCGTCCGCCCGAGGGTCGGCAGGATCAGCGCCTCCCGGCCGGTGATCGTGTGTGAACGGTTCAGTTTCGTGGACACGTGGACAGTCAGGTCGCACGCGCGCAGTCCGCGATGGACGACCTCCGTGTCCGGGGTCGCGGAGGCGAAGTTCCCGCCCATCGCGAAGAACACCCGTACGTCCCCGTCCCGCAACCTCTTCACGGTTGCGGCCGCGTCGATGCCGTGCTCCCGCGGCGACGTGAACGCGAACTCGCGATCGAGTCTGTCCAGGAAGGCGTCCGGCATCTTCTCCCAGATCCCCATGCTGCGGTCGCCTTGGACATTCGAATGGCCGCGCACCGGGCACGGGCCCGCGCCCGGTTTGCCGATGTTTCCCTGCAGGAGCAGCACGTTGACGATCTCGCTGATCGTCGCGACCGCCTCACGATGCTGCGTCAGGCCCATCGCCCAGCAGATCACCGTCGCCTTCGACTTGACGAAGCGATCCGCCAACTCCTCGATCTCCGCGCGGCGCAGTCCGGTGGCCAGCTCGACGGCATCCCAGTCCAGCTCGGCGTTGTGCTTCGCGTACAGCTCGAATCCGCTGGTGTGCGACTCGACGAACGCCTTGTCCAGCACGGTTCCCGGGTTCGCCGCCTCGGCCTCGAGCAAAAGGTGGCCGAGGGCAAGGAAAAGTGCCTGGTCGCCGCCGATCCGGATGCCCAGGTGCTGGTCGGCGAGCTGCGTGCCCTTGCCGACCAGGCCGCGCGGTTTCTGCGGATTCATGAACCGCATCAGGCCGGGCTCGGGCAGCGGGTTGACCGCGACGATCGAACCGCCGTTGCGCTTGGCGACCTCGAGATGGGTCAGCATCCGGGGCGCGTTGGTGCCCGGGTTCTGCCCGACGATCACGATCAGCTCGGACTCTTCGAGCATCTTCAGCGTGACGGCGCCCTTGCCGCTGCCGATCACCCGCGACAGAGCGGTCCCCGACGACTCGTGGCACATGTTGGAGCAGTCCGGCAGGTTGTTCGTACCGTAGGCGCGGACGAACAACTGGTACAGGAATGCGGCCTCGTTGCTGGTCCGGCCGGAGGTGTAGAAAACGGCGTCGTTCGGGTCGGGGAGTGCCTTCAGATGCCGGGCGACGACCTGGAACGCCTCGTCCCAGCCGACCGGCTCGTAGTGCGTGGCGCCCTCCCGGAGCAGCATCGGCTCGGTGATCCGGCCGAGCTTGCCCAGGTCGAACTCGGAGATCCGGTCCAGCTCGGCGACCGAATGAGTCGCGAAGAACTCACGCGGCACCCGTTTCCGGGTCGCCTCCCAGGCCACCGCCTTCGCCCCGTTCTCGCAGAACTCGGCGGTGTGTTTGTGCTCCGGATCCGGCCAGGCGCAGGACGGGCAGTCGAACCCGCGATCCTGATTCATCTTCAGGAAAGCGCGCCCGCTGCGGACCGTACCCATCTCGCGGAGACCGAACTTGAACGACGACAGCACGGCCGGTACGCCCGCTGCCTTCTGCTTCGGCTGCTCGATGTCGACCATGTTTCAACCATAGATCCATCTATCGTGGCGCGCGGCCTTGATAGCCAGGACTGTGGATATCTGGGTCGTGCGCTTGGTGTGTGGGTCAGGTTCGGGCAGGAGGGGTGGTCTGCGGGCCGCCGACGGTGAGTATGGAGAGAACCCCACCATCATGAGTAGGGGATGCGGGTAACGCCTCAAGCCGTGGTCGAGTCTTGGAGCGGAGCGTGAACAGTCCGTGGGGAGTGTCGACACGTGCTCAGCTGTCCACGGCCCCCGCCGAGTGTTCACGCCCCGCCAGTTACCCGCAGTCCGGCAGTTGCCCGCGCTCCGGCAGTCTGACGCACCGACCCTGCAACCACGACTGCACCCACCCGCAGTGGACGATCGGCCCGGCCTCGCACCCGGCCGGCCCCGGCCGTGCTCGCAGCCGACAATCGGCAGCTCGACAGGTAGTGCACTCCCGAGACGCCGTACACCTCAGCCCCTTCACGCTCAAGTGCACTACCCACTCAACGCATACCTCCTGTCCACTCGCACACCACCCACCCCACAACCCAGCCACCCACTCCGCCTCACGCCGCCCCCACGCGCCCACACCCGCCCCGCACCCGCTCCGCCCCACGCCCGCCCACAACACGACGCTGCACCGTCGCGGGAGCCTTTTCCGTTCCGGGCAGGAGCCTTTCTGGCGCTATTCCAGCAAAAGGCTCCACCAGCACCCCAACGAGCGAGGGGTTCCTCCCCAAACCGGTTTGGGGAGGAACTTGCTCGTGCACCAGCGTGCCGGGCCGCAGTTGGTAACTGGGGAGAGAAGCGGCGGGTGCGGTTGCGCGGCCTGGCGCCGGCGGCCTTCGGGAACGCCCCGTTCCACCTGACCCACACATCAGTCACAAGATCCGGATATCTTCTCGGCCGGGGGAGTAGATACTGGGCCGGGACCGCGGGAGTGGCTGGGCGATGGGAGACCGGTGTCGATGAGTGACTGGGACGGAGACCGAGCGCCGATGGACAGGCGAGTCGTCGTACTCGTCGCGCCGGCGCGCGGGACCTGGGCACCACCGGGCCGTGACTCCGAGGCCTGGCGGCTGGCCCTGGCCGAGGACACGTACGAGGTCCTCGCCGCCCTGGATCGGGTCGATGTTGCCGTTGCGGTGTCCGGTGGCGACGACAGCGCAGTTGCCGAGCTCGGTGCACTCACCTGGCCGGGCACCCCCGCGTACGCCGTCGATGCCGAACGGGCTGTGCTGCACGCGGTGGAGCTCGCCGGTCCGGCCGCGGCTGTCGTAGCCGTCTCCCATGACGTACCCGACCTTCCGGGCCTGCTGATCGGCAAACTCTTTCGTGCTTTGAGCCACGCCGACATCGCCGTCACGCCCGCCGAGGACGGCTCGCTCGCGGCGATCGGTGTCAAACTTCCCGTCGCCGAGTGGCTCACCGAGCTCGCGCCGACCTTCGACACCCCGCTGGCCCTGCTGGAGTCGCGCAAACCCCGCCGCCACGCCGTCGCCACCGGCCCCGGCTGGCACCGGCTGCGATCGAACGCCGACCTGGCCCGCCTGGACCCCGGCCTGGAAGGCTGGGACGCGACCCGATCCATCCTCCGCCACGCCTGACCCGTCACCTTCCGGGTCGCCGCTCGTTCTCCATGCAACGGGGAACCAGCGGGGAACTTTCAGCTGATCGCCGATGCCGTTCAGGGGCGGTACCCGACGTCAGCGACCCCGGCCGGCCGCATCGGGGGGATGCGGCCAGCCAGGCCGGTTACGCCAGGTCGCGGAACTATGATCTGAGTCATACACCCGGAATTCGCCCGACTCAGCCGGACATCCCGGTTGTACGGTGCTGACCGTCCGCGTACCCCGTCCCGGTGGGCGTTCGGTGCCGGCGCGGCAGGCGTCTCGTTCTTCTTCATCCTGTCCGGCTTCATACTGGCCTGGTCCGCCCGCCCCGCCGACCGGGCCCGCAGCTTCCGGCGACGCCGGCTGGCTCGCTTGTACCGAGTTCACCCGGTCACTGCAGCTCTCGCGGCGGCGCTCGCGTACACAGTGGTCCCCGCTCTACGACCTGGCAGCTTGAACGAGGCTGTCGCGAACCTGCTGCTCGTCAGCTCATGGAAGTCGGAGTGGTGGCAGGCTCAATCCAGTCAGCTGGTCGCTGGTCTGCGAGGCGTTCTTCTACGCCACCACTCCCGCGCTAGCCACCACAGCCGCAACCCTCGCCATCTCCCTAACCCTCGCCTGGGCCCTACACACCCACATAGAAACCCCAGCCCACCACCTACTCCTCCGCAGTTGGAGCACCCGAGACCGACTGCTCCACGCATGGCTCTCACCCGGCCGACTTGCCCCGGACCGACTGCTCCGTGCATCGCGCCCACCGGGCCGACTTGTCGCGGACCTGCCGCTCCGGGCATGGCGCTCGCCGTGCGGGCGCCGCCTCCCGGTGCGCGGCATACGTCTTGCAACCCCCGCCGCTCGCGGCACCTAGACGCGGTCATGCCCCACGTCGGCCACGCCGGGAGGCCCTGACATGACTGCCACCACCCGCCGCCGCGCCACGGACATTTCCACCGCCCTCCTGATAACCGCACTCACCTTGACCGCCTGCACCAGCCGACCGGGCCTCGACGCCCACGGTCGGCCCGCATCCACCAGCACGGGACTGGGAGCGGGAGTCAGGGCTCGGGCCGGTGCTGGGGATCGGGCTGGGGATCGGGCTGGGGTGGTAGTTGTGATCGGAGCGTCGGTCTCCGGCGGCTACAACGCCGCGCTTGGCATGGACTGGCCCCGCGAACTCGCCACCCGCCTACGCCAACAAATCCGTCGAACCACCCGATCAACGCCAGCATCAGCGCCACCCGTCTGCTCACCGACAACGGCCCCACGATGCCCAGCTCGCTGACCCGCGAAGACAAGGACGCCCTCGCGATACCCGGAGTACGCACCGTCGTCCTCACCGACGTCATCAACGACATCCAGCAGACACCACATCAGTACAACCCAGCGGCGATCATCGCAGGCCTCAAGTTCTTCGTCGCCAAAGCCCATCGCAAAGATGTGAAGGTCATCGGCACCACCATCCCGCCCTACGGCGGCTTCGAACGCTACGAAACCGCCGGCGAAATCTGCCGCCAAGCCGTCAACGCAGCCATCCGCACCAACGAACTCTTTCAGCGATTCCCACCCCGGCTCGCAATCCGACGCGAATCAGCGACTCAGCATCCCCCAGTCGCCAACCGAACAGCCCGAAGCCGCCTGAACAGGTCAGCAGGGCATGTCGGGGCTTGAGAACGGTAAGGCCAGGGAACGGCTGGGCCAGAGCGCGGTTGGGCTAGAGGTCTCGGTGTGCGAACGCCAGTTGCGCGCTGGCTGCGAGTTGCTGCACCGAGGTGTCCAGGTCAGCGGGAAGGGCGTCGAGCGGGAACCAGGCGAGGCCATCGGACTCGTCGCTGATGGTGTGCTCGGTGTCCGCGGTGGCGATGATCAGGAACTCGACGTCCAGGTGGTACGCGCCCGCGCACCCACCGCGTTCGAGTAAGTGCCGCGACAACCGGAGAGGCTGCGGACTGATCGTCAGGTCCGTAAGCCCAGACTCCTCGGTCGCCTCACGAAGCGCGGCGCCCGCGAGCGTACGGTCGCCCGCCTCGCAGTGCCCGCCCAGTTGCAACCAGCGCCCGACTGTTTTATGAAGCGTCAGCAACGTGCGCGTACGCGATCCGTCGACCACCAATGCGCTCGCCGTGATGTGCTCCGGACGGCACGTCCTCCACATCCCATCCGAATGCTCGGCAAGATGCCGCAGGTAATGCACCCGCAACCCCTCCTGCTCCCCATCAGCCGCCCGCCACCCCTCCAAAACCCCAACCGCATCCTCAAGAAGCACCCACCAAGTCTCCCCCCCCCCCCCCCCCCCCCCCCCCCCCCCCCCCCC
>NZ_BAAAPH010000036.1:41470-62626 GCF_039531045.1 Kribbella hippodromi | reverse complement strand
GCTCCCCAGGAGTCGGAACCGAATTCCACAGTCCAACTTCTGGGGACCAGTTCAGGTGGAGGGTTGGCCCCTCGCATTCTCAGGGGGCAACCCTCTAGCTGAGGGGGCAAGCTGTCAGGGGAAGTGGTCAGCGGATGCGGTCGATGCGGGCCTGGATTCCGTCGAGGACGGTGTCGAGGCCGAAGCTGAACTCGTCGGTTTCGTCGGGCGGCTGCTGTCCGAAGGCGCCGGCGATGCCGGGGAAGCGGTCCGGGGTTGCCAGCAAGGTGAGACGTTCGGCGTACCGGCGGTCGGCTTCGCGCGCCTCGTCCGGGTCGGTCGCCATGTTCGCGGTCAGTTGCGTCGTACCGCGTACGTAGATGTTGACGAGCAGCATCGCCGACAACCGGTCCTGCGGGGTCAGCGGTGTGCCGTCGAACGCATGCAGCGCGGACTCCAGCCAGGCCAGCTGGTTCGGTGACAACGGCGGTTCGTGGACCGGGATGTGCAGCACCCACGGGTGCGCCCGCAGACCGTCGCGGAACGCCTCGGCCCAGAGCGTGATCCGCGCCCGCCAGTCCTGCTCCGGGGGCAGCTCCGGGGGCAGGCCGAACGCGTGCTCGATCATCACCACGTACAGGTCGTCCTTGGCGTCGATGTACCGGTACAGCGACATCGTCGTGAACCCGAGCTCAGCCGCCACCTTGCTCATCGACACCGCCCCGATCCCCCCGGCATCAGCCAGCCGAACCGCGGCCCGCGCAATATCACTGATATGAAACGCCGGCTTCGGCCCCGGCCGGCTCCGCCCCTCCTCAACCCCCCAAAGCTGCGCCAGCACCCGCGGCAGTTCCACCTCATCCATACCCACCATCCTCTCGCCCCGCCCGCCCATCCCTACCACCACTCCCACTCATCGCCTCCCCAATTCCCGCCCCGCCCTCCACTGATGGCGCCTCCCCTTCCACCGCCGAGCGGAGCGAGGCGGTCTTTCCTTTCCGACGCTATCTGTTTACATCATAGACAGTCTGATCTATGGTCTGTCTATGACGCACACAGTGTGTGGCGTAGACAGATAGTGCTGGAGGGGTGTCATGGGTACGACGGAACGGGCCGGGCGCAAGGAGTGGATCGCGCTCGGGGTGCTCGCGCTGCCGCTGTTGCTGGTTTCGATGGACGTGTCGGTGCTGTACTTCGCGGTCCCGTTCATCAGCGCGGATCTGGGTGTGTCGGCGACCGAGCAGTTGTGGATCTTCGACATCTACGGCTTCGTACTCGCCGGCCTGCTGATCACCATGGGTTCACTCGGTGACCGGATCGGGCGGCGCCGGCTGCTGCTGTTCGGCGCGGTCGGCTTCGGTGTCGCATCGGTCGCGGCGGCGTACGCGCAGAACCCCGAGCAACTGATCGCGGCCCGCGCCCTGCTCGGAATCGGCGGTGCGACCCTGATGCCGTCGACGCTCGCGCTGATCCGGAACATGTTCCACGACGCCAAGCAGCGGCAGCAGGCGATCGCGTTCTGGAGCGCGGTGATGATGGGCGGGATCACGCTCGGCCCGGTGCTCGGCGGGTTCCTGCTGGAGCACTTCTGGTGGGGTTCGGTGTTCCTGATCAACACGCCCGCGATGGTGCTGCTGCTCGTCCTCGCGCCGGTGCTGCTGCCCGAGTTCAAGACGCCGGCCGCCGGTCGGTTCGACCTGCTGGGTTCGGTACTTTCGCTCGCCGCCGTACTGCCCGTGATCTGGGGAATCAAGGAGATCGCCGCGCACGGTGCATCCGTACTGCCGGTGGTCGCGATCGCCGGCGGGCTGGTGTTCGGCGTGCTGTTCGTCCAGCGGCAGCGCACCGCCGTACACCCGATGGTCGACCTGTCGATGTTCCGGAACCGCGCCTTCAGCGGCTCCCTCGCGGCGAACACGATCGGCACGCTGGCGCTGGTAGGCAACGCGGTGTTCCTGACGCAGTACCTGCAGCTGGTGCACGGGTTGAGCCCGTTGAAGGCAGCGCTCTGGTCACTCGCTCCGTCGGTACTGGTCGGTGGCGCGGCTCCGCTGGCGACCGCCCTCGCGGGGAAGCTGGATCGAGCGTACGTGATTGGTGGAGCGTTTGTTCTCGCCGCATCCGGCTACGGGGTGCTGACTCAGGTGCACGTGGATTCGTCGCTGGCCGTACCGCTGGCCGGAGCTGGTTTGCTGGCCGCCGGACTGGTGATGGTGATGACGCTGGTGACCGAGGCGATTGTCGGTTCGGTGGCGCCGGAACGTGCTGGGTCGGCGTCCGCGGTGATGGAGACCTGCTCCGAGTTCGGTGGTGCGCTGGGCATCGCGATCCTCGGTTCGATCGGGACCGCCGCCTACCGCGCTGACGTCCCGAGCAATCTCCCGCCCGCCATCGCAACCCCCATCCGAGACGGCCTCCCCGCCGCCACCGCCGCGGCCGGCCACCTCCCCGCCCAGCTGGCCGACACTGTCCTCACCACCGCCCGGCACGCCTTCACCCACAGCATGAACGTGGTCGCACTGGTCGGCACCCTGCTCCTACTGGCCACCGCGATCACCACCACCCTCACCCTCCGCGGCACCACCCCAACCCCCACCCCCGAACAACCCGAACTCACCCCCGCCGCGTGAGTTGGGATTAGGAGGTGTTTCAGCGGGGTGGGCGGCCGCCGGGGCGGCGTCTGAACAGACCACCGCGGTTCCGTTCAACCGTCGGCTCCTCAGCCCACGGCGCCTGCGGCTCACCCGAATCCTCATCCTCATCCGGCTGCCCACTCCACCACCGCCCAACCACCCCATCACCCTGCGAGGCCCCGCCATCCCGTCCCGTGGGAGACGGGGTGTTCGGGGGTACGGGCTGCTCTTGCTGGGGGAGGTGCTTGGTAGCCGGCGGGGTGCTGTCGGAGCGCCACTCGATGGTTGGTTCGTCGTGGGAGGTGGACCGGCTCGCACGATTGGCACGCTGTTCGGCGACGCTCAGGATCGTCCGGGTAGTGCTCGCCCGATCGTCGTCCGCCTCGTACGCATCCTCGTCCCGCCCGTGCTCCTCGACGTGATCACGCGCTCGGTCGGCGGGTACGCGGGTGCGATCGTCAGCCGGATCCCGCCCGGGATCACCGCCACGATCGGCAACCCGGCTGCTGTCGGACAAACCATCGGAGCCGGAACGTGCACCACCGGAACGCGGTCCGCCGGGGCTCCCCGGCCGGTCCGAACCCGGGGCCGGCTGGGTGGACGGACGCATGCGAAGGACCAGGAAAACCACAACCAGCAGCACCCCGGCCAGGAACCCGAACCCAAGCCGGGGGATCAGCGGAAGCACGATCCCGCACCCACCACCGATGACCCAGGCAAGCTGAAGCACAGTCTCGGATCGCGCGAACACCGACGTACGCACGGACTCCGGTACGTCCCGCTGGATCATCGCGTCCAGCGACAACTTGCCCAGCGAAGAACACAACCCGGCGACCAAGCCGAGTGCGATCAAGATCGGCAGCCCGTACAGCACCGCCACCGCGACCGCGACGACGGCGTCCGCGAGCAGCACCACCAGGACGACCGCTTCCGGTTTGCGTGCCTTAAGCAACGATCCGAGGACGGTGCCGAGACTGTTGCCGATGCCGGCCGCGGCGATCACCGCGCCGGCCGCGACCGCGCCCTTGATCCCGCTCACCGGCTGGTCGCGGAGCAGGAACGCCAGGTACATGGTCAGGAATCCGGACACGAACCGCAGCCCGAGGTTGCACCGGATACCACGTGAGACGGCGGCGGTGATGGCGCGCCGGCGGGCGTCGCGGCCGGCCGTACCGGTGACTTCCTCGTCGGCGGGGGAGTCGACCGCGCTCGGCAACCGGATCGCGAGGATCAGGCCGATCAGGTACACCACCGCGGCCCAGCGCAGCGACCACTCCGGGCCGATCGCCGCGAACGCGCCCGCGATCCCGGCGCCGACCGTTGCGCCCGCGACACCGGCGAGTGAGATGCGGGAGTTCGCGGTGACGAGGGTGATTTGCCGGGGGAGCAGGCGGGGTACGGCGGATGCGCGGGTGACACCGTACGCCTTGGAGGCGACCAGGCACCCGAGGGCGGCCGGGTACAACCAGACGGAACTGTGCCCCGAGATCGAGGACGCCAGGCCCCAGACCAGGAACGCGCGGGCGCCGAGCGTCGCGCCGATCGCCCAGCGGCGCCCGTGCCGGAACCGGTCGAGCATCGGGCCGATCAGCGGTGCCATCAACGCGAACGGCGCCATCGTCAGCAGCAGGAAGAGCGCCACGCGGTCGCGGGCCTGATCGCTCGGTACGGTGAAGAAGACCGTACCGGCGAGCGAAACCGCGAACGCCGTGTCACCGGCCGCGTTGACCGCACCGAGCTCGATCAGCCGCGAGAGCCCGGACTCACCCGCTCCTTGCGCACTGGTGAGCCCACGAATCCGCCGCCCGGTCGCGCGACCGACCTTCCCACCAACCTCCGCGGCCCGCTTCGAAGCGGATGCGACGCCGGTCGCCCCCACCTTCGAGGCGTGCCCCACCTTCTTACTGGCACTACCGACCCGCTTGCCCGCACTACCAACCCGATCCCGAGCCTCATGCACCCGCTCGCCGGCCGACTTCCCGGCACCACCCGACCCGGCACCACCCGACCCGGCACCACCCGACCCGGCACCACCCGATCCGGAGTGTCCTGCCCGGTCGTGATCGCCGGCCGCGCGTGCCTCGCCGCCGGTGCGGTTTCCACCGGAATTCGGCCTCGGGTCGGCAGGGTCGGGAGGATGCATGGAACCATCCTGCCTCGCCCCGGGGACAGACGGCAGCCACTTCGCGTAGGAGCTGTGGTTTACCGCGGTAAACCACGGGTGGGCGGCGGCGACCGGAGCGGTGGTTTGGTGTGGGACCGGCGGGTGAGCCGCGGCGTTCGTGGGCTGTCGTTGGGGTGAGCAGGGCGTGGGGGTTGGCGGGTGGTTGGAGTGGTGAGTTCGGGTTGGATGGTGGGCATTCGGTGTACTGGGGTGGGCGTGCGAGAATGAGTGATTGTGACCCCCGCCAGAGCTCCGGAAACGGTACGTGCCAAGCCCGACGCCGTCTGCGTCGCGGCGGTCGAACCGGCCCGTGACGCGGCGATCGCCGAGGCCGGCGCCGCGCAGGTCGGTGAGCACCTCGGTCAGTTGGTCGAGGGCGAACGCCTGGTCACGCACTACTTCGCGTCCACCCACCCGGGGTACCGCGGCTGGCGCTGGGCCGTCACGGTCACCCGCGCCGCCCGCGCCAAGACGGTCACGGTGAACGAGGTCGTGATGCTTCCGGGCGACACCGCGATCGTCGCGCCGGAGTGGGTGCCGTGGTCGGATCGGGTCCAGCCGGGCGATCTGCGCCCGGGCGACCTGTTCCCGACGCATGCCGACGACCCGCGCCTCGAGCCGGGTTTCGCCGACACCGCCGACGCCCCGGAGGACGTCCGCGCCGTCGTGGACGAGCTCGGTCTCGGCCGTGAGCGGGTGCTGTCACCGTTCGGTCGCGATGACGCGGCGGACCGCTGGTACGCGGGTGATTTCGGCCCGGCGTCCCCGATCGCGCAGGCGGTCCCGTACAAGTGCCACTCCTGCGGGTACTGGATCCGGCTCGCCGACAGCCTCGGTCAGGCGTTCGGCGTCTGCGGGAACGAGATGGCGCCCGGCGAGGCGCACGTCGTCGCGTACGACTACGGCTGCGGCGCCCACTCGGACGCCACCATCGAGAACCCGGATCTGCCGATCCCCGAGCACGCCTTCGACACCACGGGCTACGACAACCTCCAGCTGACCGAGCAGCCGAGCGAGGCTTAGTCCGCTCGCCGCAGCACCAGGGAAAGAAAGCCGAAGGTGTCGCGGTAGGTGTGCAGCCACTCGGCGCGGCGCTGGTTGGCTGTGGTGAGGACGGTGGCGCTGTCCGGATCGTCCGGGTGCTCAAGGGCCCAAGTGGCGAGTGTGCCGCAGGTCGACCATTCGTAGTCGTCCAGTTCCTGGCGCGTACTGACGTGTCCGTCGATCGGAGTCCACCCGTCCGCGACGACCTTGTCCACAGTCGTGGCGAGATCGTCGAACTCGCCGAGCATCTCCACGGCCTCGTTCGACGGGGGATGCTGCCAGAAGCCGTCGCTGACCAGTACGCGCCCGCCTGGCGCTAGGTGCCGCCGGGCAGCGGCCAGCGTGGGCAGCAACCCGCCGAACGCATGCGCCGCCCCGACGCTCAGCACCACGTCGAACGGTTCCGCCCCGGCGAAGTCCTCGGCCTTCGACTGGTGCAGCCGGAGCCGGTCGCGTACGCCGCGCGCTTCCGCCGCCCGCGCCGCCTGCGCCAGCGCGCCTGGTGAGATGTCCACGCCGTCCGCGAGTACATCCGCTCGCGTGGTGAGCGCGCGGAGCAGCCACTCGCCGGTGCCGCAGCCGAGATCAAGCACCCGGCGCGTACCCGGCGAGAGACTGCGCTCCAGCAGGCGCTGGACCGAGTCGTCGCCGAGCGGGGACTTGATCGGATGTTCACGGTGGGCAATCAGGGACAGCTGTTCACGATCCACCGGAGCACTCTCCCAACTCCGGCTGCCGCCCGCACCTGGTTTCCTCAGGCAAACCGGTCAGTCTTCGGTGGCGGGGCGTTCGCCGGCCTGGATGGCGGTCCAGCGGCGTTTGCAGTACCAGAGGCCGATCAGCCCGAGGCCGAAGCCCGCCACCGGTACCCAGATCCACCAGTCGAGGCCGTCGTCCTTCAACTGGTTGCGGAACAGCATGAGGACGACGAACGCGACCGCCCAGATCACGATGCCGGTGATCACGCTGGGGATGCCGGACAGGTCGAGCGGCTTCACCTCGGCGTGCACGAGCTCGCCGCGCGCCAGCTGACTGGTCGGATCGGTGCGCTTCTTCGCCGCCGCCTGCTCGTCGCTCACACACTTACCTTAGCTCTCAATGAGGACAGGTTTGTGGTAGGTGCTCGCAACTGCACGGCAGGACCTGGCACGATGCGGGCATGAGCTCGCCCAAGGCCGCGACGGCCCGCTCCGGTACCGGTCCGCTGGACTCCTTCTTCAAGATCAGTGCACGCGGCTCCACCATCGGGCGTGAGGTCCGGGGTGGGCTGGTGACGTTCTTCACGATGGCATACATCGTGGTGCTGAACCCGCTGATCATCGGCACCGTCAAGGACGGTGACGGCCAGTTCGTCGGGGGTGGCACCGACCCGGCGATAGCGATCGCGAAGATCGCTGTCGCGACCGCGCTGGTGGCGGGGGTGGTGACGATCCTGATGGGTCTGGTCGCCAACTTCCCGCTCGCGCTCGCCACCGGCCTCGGCCTGAACGCCTTCCTCGCCTTCTCGGTCGCGACCAAGATGACCTGGGCGGACGCGATGGGCCTGGTCGTGCTCGAGGGCCTGATCATCTTGATACTCGTCCTGACCGGCTTCCGGAAAGCGGTCTTCGAGGCGGTACCACTGCAGCTGAAGATCGCGATCAGCGTCGGCATCGGCCTGTTCATCACGTTCATCGGCGTGATCGACGCCGGGTTCGTCCGCCGGCCGGCGGCGCTGACCGGCCCGCCGGTGGAGCTGGGCGTCGAAGGGCACCTGCGCGGCTGGCCGGTGCTGGTGTTCGTGTTCGGCCTGCTGCTGATCGTGATCCTGTACGCGCGGAAGGTGAAGGGCGCGATCCTGATCGGCATCCTGGCCGCCACCGCGCTGTCGGTGGTGATCGAGACGATCGGGAACATCGGCGCCCGGACCGAGAAGAACCCGGGCGGCTGGGGCCTGAGCGTGCCGAAGCTGCCCGATCATTGGTTCACCAAACCGAATCTGGACACGATCGGCGAGTTCAACCTGTTCGGTTCGTTCGAGAAGATCGGCGTGGTGTCGGCGCTGCTGCTGATCTTCTCGCTGATGCTGGCCGACTTCTTCGACACGATGGGCACGATGACGGCGATCGGCGCCGAGGCCGGCCTGAACGACAAGGACGGCATCCCGCCGAACTCGCAGCGGATCCTGATCGTGGACAGCGTCGCGGCCGCGGCCGGCGGTGCCGCGTCGGTGTCGAGCAACACCTCGTACATCGAATCCGCGTCCGGGGTCGGCGAAGGCGCCCGGACCGGCCTGGCCAGTGTGGTGACCGGGATCTGCTTCCTGATCTCGATGGTGGTCGCGCCGCTGGTGACCCTGGTCCCGTACGAGGCGGCCACGCCGGCGTTGATCCTGGTCGGGTTCCTGATGATGACGCAGGTGAAGGGGATCGACTTCGACGACCTCGAGGTCGCGTTCCCGGCGTTCCTGACGATCGTGCTGATGCCGTTCACGTACTCGATCTCGGCCGGGATCGGCGCCGGGTTCGTCGCGTACGTGATCCTCAAGGTGGTCCGGGGCAAGGCCCGCCAGGTGCACCCGCTGATGTGGGTGGTGGCCGCGCTGTTCGTGATCTACTTCGCGATCGGCCCGCTGACCGACTGGCTGACCTGAGCCGGTGGACCCGATCGAGGAATTCCCCGAGCAGTCCGTACGCACCGGCGGTTTCAGCTTCGGTCAGCCGCGCGCGTTCACGTTGTCGCCGGACGGCGAGCAGCTGCTGTTTCTCCGGACCCGTGGTCCCGAGGACGCGGTTGGTTGCCTCTGGCACCTGGATCTCCGGGACGGTACCGAGCGGTTGCTGGCGGCACCTGAACGGCTCGGCGACGACGGCGCGGTGCCGGAAGCGGAGCGGATACGACGGGAACGCGGCCGGGAGTTGTCGTCGGGAATAGTTGCCTACTCGACCGATCGTTCCACCGAACACATCGTGTTCGCGCTGCAGGGCACGCTCTACTACTTGGCCGGCCGGGATGGTTCTGTGCGCGCTGTGCAGACGGACGGGCCGGTCGTCGACCCGCGCATCGACCCGACCGGGCGCCGCGTGGCGTACGTGACGGGTCGCGAGCTGCACGTGGTTGACCTTGCCGACGGCAACGATCTGACCGTTGCCCGGGAGGCCGATCCGCAGATCAGCTGGGGTCTTCCCGAGCACGAGGCGGCCGAATCGATGGGTCGCACCCGCGGTCATTGGTGGTCGCCCGACGGCGCGCACCTGCTCGCGGCGCGGGTCGACCTGACGCCCGTGCAACGGTTGTGGATCGCCGATCCGGCGAATCCGGAGCGACCGCCGCGCGAGGTCGCGTACCCGATCGCTGGTACGCCGAACGCGATCGTGACTGTGCATGCCTTCGATCTGGTCGGTGGCTCGGTCGAACTGCGCTGGGATCGGGTCGGGTTCGAGTACCTGACCGCTGCGTCGTGGGATGCGCATGGTCCGTTGCTGGCTGTGCAGTCGCGCGATCAGCGGACGTTGCTGGTGCTCGCGGGCGATCCGGTCACCGGCGAGACTCGCGTACTGCACGAACAGCGCGACGCGGCGTGGGTGGAGCTCGTGTACGGGACGCCGGCGCGTACTGCGTCCGGGAAGCTCGTCCACGTTGACGAGGCCGGCGAGACGCGCCGCTTGGTGATTGATGGCGTGCCGGTGACGCCGGACGGATTGCAGGTGCGCTCGATCCTGGAGGTTTCCGGGGAGACTGTCCTGATCGAGGCAAACGACGAGCCTACTGAGTGCCATCTTTGGCACTATGACGGGCAAAAGCTTGCACGCCTCAGTGCAGAACCGGGCGTCCACAGTGGCAATCGAATGCACGACACGGTGCTGCTGACGTCGAGTACGGAGTCCGGCCGGTCCGTCGTCGTACGCCGGCCCGGTCTTGCGGATCGGGCGGTCAAGGCCTTCAGTGCTACGCCGGTCGTCACGCCGCGGATCACGTGGTTGGAGGCCGGTGAGCTCGCGATCCGTACGGCGGTGCTGCTGCCGTCCTGGTACGAGTCCGGTGAACTGCCCGTGTTGATGGCGCCGTACGGCGGTCCGGCGGCGCAGCTCGTGACCCGAAGGACCAGCACGGCGTTCATGACCGCGCAGTGGTTCGCCGAGTCCGGGTATGCGGTGGTGATCGCGGACGGTCGGGGTACGCCCGGTAGGGGACCGGTCTGGGAGAAGACCGTGCACCTGGACAACCTCACGTACCCGCTGGAGGACCAGGTGACTGCACTGCACGCGGCTGCGGAGCAGACGGGTGCGTTGGATCTGTCTCGCGTGGCGATGCGTGGTTGGAGCTACGGCGGTCTGCTGGCGGCGGCTGCCGTGCTGTTCCGTCCGGATGTCTTTCACGCCGCGATCGCCGGTGCCGCGCCGGCCGATCAGCGGCTGTACGGCACCCATTGGCGCGAGCGGTACCTCGGACATCCGGCTGAGAATTCGGAGCTGTACGACCGGTTGTCCCTCATCAACCACGCTGCCGAACTGCGCCGCCCGTTGCTTCTGATTCACGGTTTGGCCGATGACAACGTGTTCGTCGCCCACACGCTCCGGCTCTCGGCCGCCCTGGTCGCGGCCGGTCGCCCCCACCAGGTGCTTCCGCTCTCCAACGTCACCCATATGGCCGCCGGCAACACAGCCGCCGCGGCCGGCCTGCTGCGCGCCCAGCTCGCCTTCCTAGCGAGCGTCTGGCCCGAACGCGCGGAGGAAGGTCTGCACGGCGTTCCAGACGGTCTCGTTGAGCTCGGACGCCGGGATCTTCCGCGTACCGAGCCGTGAGCGCGCTTCCAGCGGCGCGGTCAGCAACGCGCCGAACTGCTCGGCCGCGACCGCCGGGTCCTTGATCCGCAGCTTGCCCGCCAGCGCGAGGCGGGCCAGCCGGTCGGCGAGGGCGTTGTTGACCTTGTCCGTCGCCCGGCTGCGGACGATGTCCTGCAGATCCGGCATGCTCGCGAGCTCCGCGTACAGCAACCGCCGCAGCGCCCACGACTTCTCGTCGCAGTAGCAGATGGCGAGATTCCGGCCGACCTCGGTGAGCGACGCGTCCGCGTCGCGGTCGACACGCAACGCCTCCAGCGCGGTCAGATTGCGGGTCAGCGCGTCATCGGCCAGCGCCTCGATCGCCGCCCGGAACAGCGACTGCTTGTCACCGAAGTGGTTGTAGACGGTGTGCTTCGCAACCCCAGCGGCCGCCGCGACCGTATCCACGCCCGCCTGCCGGTAGCCGTCCCGGGCAAAGACTGTGAAGGCGGCGTCCAGGATTGCCTGGCGCTTGTCGATCCGTCCGCGGGTGACCGTCACCGGGTCAGGATAACGTAATGCACTGATCGGTATAGTAAAATGCACTGGCCAGTGCAGTTCGATGAAGGAGGACGGATGATCGTCAATTTGT
Organism: Kribbella hippodromi; assembly: GCF_039531045.1. NCBI lineage: Bacteria > Bacillati > Actinomycetota > Actinomycetes > Propionibacteriales > Kribbellaceae > Kribbella > Kribbella hippodromi. Next base: position 51,409 of record NZ_BAAAPH010000036.1, on the reverse strand, counting down.
TGCGGATCAAGTTCAAGGCCGGCGTGAGTGTGGCCGAGCAGGAGGAAGTGCTGGCGGTGATGCGCCGGACGGCCGGGCTGGAGATGGTTGCGTTCGGTGCGGTCGGCAAGGACTTCGGTAATCCCGCGGACGGTTTCACCCACTCGTACCTGGCCGCGCTTCCGGACCTGGAGGCGCTTAGGCGGTACATGCACCACCCCGTACACCTGGAGGGCGACGACCTGGTGCTGGACAAGTTGGAGCGGATGAGCGCGGTGCGGTTCACCGATGACGGTGACGCCGAGCTGGGCAAGGCTGTGTACGAGATCGCCGCGCAGAAGGTCGCGATGTATCCGGAGTGGGGTCGCCGGATCGACGAGTTGTTCGGCGCCCACGTCTGATCCGCGCTCACGTCCGAACGGAGCTAACGTCCGAACGGAGCTCAGGTCCGATCGGTGCTCAGGCGCGATCGGCGGAGGCGGCTGGGGCGGTGGTGGTGCGGAGGTTGAGGTATTCGGTGCGGGCGGCGAAGAGGGTGCGGAGTTCGGTGGTGACGTTGTCCAGGAACTCGGCCCGGTACGTCGAATCGGTGAGCAGGGCGATCGAGTAGTACAGCCCGGTGAAGTTCGCGATGCCGACCGAGACCTTGATCAGGGAGGCGCTGAGTACGAGCGGGTGGTTCATCAGCGTGATGTGGTACGACCACGAGCCGAGCGGGACGCCCCACTGGTCGTAGATGTGCTCGCTGATCGCCAGCAACCCGAACGCGACGAAGAACAGGCCGACGCCGGTACTGACCACGAGCACCTGCATCCACTGCCGGATCATCAGGTTGACGCTCAGATTCGCCCGCTGGATGCGCTGCAGTGGCGGGCCGGACCCGGCGTCACGCTCGATCGCGTCGACCTCGCGCGGCAGCCGGATCAGCAGGAACACCGTACTCAGCAGGGTGAAGGCGGCGACCGAGAAGATGATGAACGCGGTCGGCATCCCGGCGAAGACCTGCCACATGTCCGCGGTGATGAACAGCACGAGCGAGAAGACCAGCAGCAGTGGAAGGGCGCGGATGAAGCTGGCGATCGAGTTGGCCAGCTCGGTCGCCAGGCGGCGTACTCCCCAGATGACTGTCGCGATCAGGCCGTAGCCGACCACGACGTACACCACGCCGACCAGCAGCAAGTTGCCGATCGCGACGCCGAAGAACTGCTTGAGCTGGCCCTGCGTGACGACCGGCAGGAGCGCGGGCAGCAGGACGAAGACCGCCAGCTCCGGGATGCCGAAGCGGGTTGGCAGCGACCAGAACGGGCGGTCCCGGAAGCGGTTCAGCAGGCCGAAGCCGGCGACCAGGGCGATCAGGCCGCCGATCGCGGCCAGCAGGTTCTGCCACCAGTGCCAGTCCAGCGAGGTGGCGCCGAGCATCTCCGCCAGGAACACCAGCACCAGGAGTGGCGCGGCCCGGGTGAAGATGTCGTGCGTCGGTGAGAAGTCCTCGATGAACAACGGCAGCCCCGCCCGCCGGAACCGCTGCTCGTACCGCGCCAACTCGGCACTCGTCCCCATGACCGGGAACCCTAGCCCGTCCGGGTACCGAAGCACGGGTACTGGTCGCCGCGCCGCGCCTCCGCGCCAGCTGCCGCCCGCTCGCGCCCGCCGCCCAGCCGCCGCTGCCCAGGACCACTACCCGTCCTTCGGTACCGAACACCCAGTCGGTGGGCGTGGAATATCAGCTGGTGGTCGCGTGTTTTAGTTAGCAAAGGTAATGAGTTAAGGTAAGGATCATGCCCGAAGTAGTAGCCCAGCAGGTCAAGAGTGACGTCGGCCTGGCGAGTGCGTTGCGGTCGTCGACCCTGCGGTTGTCGCGGCAGATCCGCCGGCAGCGCGAGCCCGGGCACGACCTGACCGCGAACCAGCTCAGCGTGCTCGGCGCGCTCGCCAAGCACGAGCTGATGACGATCGGCGAGCTGGCCGCCCACGAGCAGGTCAAGCCGCCGTCGATGACGCGGATCGTGACCAACATGGAAGAGGCCGGCCTGGTCACCCGCCGGCCGCACCCGACCGACAAGCGGCAGATCGTCGTCGAGCTGACCGACCGCGCCGACGAGCTGATCCTGGCCAACCGGAAACGCCGCGACGAGTGGCTGCAGACCAAACTGAAGCAATTGACCCCTGAGGAGCGCGACATCCTGCGCAAGGCAGCACCCGTGCTGGAACGACTGGCGGCTCGATGAGCCCCACGTTCCGCGCGTTCAAAGTCCGAAACTTCCGTCTCTACGCCTCCGGTGCGATCGTCTCCAACGTCGGCACCTGGATGCAGCGCGTCGCCCAGGACTGGCTGGTCCTGGAGCTGACCCATTCCGGGACGGCACTCGGCATCGTCACCGGCCTGCAGTTCCTGCCCGCGCTGCTGCTCGGCCCGTACGCGGGCCTGGTCGCCGACCGCTTCCCGAAGCGGCAGGTGCTGACGGTGACCCAGATCGCGATGGGTACGGTCGCGCTGGTGCTCGGTGGACTGACGATCAGCGGGCACGTCCAGGCCTGGCATGTGTACCTGCTGGCGCTGCTCTTCGGTGTCGGCACCGCCTTCGACGCACCGACCCGGCAGGCGTTCGTGGTCGAGATGGTCGGCCGTGACGAACTCTCCAACGCGGTCGGGCTGAACTCGGCCTCCTTCAACGCCGCCCGGCTGCTCGGTCCGGCGCTCGCCGGTCTGCTGATCAACTGGATCGGGACCGGTCCGGTGATCATGATCAACGGGTTCACGTACGCCGCGGTGATCGTGTCGCTGCGGCTGATGCGCGTCGGCGAACTGCACACCCCGAAGCCGGCGGCCCGCGACAAGGGCATGATCCGGGACGGCATGCGGTACCTGTGGCGCCGCCCGGATCTGATGATGGTGCTGGTCGCGGTGTTCTTCGCCGGGACCTTCGGGCTGAACTTCCAGATGACGTCCGCGCTGATGGCGACCGAGGCGTTCCACAAGGGCGCGGGGGAGTACGGCATCCTCGGCTCGGTGCTCGCGATCGGGTCGCTGTCCGGTGCGCTGCTGGCCGCGCGGCGGGTGCGGATTCGCGCCCGGCTGGTGCTCGGCGCGGCGATCGCGTTCGGCGTACTGGAAATCGTCAGCGCGCTGATGCCGACGTACCTGACTTTCGCGCTGGTGCTGCCGCTGGTCGGCCTGGCCTCGCTGACCATGCTGACCTCGGCGAACGCGACCATGCAACTGGGCATTGAGCCGACGATGCGCGGGCGTGTGATGGCGCTGTACATGACGGTGCTGATGGGTGGTACGCCGATCGGCTCGCCGTTCATCGGCTGGATCGGGCAGGAACTCGGCGCCCGCTACTCCCTGATCGTCGGCGGCGGGCTGACCGTGCTGGGTACGGTCGGTTCAGTCCTGTACTTCTCCCGCCGCCGCGGCCTGGCAATCCGCCCGAGACTGCTCCCGCGCCCCCACCTCGAGGTCCTGCCGCAAACCGAGCTCCTGGGCGAAAAAGCAGTAGTCGACGCAGCCCCGCAGCCGGTCGTCGTGGAATCCGGGGTGGGCAAGAAGAGAGATGCCGATTCTCAGGTTGCTTGAGCGGTGGTTTACGGCCGGATGCGGGTCAGTAGGCGGGCGGCGAAGAGCAGGGCCTCTACATCCGTGTCGCGTTCGGTGTGTACTGCGGCGGGGTCGTGCTTTGGTTTCGGGCGTTCGGTCGGCGTACTGGGTGTGGTGATCCGCAGGAAGCCGCGGCCGCCGAGTCCGCCCAGGTGCGGCGCCCACTGCACGTCGGTGATGTCGCCGAGTTGCACCGACCACGGGTCGCCGAGGGCGCGCTTCTTCCGGCCGGCGCTGCGCTGGTACGCGAACGTGAGCTGCCCGTTCGCCACCGTGAGCGTCGCGTCCCGCCCTTCGAGCCGGTCCGCCGCGCCCGGTGGGGCGACCAGCCAAGCGGTCGAGGCGGTCGCGGGTACATCACGCCGGACGAGCGTACGACGGATGTCGCCGGCGATCTCGTCCGCGAGTACGGGATCCACTGCTGGGAAGTCGTACAGGTCGAGGAGCACGTCCGTGCCGGTCACCGCCTGAAGCGGATCACTGCCGTCGCGCAGCACCAGCCGGAACCCGGAGTCACTCACCTCAACCCCCTGCACCGCCTCCACCGGCACCACCCGCTCACCCAGCCGCCCCCGCAATGAGCAGTTCAGCGCATCCAGCCCGTCCCCGCTGTACCGGATCCGCAACACCCCGATCCCGTCCCAGCCAACCGATCCATACGCGCTAACCAACTCACCACCAGCCACCCGCCCATCCTTCCCTGTCCCCGGGTCCACCGCAGTCCCACGCGTGTAACAACCACCCCACCCCCACTTACCCCCAAACCGGTTTGGGGCGGTTGACACGCCGCCTTGTTTGTCACGGGCACAATGAGGTGTGACTCATTACGATCTGGTGATCATCGGGACCGGCTCCGGCAACACGATCGTGAATCGGCGGTTCGCGGACTGGAAGGTGGCGATCGTCGAGCGCGGCACCTTCGGCGGTACCTGCCTGAACGTCGGCTGCATCCCCACCAAGATGTTCGTGCACGCCGCCGACGTCGCCGCCACCCCGTCGGTCAGCTCCCGGTTCGGCATCGACGAGGAACTCCTCGGCGTCCGCTGGACCGACGTCCGGGACCGGATCTTCGGCCGCATCGACCCGATCGCGGCCGGCGGTTCGGAGTACCGCCACCACAACCCGGACAACGCCAACGTCACCGTGTACGACGGCACCGGCAGCTTCACCGGCGCCAAGGAGCTGACCGTCGACAACAACGACGGCTCGACCAGCGTCTTCAGCGCGGACCGGTTCGTCCTCGCCAGCGGCAGCCGTCCCGTGATCCCACCCATCCCGGGACTCGAGGAAACCGGCTTCCACACCTCGAACACGATCATGCGCCTCGAGCAACTACCCGCCCGGCTCGCGATCATCGGCAGCGGGTTCGTGGCCGCCGAGTTCGCGCATGTCTTCGCGTCGTTCGGCGTCGATGTCACGATCATCGCCCGCTCCAAGACCCTGCTCCGGCACGAGGACGCCGAGCTCGCGGAGCAGTACACGCAGATAGCACAGCAGAAGTACGACGTACGCCTGAACCGCGAAACGATCCGCGTGACCCGGCGCGACGACAACTCGATCGAGCTGAAGATGCTGCACCCGGACGGCGCCGAGGAACTGGTCGTCGACGAGCTCCTGGTGGCGGTCGGCCGGGTACCGAACTCCGATCTGCTCAACCTGGACGCGGCCGGCGTCGAGGTCGACCACGAGGGCCGGATCGTCGTGGACAAGTACCAGCAGACGAACGTCGACGGGATCTACGCGCTCGGCGACGTGACCAGCCCGCACCAGCTGAAGCACGTCGCGAACCACGAGGCCCGGGTGGTGAAGCACAACCTGCTGAACCCGGACGACCGGATCGCGTCCGACCACCGGTTCATCCCGCACGCGGTGTTCAGTTCGCCGCAGATCGCGTCCGTCGGGCTGACCGAGGAGCAGGCGAAGGAGCGCGGAATCCGTTACGTGGCAGCGGTTCAGCGCTATGCCGACATCGCGTACGGCTGGGCGATGGAGGACACCACCGGCTTCGCGAAGGTGATCGCCGACGCGGAGACCGGGCAGCTGATCGGCTGCCACATCATCGGCCCGCAGGCGCCGACCGTGATCCAGCCGGTGATCCAGGCGATGAGCTTCGGCCTGGACGCGTACGCGATGGCGCGCGAGCAGTACTGGATCCACCCGGCGATGCCCGAGGTACTGGAGAACGCCCTGCTCAAGCTGGAGTTACACCCGAAAGGCTGAGATCACCTCGGCGACCGAATCGAGCGAGTCGAGCGTTTCGAGGTCGGGCAGGCTGATCATCACCTCGGCCACGCCCGCCTCGGACAGCTCGCGGAACCGCCCGATCTGATCGTCCACGGTGCCTGCGTTGACAGTCGCCGCGTACGCCGCCGGGTTGACGTTCCGCGGCCGCAACCGCTGCACCGACTGCTCGACCGCGCGATGATCCTTGCCCACCAACGTCGTGGACAGATGCGTCAACTCGACCGCCCGTGAACTCACCTCCCGCAAGTACGCGGCCTGCTTCCGGACCGCCGTGATGTCTCCGAACACGTTCACCGCATCCGCGTACCGAGCAGCCAGCCGAACCGTCCGCGGCCCACTCCCACCCACCAAGACAGGGAGATGCGACTGCAACGGCCTTGGATAGCAGGTCGTATCGGGCACCTCGAGCACCTTGCCATGGAACGGTTTGTTGCCTGGTCCCCATAAAACCGGCAGCAGTTGCAGCGCATCCTCAAGCAGCGCGTACCGATCACGCACCGGCGGAAACGGCCACCCGTAAGCCTTGTGCTCCGCCTCGAACCAGGCCAGTCCGACGCCACACACCGCGCGCCCACCACTCAGTACGTCCAGCGTCGCCGCGATCTTCCCCAGATGCGCGACATTCCGGTACGTGATCCCCGAAACCAGTGTCCCGAGCCGGACCCGAGTCGTGCACGCGGCCAAGTACCCGAGCGTGGTCCAGCTTTCCAGGAAGTCCTCCCAGGCCCGCCCGACCTGCGGAATCTGCCGGAAATGATCCATCACGTAGATCGCATCGAACCCGGCCGCCTCGGCCCGCCCCGCGACCTCGCGAAGCCACGCCGCCTTGTCACCTTTGTACGTATAACTGCTCAACTGCAACCCGAACCGAAGCCCGGTCGGCCGCTCCGCCTGACGCTCCGCCGCCGCACCCGAGGCCACGAAAGCTTCCGGCACTACCCGCACCGCGGTCGGCCGAAGTACATCGTCGTACCCCTCGTCCGGCAACTCCGTCCGGGTGACCTTCCAGGACCGCAGTTGCGAGGTCAGTACGTCGGCCGGAATGCGTTTCGACGTACGCTCCCGGTTCCGCCGCCGGCACTCCTCGGCAGGCGTGTCGAACGCGACCGCCACACACGCCATCCCCGCCGCCCGCGCGACCCGAAGCCACTCGAGCCGGCGCTCCTTGTCCAGCCCCAACGTGTCGATCACGGTCGTCAGCCCGCGCCCGATCCGCTGCCGCACCACCACCTCCAGCAGCGCGAACGCATCCGTACTGGCCGCGATGTCGTCCTCGCCGGAGCCGACCAGCGCGCGGAGCCGATCACTCGACACGACCAGTTCCGGCCCGAAGTGCTCGGCCGCCCAGGTCGTTTTCCCGGACGCGCCCGGCCCGGCCAGCACCACCACACACGGCGACGGAAGCTTGAGCTCGTTCACAAAAGCAGTTTCCACCACCGATACGCTTTCCGGATGCGACTGTTCGTGGCAGTAGTGCCACCCAGCGAGGTAGTGGAGGATCTGAGCGAGTTCGTCGAGCCGCGCCGGGACCATCCGGACGACGACATCCGTTGGGCGTCCGACCAGCATTGGCACATCACGCTGGCGTTCCTCGGCGAGGTGGCGGACTGGAAGTCCGAGGAGCTGGAAGAGCGGCTGGAGGCGGCGGCCAAGCGGCAGAAGCCGTTCGAGCTGCAGCTCGCCGGCGCCGGCGCGTTCCCGGGCGTACCTGATGCGCGCGTTCTGTACGCGGGCGTCCGCGACGAAACCGAGTCGCTCAAACACTTGTCGATGACGACCCGATCGGCCGCGAGCAAGGCCGGGGTGCAGGTCGAGGCCCGGAAGTTCGCGCCGCATGTCACGCTGGCGCGGCTGCGGCGGCCGATCGACGCGACCCGATGGGTGCGGATTTTCGACACGTACCGTAGTCCGGCATGGACAGCGGGCAGTCTGCAGCTGATCGAGTCCCGATTGGGCGAGGGGCCGGGGCACAGTGCGGCGTACACCACAGTAGGCGAATGGGACTTCTTAGGTTAACCTCAACAAGGTTAGCCGTACCTAAGCTCATGAAAGTGTCCCCGCCATGCTCGCGAACTATCTGATCGGACTCCGCGAAGGACTCGAGGCATCGCTGGTGGTCAGCATCCTCGCCACGTTCCTGGTCAAGTCCGGGCATCGGGATCGGCTCAAACTGGTCTGGATCGGTGTCGCCAGCGCGCTCGCCGTCGCGGCCGCCGCCTGGGGCCTGCTGCAGTTCGTCACCGCGCTGACCGCGCGCTCGTTCACCACCCAGGAGACCGTCGGCGGGGTGATGTCGATCCTCGCGGTCGGCTTCGTCACCTGGATGATCTTCTGGATGCGGAAGGCGTCCCGCAGCATCGCCAAGGAGCTCCGCGAGCGGATGGGCCAGGCGCTCGAGGTCGGCTCCCGCGCGGTCGTCATCCTGGCCTTCCTCGCGGTCTTCCGGGAGAGCATCGAGACCGCGTTCATCGTGTACGCGTCGGCAGCGTCCGCGACCACCGCCGTACCGTTCATCGGCGTCCTGCTCGGGCTCGCGACGTCCGTGCTGCTCGGGGTCGCGATCTACAAGGGCGCGGTGAAGATCAACCTGGCCGTGTTCTTCAAGTGGACCGGCGCGGTGCTGATCCTGGTCGCGGCCGGCATCTTCGCGTACGGCTTCCACGACCTGCAGGAAGCCGGCATCCTGCCCGGCCTGCACAACCTGGCTTTCGACGTCTCGCACGTGATCCCGCCGGACAGCTGGTACGGCGTGCTGCTGAAGGGCATCTTCAACTTCAACCCGGCGCCGAGCGTCCTGGAGGCGACCGCGTGGGTCGTCTACCTGGTACCGGTGATGGTGCTGTACTTCCGCCCGGTGAAGAGCTCGGCGCCACCTGCCGTACCGGTCGTGAAGACCGCCGGCGAAGCAGTCTGATCCACCCCTCATCCCTTTGTTTTCCAGGAGAACCATGTCCGCGTCCAGGGCCGGTAAGGCCACTCTCGCCGGTGTCGTCCTCGGGCTCGCCGCGCTGACCGCGTGCGCGAAGAGCGAGCCGGCCGGGAAAGACGACGGCACCGGACCGGTGTCGGTGAAGGCGTCCGACTCCGGCTGCGACCTGAGCCGGCGGGACGTGAAGGCGGGTACGAGCACGTTCTCGGTGTCGAACGGTGGCAGCAAGGTCACCGAGTTCTACGTGTACGCCGACGGTGACCGGGTGATGGGTGAGGTCGAGAACATCGGTCCTGGTCTGAAGCGGGATCTGATCGTCGAGTTGCCGACTGGGAAGTACCAGGCGGTGTGCAAGCCGGGGATGGCCGGTGACGGGATTCGTGGTGATCTGACCGTCACCGGCGATGCGGCGGCGCAGACGTCCGAGGACGCGCTGCTGAAGCAGGCGACCGAGGGATACCAGCGGTACGTGAACTCGCAGGCGGTCGCGCTGGAGCAGAAGACGACCGAATTCGTCACCGCGGTGAAGGCCGGCGATGTGGCGAAGGCTAAGGCGCTGTACCCGGTGTCGCGGACGTACTGGGAGCGGATCGAGCCGGTCGCGGAATCGTTCGGCAACCTGGACCCGAAGATCGATGCCCGGGTCAACGATGTGGAGCCGGGGACGGAGTGGACCGGGTACCACCGGATCGAGCAGGCGCTGTGGGTGTCGAACAGCACCAAGGGCATGGAGAAGTACGCCGATCTGCTGCTGACTGATGTGAAGACGGTGGTCGCCAAGGCGAAGGTCGTGAAGGTCACGCCGCTGCAGATGGCGAACGGCGCGAAGGAACTGCTGGACGAGGTCGCGACCGGGAAGGTCACCGGCGAGGAAGACCGGTACTCGCACACCGACCTGTGGGACTTCGAGGCGAATGTCGAGGGGTCGCAGGCGGCCGTACAGGCGCTGCGTCCGGCGCTGCAGGAGCGCAACCCGGCACTGGTGAAGCAGCTCGACGCCAACTTCAAGACCGTCTTCGCCGCGCTCGACAAGTACCGCGACGGCGACGGCTTCAAGCCGTACACCGCAACCGAACCGGAAAAGAAGGCCCTCGGCGCAGTAGTAGACGGCCTAGCCGAGCCAGTCAGCCAGGTAGCCGCAACCATCGCCAAAAAATGACCGACAACAAGCTGCCCACCCCGGGCGACA
>NZ_BAAAPH010000036.1:0-41440 GCF_039531045.1 Kribbella hippodromi | reverse complement strand
GCCCCGGCGCAGCCGGGGCGACGGCGGGGTTTTTCTCGGAGAGGGTTGTTCGGGGCCGCGGGGGCTGCGGTTGTTACTGGGGTTGCTGGGTATGCGGTGCACTCGGCGGTTGACACTCAACCTACTCAGGCTGCCGACACCAACGGGCCGGTGGATTTTCACGGGCAGCATCAGGCGGGGATTGTTACGCCGGTGCAGGATCGGCTGCACTTCGCGGCGTTTGATGTGACGACGACCAGCCGTGACGACCTGATCAGCTTGCTGAAGGAGTGGACGGCCGCGGCCGCGCTGTTGACGGCTGGGAAGGACATCGGCCAGTACGGCGCGGTGAACGGACCCGGCGAGGCACCGCCGGAGGACACCGGCGAAGCGGTCGGCCTGCCACCGGCCCGTCTGACCCTGACGATCGGCTTCGGCCCGGGCCTGTTCGACCAGCGCTTCGGTCTCGCCGCGAAACGACCGAAGGCTCTCGTCGACCTGCCGCATTTCATCGCCGACAACCTGGATCCACAGCGATCCGGCGGCGACATCGCCGTACAGGCCTGCTCCGACGACCCGCAGGTAGCAGTTCACGCGATCCGCAACCTGGCCCGGATCGGCTTCGGCCGGGTCGCGGTCCGGTATTCACAGCTCGGCTTCGGGCGTACGTCCTCCACCTCGCGCGCGCAGTCCACCCCACGCAACCTGTTCGGCTTCAAAGACGGCACGAACAACCTCAAACTCGAAGAGGCCGACAAGCTCGAGCAGCAACTGTGGGTACAGTCCGAGGACGGCCCCGACTGGATGGTCGGTGGGTCGTACCTGGTGTCGCGCCGAATCCGGATGCACATCGAGACCTGGGACCGTACGTCGCTCGGCGAACAAGAAGCGGTGATCGGCCGCGGCAAGGGGACCGGCGCCCCGCTGGGCAAGGCGAACGAGTTCGACGCGATCGACTTCGGGTCGAAGAACGCGGACGGTGAGCCGAAGGTACCGACCGATTCGCACGTCCGGCTCGCGCATCCGCAGTTCAACAACGGCGCCGAGTTGCTTCGTCGCGGGTACAACTTCGTCGACGGATCGGACGGTCTCGGCCGCTTGGACGCCGGCCTGTTCTTCCTCGCGTACCAGCGCGACCCGCGCAAACAGTTCATCCCGATCCAGAAACAACTGTCCCGCAACGACAAGATGAACGAGTACATCGAGCACGTCGGCTCCGCCATCTTCGCCTGCCCACCCGGCGTCACCCCCGGCTCCTACTGGGGCGAGAAACTCTTCGCCTGAACCGGCCGCGCACTAAATTGTGGCGGTGGGCAACCAGCCGTTCGATCAGCCGCCGTACCACGAGCAACCGCAGCAGCAACCAGAGCAGCAGCCCCAGTACCAGCAGGGGTACCAGGGGTACCAGCAGCCGCAGTTCGGGCCTGGGCCGTACACCGCGCAGTTCCGCCCGCCGCGCCGCCGCGGCGGTCTGCTGGCGCTGGGTGTGGTGCTCTCGGTGGTCCTGGTGCTGCTCCTGGTGGGTGCCGGCATCTTTCTCCTCACGCCGAAGAAACAGTCCACGAGCGGCCCCGTCGCCCCGAGCTCTGCGACCGCCGGTTCAACCACCTCCGCGTCGAACGGTCCGACCGTGCCGACCGCCGGACCTGCGACCACCGCCCCCACCACGGTTGTCCCGACGTCCGGCCTGGTGCCGTGCGTTGCCGGTCACAGCTTCCAATGCCTGCCGAAGGCGACGCTGGCGAGCGCGTCGGCCTATCTGAAGACCAAGGGTGCGGTCTGTTCGAAGGATGACCGGAACTCGATCAAGTGCGTCAAGGGCGGCAAGGACGAGAGCATCGACATCACGCTCGAACCCGTCCCGCTGGACTCGATCGGCATCGGCCGGATCTCGACGTTCCGGGCGATGACGTTCAGCAACGGCGCCGGCGACAACCCGAAGGGCCGCGCCCTGGTGATCGCGAACCTGCATCGCTCGATGAAGAGCCTGATGGCGGCGGCCTTGCCCGGCGACGCGGCCGGTGCGCAGATCATCAAGTGGCTGCCGAAGGACATGGAGCAGTGCACCGGGGTGCCGGCAACGGTGTCGGGCTACCAGGTGATGTGCGCCAAGCCGACCCGGTTCAGCATCACCGACCACGGCAAGACCCTCTCCAGTTGGTCGGCCTCCTTCACCCTGAGCGGCGTGTACTGAGGCACGTACCTGAGTCCTCGTCGACCGCATCGGCCGGTTCAGGCCCAGCTTGGCAAGTTGCCGGGTGCTCCGTCGGTGTCGAGGGAAAGCACGGCGAGGAAGTTGAGCACCTCGCAGGAGAACACGCGGACGTTGTCCTGGTTGAACAGCTCGGCCCTGGTCCGTACGATCCCGCGATCGGGCTTCGACTGCGACACCCGGGCTTCCATCACCTCGGTACGCAGCCGCAGTACGTCACCTGGACGCACCGGAGCGAGCCAACGCAGCTTGTCGATCCCCGGTCCGCCCAGGCTCGCGACCTTGGTCAGGTACTGGTCGGCGAACAGCCGCATCATCAGGCCGGCAGTGTGCCAGCCACTCGCGATCAGGCCCTTGAACGGCCCGTCGGCAGCCGCGTCGGGATCCGTATGGATGTACTGCGGGTCGAACTGTTCGGCGAATTCGATCAGGGCTGCCTGGTCGACGGTGACGGTGCCGGGATGGTCGGTACGAACGCCCGGCACATAGTCCTCGAAATACATAGGGTCCCCTTTCATCAGGTGCGGCGCAGGAGATTACCCGCTGAAAGGGGACCGCGAAATTGATACTTGCTATTTAACTGCGCCTGCAGTTACCCCCGCAACAAAATGCCGCTGGGCGAGGAGGAAGCCGATGACTACCGGGATGCTGACGATCAGTGCGGCGGCCATGATCTGGTTCCAGTAGATGTTGGTTTGGGTGGAGTACTGGCGCAGACCGACCGACAACGTGCGGTTCGCCTCCGTCGTCATCACCGACGCGAACAGCACCTCGCCCCACGCAGTCATGAACGAGTAGATCGCCACCGCGATCACACCAGGCCGCGCCGCCGGTAGTACGACCCGCCAGAGCGCGCCCATCGGACCGCAGCCGTCCACCAGCGCGGCCTCGTCCAGCTCGCGGGGAATGCTGTCGAAGTACCCGGCCAGCATCCAGATCGAGAACGGCAAACTGAAAGTCAGGTACGTGATGATCAAGCCCAGTCGCGTACCCACCAATTGCAACCCGAACGAGTTGTTGATGTTCACGAAGATCAGGAACAAGGGCAGCAGGAAAAGTACGCCCGGGAACATCTGCGTCGACAGCACCGTCGTGGTGAACACGGTCCGCCCGCGGAACTTGAACCGCGACACCGCGAACGCGGCGAGAATCGCGATCGCCACCGAGAACACCGTCGCCGCCACCGAAACAATGGTGGAGTTCACGAAGTACCTGGCCAGCGGCACTGTTTTCCACATGTCCACGAACGGCGTCAGCGTCAGGTTCGACGGCCACCAGGTGAACGCGCCCTGGACGTCCTTCAGTGGTTTCAGCGAGGACGTCACCATCACGTACAGCGGGACGAGGACGAACAGCCCGAGCACAGTCAGGACGACACCGCGGTAGATCTTGAAGCCCCTGGTCTCACGCACGACGCGACCTCCTTCCGGTGATCAGCAGGTACGCGCCGGTGACGATCATCAGGAAGATCAGCAGCAGGACGGACATCGCCGCGCCGGTGCCGAAGTTCCAGGTCAGGAACGACGCGTTGTAGATGTGGAACGTGATCAGGTCACCGGCCGGCGGCTGCGCGGTCCCGAACAGCACGTACGGCGTGTTGAAGTCGCTGAACGTCCACAAGAACAGCACCAGGACGAGGACGAGATTCACCGGCCGCAGCGAAGGCAACGTGATGTTGCGCCATTGCCGGATGTTGCCGGCGCCGTCGACCGACGCGGCCTCGTACAAATCGCGCGGAATGCTCTGCATACCGGCCATCAGGGTCAGGAACGCGAACGTCCACAGTTTCCACCCGGCCACCGTGATCAGGGCGATCAATGCATTGCCACCGATCAGCCAGAACGTCTTCCCGTCGCTCAGGTGCAATTGGTTCAGGACGTGGTTCACCGCGCCGGTGTCGCGCTGGAGCATGAAGTTCCAGGTCAGGATTCCGGCGTACGCGGGCAGGGCGTACGGCACCAGGAACAAGGTCCGTACCAGGCCACGCCCGCGAAACTCGGGCTGCAGCGCGACCGCGGCCGCCATCCCGAGCACCCACGAGAACGCGACGGTGATCAGCGAGAACGCGATCGTGACGCCGAAGGACTTCAGCAGGCCCTGCCCGACCGCGTTGTTGAAGTCGAGCGCGACCTTGTAGTTGCCGAGCCCGGCGCTGGGGGCGGCCGACCAGTTCGCGATGAAGAACTTGGTCAGTTTGATGAAGCTCATCCAGATCCCGACCAGCATCGGGACGATGTGGATGAACAGTTCCAGCAGGACCGCCGGGGCCAGCAGCGCGTACGGCAGCCACCGTTTCAGCCCGGGCCGGTGCTCGGGGCGGCCCCGGCGCTTGGTCGGCGCCGGAGCCGCGGTCTCGGTTGCGACGGCCATCGTCAGCTGCTCGCCGCCACCTGGTCTTCAGCGGTCTTGAGCGCCGCCTTCACCTCGTCCGCGCTGACCGTCCCGCCGGTCGCGATCTTGGCGAACATCGTGTTCATCGCCTTGCCGACGGTGCTCTCGAACTGGTCCTCGGCCGGCACCAGCGGCAGCGGCTTGGACTTGGTGTTGTAGATGTCCTGGAAGGTCGCCGCCTCGGCCGCGTCGGTGGTGAAGTTCGGCTTCGCGTCCTTCAGCACCGGCAGCGCGGAGAACGGCTTGTCCAGCGTGCTCTGCGTGGTCGCGTCGGTCATGTACTTGACGAACTTCAGCGCCGCGTCCTTGTGCTTGGTGTTCTTGAACACCGACAGGTTGATCCCGGCAACGTGGCTGGCCACCTGCTCACCGCCGGCCGGAGCCGGGAACGGGACCACCCCGTACTCGCCGGCTTTCATGCCGTTGGCAACGATCGAGGAGTCGGCGTTGTTCTGGTTGATCACCATCGCGACCTTCTTGGTGGCGAAGTCGTTCACCGACTTGGTGCCGTTGTCGTACTGCGCGTTCGACGGGTTCGCGACCTTGTCCTTCTGCATCAGGTCGAGGTACCGCAGCACGCCCTGCACGTTGCCGTCACCGGTGAAGGTCGGCTTGCCGTCGCCGTTGAACCAGTCGGCCTTGTTCTGCGCGGCGTTGATGAACGCGAAGTGCACGTTCTCGGTGTAGCTGCCGGCCGCGAGCGCCATCCCCCACTGCTTGCCCGGGACGGTCAGCTTCTTCGCGTCGGTGACCATTTCCTCCCAGGTCTTCGGCGGCTGCAGTCCGGCCGCGGCGAACATCGCCTTGTTGTAGTACAGGCCGTACGCCAGACCGTAGAGCGGGACCGAGGTCGGGTCCGTGCCTTCCTTGCCGCCGGTCGCCAGGGCCGTCGGAACGAACTTGTCCTTGCCGCCGATCGCCGTCATCGCGTCCCCGTCGAACGGCAGGAACGCGTCGGTCGCCTGCAGCGAGGCGGCCCAGGTGTTGCCGATGTTCACCACGTCCGGGGCCTGGCCGGAGGTGATCGCGGTCTGGATCCGGGTCTGCAGGTCGTTCCAGCCGATCACCTCGAGGTTGACCTTGATCCCGGTCTCGTCGGTGAATTTCTTCAGCACCGGGGTCAGCACCTCCTTGTCGTTGTCCAGGCTGGTGCCCTGGTTGCTGGCCCAGTAGGTCAGCGTCTGATCACCGGAGCTGCCGCCGGAGGAGCCGCTTTTGTCGTCGCCACCACCACAGGCGGCGAGGCTGATTCCCATGGCGGTCGCCGCAACCGCGGCAACAAGCGAACGCAGTCTCACGTCGGACTCCCTCGTCCCGTCGAGCCCCCGCGGACCTGCGGGGGCGGATCGGGCCCATCCTGACCTAACCGGTTAAGTTTAGAAACCCTAACCGGTTCAGCAACCCCCTGTTCGTTACGACCTCGTAATCTGTAACCACCCACCCCACACCCCAACCCCGCGCCCTCCGCGCCCCACACCTGCGCCCAACCCCGCGCCCCCACACTCCGCGCCCCTCACACTCCGCGCCCCTCACGCTCCGCGCCCGACAGTCCGCGCCCCCACACTCCCCGCCCCCACACTCCGCGCCCCCCACACTCCGCGCCGCGCACCTACGCCCCGCGCCTGCGTCTCCGCGCCCGCGCCTATACCTGCGCCCCCGCACCAGCCCCCCGCACCAGCGCCCCCCCGCGTCCCGCGCCTGCACTTGCGCCCCGCGCCAGCAGCCTGCGCATCGCACCTGCGCCCCGCGCCAGCGCTCCGCATCTGCGCCAGCGCCCCGCCCTGCGCCCGCGCCCGTGCCCCGCCCTGCGTCCCGCGCCAGCGCCCGTGCCTCGCCCTGCGTCCCGCGCCAGCGCCAGCGCCCGGGCCTCGCCCTGCGTCCCGCCAGCGCCAGCGCCCCGCCCTGCGTCTCGCGCCAGCGCCCGCGTCGCGCCAGCGCCTGCGTCCCGCGCCCTCACGCCGGCGCCCCGTCCGACGTCATTTCAGGGGTCAACCCCTCAGATGGTGGGTTCGCCTACCTGTATGCGAGGGGTCAAGGGGCCATCTCAGGGGTTGACCCCTGAAATGGCCAGCTGCTGCGGGACGGCCGACGGCTCGCGGGCAGCTAGCGGCTCGCGGGCGGCCGGCGGCTGGTGGCGTGTGGGCGGTCAGTGCGTTGGGTGCGCCAGCGGGTTGGGGCTAGGGGTGGGCGAGTGCGCTGGGGTGCGCCACCGGGCTGGGGTGCGCCACCGGGCTGGGGGCTGGGGGGTGGGTCAGTGTGCTGGAGTGCGCCGGCGTTCTGGGCTGTGCCAGCGGGCTGGGGGAGTGAGTGTGCTGGGGTGCGCCACCGGGCTGGGGTGTGAGCGTGCTGGTGTGCGCCACCGGGCTGGGGGTGTGAGTGAGTTGGGGTGGGACCACCTGGGCGCGCCGGTGTACGCGCTCGGCTTGGTGGTACGCAGGTTGCCGACCTTTCACCTGATCAGTTGGTGAGCGGGCTGGGGGTGGGTCAGCGGGCGGGGCCGGTGGATTCGCGGCGGTGGAGTTCGCCGGCGGGGGCCTGCTCGTGGACGACGGTGCCGCCGGTGACGATGCGGAGGAGCAGGTCGGCGGCGGCGCGGCCGCGTTCCATCGTCTTCTGGTCGACCGCGGTGATCCCGGGCCGGGCGAATTCGCACAGTGGCGAGTCGTCCCACGCGATCACCGACACCTGATCGGGTACGGCGGTACCCAGCTCGGTCGCGACCCGGAGCGCCGCGACCGCCATCAGGTCGTTGCCGAGCACGATCGCGGTCGGCGGGTTCGGCCCGGTCAGCAGTTCGCGGGTCAGTTCGGCACCGTCGTCGTACCGGTAGCTGCCCTCGATGTGCCGCACGGTGATCCCGCGCCGCGCGGCCCGGTCCTGCAGGATCTGCATCCGCAGCCGTTCGTGTACGAACGTGAACGGCCCGCTGATGTGCGCGACGTTCGTGTGCCCGAGCTCGTCCAGATGATCGAGCAGCAGTGTGACGGTCTCTTCCGGCGAGCTGATCAACCGCCCGACCGCGTCGTCCGGCGCGTTCGAGCTGACCACCACGCACGGCACCCCGAGCTCCTTCAGCAGCGGGATCCGCGGGTCGTCGTCGAGCTCGTCGAACAGGATGAACCCGTCCACCCGGCCTTGCCGCGACCACCGCCGCAGTACGTCGAGGTCTTCGCCGTGCTCGCCGGTGAGCCGGAGCAGCAGCGACGAATCGACCTCGTTCAGGTACTGCTCGATGCCGACCAGGGTGCGCATGTAGAACGCTTCGGTCGAGATCAGCGTCGGGTCGCGGGCGATCACGATCCCGATCGTCCGGGTCCGGCTGGCCGACAGCGCGACCGCGGCCGAGTTCGGGTGGAAGCCGAGTTCTTCGGCCAGGGCGAGCACCCGCTGGCGGGTTTCCTCGCTGACGCCGGCGCGGCCGTTCAACGCGTACGAGACCGACGCCTTGGAGATCTCCAGCCGCCGGGCGAGATCGCTGATCGTGACTCGATGGCTGCGGCGCGTACTGCCACCGGCCCCGTCCTTGTCGCCGCCACCGTCCGTCCCGGCACCGCTCGTGGTCATCGCCTGGCTCCCCGCACAGACGGGAGATTAGCAGCGGCCTGCCGGCGCCGACTGCCCTGAGGCGGAAGTTCGACTCGGGGCACTAGCGGCGCGGCGAAGTTTTGGATAGCGTTTTCCCATGTCTCCGACGGAACCGTTGCGCCTGGATTTCCTGCCCTGGGAGTACGCCCGGAACGCCGCGGATGCGGAGCGTGCGCGGCAGGCCGAGCGGCAGGCCCGGCTCGGCGGGTCGCTCGAACTCGCGGCCGACGCGTACGTTGCCGAGTCCGCCGCTGTGTACTGCGACGAGCTGCGAATGGGTGATCGGTCGTACATCGGCGCGCACGCGTACGTGACCGGGAAGATCGCCCTCGGGCCGGATTCCACCATCAACCCGTTCTCGGTGGTTCGGGGCGAGGTGACGATCGGCGACGGCGTCCGGATCGGCGCGCACACCTCGCTGCTCGCGTTCAACCACGGCACCGCGCCCGGGCAGCCGATCTTCAAGCAGCCGCACACAGCCCGCGGCATCATCGTCGGCGACGACGTCTGGATCGGCTCGAACGTGACCATCCTGGACGGCGTCACGGTCGGTCCGCACACCATCATCGGCGCCGGCGCGATCGTCACCAAGGACATCCCGGCGAACTCGGTGGCAGCCGGCAACCCGGCGCGCGTTCTTCGCTCACGGACAGGAGAGTCCATGTCAGCTGCACGGACAGGAGCGTCGGTGTCAGGTGATCTCGGGGCCAAGCTGAAGGACTTCGCCGCGCGGGCGCGCGAGCAGGTCGACGACGTGCTGGCGCGTTGCTGGGACGGTGAACGGTTCGTCGACCGGCCCGGTCCGCGGCGGGAGCCGGAGATCCGCCCGTGGTGCGATGCGGTCGAAATCGCGGACGTGCTGGTACGACGTACGCCAACGGGCCACGCCCGCGACGACCTGATCCGGCGCTTCCGCGCTCGCCAGGACCCGGTCAGCGGACTGGTATCGCCGGGGGACCTGTCCGACGACGGTATCGGCAAACCATCTGATGCCAAACTCGCTGTCCTGGAAGGGCCTGCGAGCTACCACGTGCTCTGCGTCGGGTACGCACTGCAGGTCCTTGGCAGCAGCTTTGAACACCCGATCGCGATCGACTACACCCTCGACGATCTGGACAAGTTGCCCTGGGCAAGGAGGGCGTGGTCGGCCGGCTCGGGCATCGACGCATTGGGTACGGCACTGGCCCGGAACCTCCATGATCACAAGCAATCCGGGCCACTCGAACCGTTGATGGGATGGTTGCTCACGCGCGCGGATCCGACGACCGGGGCATGGGGTGAACAGCACCCGGACGACGGTTGGCTGCAGGTGGTTAACGGATTCTATCGCCTGACCCGTGGTACGTACGCACAGTTCGGCCTGCCGTTGCCGTACCCCGAACAAGCTGTCGCCACGGTACTTGCTCATAGCAATGATCGGCGGATGTTCAGCGGCGACAACTACAACGCGTGCAACGTACTCGACGTCATCCATCCGTTGTGGCTGGCCCGAAAGCAGACCGCGTACGGGGAGCAGGATGGGCGGCGCTGGGCGGAGCAGCAGTTGCAGGCGATCCTGCCCCGGTGGGTCGACGGCGAGGGTTTCGCGTTCGCACCGGACGGTACCGATGACCGCGCGATTCCCGGTCTGCAGGGTACGGAGATGTGGCTGGCGATCATCTGGCTGTTGTCCGACTACTTGGGCCGGTCC
Source organism: Kribbella hippodromi (assembly GCF_039531045.1). Classification (NCBI taxonomy): domain Bacteria; kingdom Bacillati; phylum Actinomycetota; class Actinomycetes; order Propionibacteriales; family Kribbellaceae; genus Kribbella; species Kribbella hippodromi. Next base: position 31,583 of record NZ_BAAAPH010000036.1, on the reverse strand, counting down.
GACGACCTCGGTTACCGGCCACGCGGAGTGCACCGGCCCGAACCCCTGGTCAACTCGCGTTGACCAGGACCTTCCGCCTACCCTGACGGGGTGGACCCCCGCACGCGCCGATTGGTGACCTCGCTCGTACTGGCCGCCCTCGTCGCCATCGTGGTGGTCGCGGCGCTCCTCCGGTGACGCTAACGTCGGGCGCATGACTGCCACCTCCACCAGCCCGCGGTCGTCGTACCTGATGCGAGCGGGCCTGGTCCGCAACGTCCGGTCGGGGGAGCACCTGACCACCTTCGTGGTGTCCGGGGTGGCGACGGTGCTGATCACCCGGCTGCTGCTCAGCCTGAGCGGGTACCCGCAGATCGGCGGCAAGGGCCTGCACATCGCCCACGTACTGCCGGGTGGTCTGCTGATGCTGATCTCGATCGCACTGCTGCTCGGGTACGTCGGACCGGTCGTCCGGCCGGCCGCCGCGACCGTCGGCGGCATCGGCTTCGGGCTGTTCATCGACGAGGTGGGGAAGTTCGTCACCTCGGACAACAACTACTTCTACAAACCGACCGCCGCGATCGTGTACGTGGTCTTCGTACTGATCGTGCTGGGCTTCCGGTTCCTCACCACGCGGCGGCCGATCGACCAGCGGGAGGAGTTGGCGAACGTGATCGACCACGCGGTCGAGGGCATCGCCGGTGGCCTGTCCCGGCGGCGCCGTGCGGAGGCGGTTGAGCTGCTGGGTGTGGTGGACCGCGGTGTACCGGGGCGGCGTGAGACGGAGGACCTGCTGGCTGTCTGTCCGCCTGACGAGGTCGAGCTGGCCGCTCCGGTCGATGCGGCCTGGCGGGCGCTGCAGCGCGGGTTCGAGCGGCTCGCCACGCACCCGAAGGCGCCGACTGTTGCGGTCGTGGTGCTGGCGGTCCAGGTGGTTGGTGAGATGGTCATCGCGGCTGTGGCGGGGGAGGGCATCGACCACCTGCCGGTACTCGGCGTGACGGTCGGGAGCTTGCTGTCGGCAATGTTCACGGTGCGGGGCGCGCTGGCGCTGCGGAAGGGCAATCGGGCTCGTGCGGTCCGGCTGTTCGAGCTGGCGGTGCTGGTGTCGTTGCTGATGACGCAGGTGTTCCAGTTCGCCGCTACTCAGTTCGCTGCTGCCTTCGGGATGCTGCTGGACCTGGTGATGCTCGGTCTGCTGCGTGCGGAGCGCGAGCGGATGCGGCGGGTGCTGGGCGACACCGGGCTGGGTGGCACCGGGAAGGCGGCTGTTGGCACTCCCAAGACTCCGCGGCAGGGCGTCAGGATGCGCTCACTGCCACCTGACCCGGCTCAGCCGCCGTTTCCGGAGGACCCGTCGGACCCGGTGTAGCTTTCCAGTTCTCGTGCCGGCCGATCAGCACTGGTGACATGGTGGCGATGAGGTAGATCGCGCCACCGGCCAGTAGGGCAGGTGCCATGCCGATCCCTGCGATGGCGACACCGGCGATGACTCCACCAAGCGGTACGCCGGTCCAGCAGACCGCGTCGGCCAGTGAGTTGACCCGGCCGAGCAAGTGCCGGGGGATGCGCTCGATGAAGAGTGCACCGAGTACTGGGTTGATGAAGCCGGCGCCGACACCGCCCAGCGCGTACACGGCCATCAGCGTCCAGACCGGTGCGTCGGTAGCCATCGCCACGAACCGTGGCGCACCGGCGATCAGGAACGCGATCGTGAAGACCAGCTTGCGCGGTATCCGCTCGCCGATAGCTGCCGCCAGCAACGCGAAGGCGGTGGCAGTCGCTCCGAAGCAGGTGAGGATCAGGCTGGTGTGGCCTGGACCGTAGCCGTGGTCCTTGATCCAGACCGGTAGCAGTACGGCGCCGACTGCGGCATCGAGCAAGTTGGTGACCGCGATCATCAGCACCAGCGGCAGCATCAACTTGTCGGTCCGGAGGAAGCGCCATCCCTCCAGCAAGCGGCGCCCGTACCCCTGCTCGTCCTCCTGCTCCGGCGCTTCGACTCGCTCTTGCTTGGGCAGCCAGCGGGCGATCAGTACCGCACAGATGCCGAAGGATGCGGCGTCGATCCACAGTGCGTTGACCGAGCCGACCAAGGCGATGAGTCCGCCGGCCAGTGCGTACGCGAAGAAGCCGGCCAGGCGTTCGGTCGTACTCTCCAGGCCCGTGACCCGCTCCAGCGGGACCTTGGCGGCGCGGGCGATGTCCGGGATCAGCGTGCCCTTGGCGGCATCACCTGGTCCACGGAGTGCGCCCGCGACCGCGACCAGTGCGATCAGGGTGGGGAAGTGCAGTAGGCCGAGAGTGTGCAGAAGGGGGATGAGGCCTACTACTGCCGTACTCGCTGTGTCGGCCACGATGCTGATGCGGCGGGCGCCTACCCGGTCGATCAGGGGGCCGCCGATGGCCTTCGCGAGTACCAGCGGCGCCATCTCGGCCATGGCGACCAGACCGGTCTTGACCGGCGATCCGGTAGTGATCAGGACGAACCATGGGATCGCGATCGAGCTGACCCGAGTACCGCAGATGGACACCACGTTCGCCACCAGGAACGCCGCCAGTGGCGCCCGGTTCCGTGACTCGCTCATCGTCTTGCCCCCCTTACTTGTCGCTGCTAGCGCGTCTCGCGCGGGAATGCCTGGATCTGGACGGTCACTTGCTCGGCGCCTTCGGGCAGCGGAGCTCTGAGGTCGGTCGCGCGGTACTTGTCCAGCACCGCCAGGACCTCGCGCATCATCTCCGCGAGCTGATCGGGCCGTAGCTGGAAGGCGTAGTCCGCGAGCAGGCTGGCGTCGCGCCAGTCAGCCGGCATGGTCTGCATCGCGTCGATGTAGCTGAAGATGTTCTCCGCGTACGTCTGCCCGACTCCGTGCAGGAAGCCGAGAGCCAGCTCCGGCTCCTGGTCCAGCAGCTCGGACGAGTCGAACTCGGTGCTCTGATGCGCCGCCTGCCACCAGCGGTCGCGGGCGTTGCCGCGGCTGTCGTCCTCGACCACCAGGCCGGCGTCGGCCAGCTGGCGGAGGTGGTAGCTGGTCGCGCCCGTGTTCACACCGAGCCGGCCGGCCAGCGTGGTCGCGGTCTGCGGGCCGTAGACCCGGAGCAGGCCGACGATCCGGTTCCGCATCGGATGCGCCAGGGCGCGGACCAGATGCCGGTCCAGCCGGACGGAGTTCGTCTCGTCGTTGTCGCTCATGGGGTTGAGCATAGAACTGCAAAGACTCTTTGCAAAGAGATTCTGCAAAGAAGTTTTGCGATTGGTTGTCCACAGGGTGCGAAGTCGTGGGCGCGGCGGGGGCGGATCGCGGCATCTTCTCTGGCGATCGGAATCCCGCTGCGGCGAAACCCGATCCCCGCGGGACCCGACCCCAGTGGGAGCAATCCGAGCGGGACTCAATCTCTGCGGGACCCGATCCAGCGAGAGCCAATCCAGTGAAACGGAGTACAGCGATGATGCGTGTGATGCTCGAGGAGGCCGACTACTGCGATGTCGCGGCCGATGTGATGACGTTCGACGAGGGCGCGGTGGTGTTCTGGCGCGACGGCGAGGAGGTCGGCCGGCAGCGCCAGGCCCGGATCCTCTCGCTCGAGGTCCTGGACGAACGCTCGACGAAAAAGCGCATCCAGCGCGCCCGGAAAAACCACCCCAAGGCCTGGCTCCAATGGAGCGCCGAAGACGAGCAAACCCTGATCACGATGTTCAACCAGGGCTCCAGCAAGGACCAACTCGTCGAAGCCCTGGGCCGCCAGGAAGGCGGCATAGCCTCCCGCCTGAGAATGCTAGGCCTCCTGGAAGAAGACCAAAAACTAACCTGACTGCCGCGCCAGAGTGCCGTCGCAGTCCCGCATCGAGGTCGCGACGTGCGCCGGATGGTCAGACGGCGATGACCTCAACCAGTCCGCGGAGTGCGTGGAAGTTCTTCGGGTTCCGGGTGTACAGAGCAGCCTCGTGGGTGGTCGCGGTCGCCGCGATCACCAGATCGTAGGCACGGGCGCGTGGTTGCGCCCCAGCCGCCGCGACCGTCGCCGCGAATGCACCGTAGGTGCGTGGGTGGTGCCTGCGGAGGTGAGGGGTGGGTTGTCGTCGGGTTGGTGCTTGGGAGATTGGTGCTTGGGAGAGTGGGGCGGCACCGGACGGGAGGTGGGTTTTGCGGCGGTGGGAGAATGGCGCGATGCAGTCTGAGGTGCGGTCGGAGGGTTTGGCGCGAACGGCGGAGGCCGGCGCGCGGATGTCTGCTGCCCAGCCGCATGAGTCTTCCGCGGTGCACGACGCCTCGCCCGCAGCCGACGGAGCGGCTTCGGCGGTGCGCGGCGCGGCAGCTGCAGTGGATTCTGAATCGCGTGGTCAGTCGGCTGATGCGTCTGGTTCGCCCGGTGGGCTTGGGGTGGTTCGGGGGGCTTTGCTCGGGCGCGAGAGTTTGGTGCGGGGGCTGGCTTCGGGGCGGCGGCGTGGGGTGGACGGGCCGCCGTACCTGCGGGTCGAGCTGCGGTACGTGGATCTGAAGGGCGTGCGCCACCTGCAGATCACCGAGTTCGACGAGCGCCAGGCACACACCCGCAACGTCGCGGCAGCGGAGCTGGAAGAAGCTGTCGACGAACTGCTCGGTCAGGCGTACGGGTCGTGGCATGTGGAGACGACCAGCGAGACGCTGCGGCTGCGCTACACCAAGAAGGGCAAGGAGTTGCTGCACCGGCAGGACGATCACCGGGAGCAGGAGACCCGCCACGACCGGGTGAAGCGCCGGGTGCTCGACCCGGCGGCGCCGTTCCTGATCGAGCTCGGGATCAGCGATCACCAGGGCCGGGTGAAACCGTCGCGGCAGGCGAAGTACAAGCAGATCGAGGAGTTCTGCAAGCTGCTCGCCCCGGCACTCGACGAGGCGATCGCGGCCGGGCGGATCGCGGCCGACCGGCCGTTGCAGGTCGTCGACCTCGGCTGCGGGAACGCGTACCTCACGCTCGCCGCGTACCACCTGCTGACCGCGGCCGGGCACGACGTACGGATGACCGGGATCGATCACAACCCGGCCGCGCGGAAGCGGAACACCAGGGTGGTCGAGGCGCTCGGCTGGCAGGAGCACCTGCGGTTCGTCGACGCGACCATCCAGGCGGCCGAGCTGGACGTCCAGCCGGACGTGGTGCTGGCGCTGCATGCCTGCGACACCGCGACCGACGACGCGCTCGCCCGGGCGGTCGGGTGGCAAGCATCACTCGTTCTGGCGGCTCCATGTTGTCATCACGACATCCAAACGCAGCTCAAGAGCGTCTCACCACCGGCGCCTTACGCGCTGATGACCAGATATGGCATCGTTCGTGAGCGGTTCGCCGACGTCCTGACAGACTCCCTGCGGGCGGCGGTGCTCCGACAGGTCGGTTACCGGGTGGAGGTCGTGCAGTTCGTGGACAGTCAGCACACGCCGCGCAATCTACTGCTCCGCGCGGCCCGAACCGGCGCCAAGCCGACCCCGGACCTCCAGTCCGAGTACCAGACCCTGATCGCCGAATGGCAGGTGAACCCCCGCCTGGCCCAACTCCTGCTACCCCCGCAGCCGGCGGACGCTGACGGCCGCGAGGTGCCGGCCGACGCCGCGGCATCCGAGTCACGCGGGGCGTCAGACGCATCCGGCGCATCCGGCGCGGCTCGGCAGGCAGGGGTGGTTTCGTGAGGTGGTTGCGGGCGGCTCTTGCTCTGGCCGGGGCGACGGTTTGTGTACTGGCGGGTGTGGCGCTTCCCACAACCGCCTCCGCGACCCCGACGGCCGATCCGACCGCGCCGAAGAAGCTGTTCACGATCCAGGACGACCGGCTCAAGGAAACGACCGGCCTGGCGAAGAGCGTGAAGCACGACGGCATCTACTGGGCCGTCAGCCGCTCTGGCGAAACCGGCCGGGTGTTCGCGGTGGACCAGACCGGCAAGGTTAAGGCGGTCCTGCGGATCAACGCGAAGGTGGTCGACGTCGAAGCGGTCGGCGTGGACCGGAACGGCTTCATCTACCTCGCGGACATCGGCGACACCAAGGGCAACCGGGACCAGGTCGAGGTCTACACATTCCCGGAGCCGGAGACGCTGCAGGACCAGGACAAGATCCCGTACCACCGGTACGACTACACCTATCCCGACGGAGCGCACGACGCCGAGACACTGCTGATCGAGCCGGGTACGAGCCAGCTGTACTTCGTCACCAGGTCCTCACAAGGTGCCGGGTCCATCTACGCGGCACCACCCTCGCCGTCCCGTCAGGGGACGAACAAGCTCACCAAGTTCTCGGCGGCACCGCCCGGGGCGATCACCGACGGGACGTTCCTGCCGGACGGTCAGCGGGCCGTGCTCCGAAGCTCGACCGAGGTGTCCACGGTCGCCTGGGGTGACACCCCCACCGTCGTCGCCCGCGCCGCCGCGTCGACAGGCGCGGGCAAGTCGGTCGCGGTCGGTCCGGCCGACGGGACCGTCGTGGTCGCCAGCAGCGGTACGGGCGCGGCGTTCTACCAGCTGACCGCCCCCGCGAAGGCGGCCGGCACCACCACCAGTACGCCGCCGTCGGCGACTGCCACTCCGAAGCCGGCCACCACCTCGGACTCGAGCAGTTCCACCGCCGGCAAGAGTCACAACCTCCGCTGGATCATCATTGGCGCCGCCGTGTTCGCGATCGTCATCACCGTCCTCACGTTCCCGCCCGGCCGCCGCGAACGCCAAGACCGCCAAGCCGAAAACGACCGCCTCACCGGCCAATCCCCCCCCCCCCCCCGCCGCCGCCAGCCCCAGTAGCAGTCACCCGGCAAGCACTTCCCCGTACCACGACCAACTCGCCCCACCGCCCACCTCAATCGGCAATTGCGGCCACGCCCGGCGGCTGCCTGCCTGACGTGGCGGACGTCTCTGCAGCAGCGGTGATCCACCGGGGCATGGAGCACCAACGGTGGTGCCATCGACCGTCATCCGCCTGCTCGGCGCGCGACCTGTGTGGTTCGTCTGGCATCCATGTGCTCGGCTCCTGGTTCGCGGAGGTCCGCCTGTTCGGTGAGCGGTCTGCGGTTGCGCGGGGTGTCCGCGTGCTCGGTGCTCGGTGCTCGGTGCGCGGTTCGTGGGGCGTCGGTGTGTTGGGTGCGCGGTCTGTGGTTCGCCGGGTGTCCGCTTGCTTGGCGCGCGGTACGTGGTTCGCGCGGTGTCGTCTCCCCGGGCTGGTTGTTCTGCGGACTGCTGCGTCGTGGTTGGCGGTGTTTGCGGAACATTTGTTGCGTTATTTGGCGAATTGTTTCCGAGGAGGCGGCGGCGATCGCTGGGGAGCACTGATCGGCAGGCGGGACGCGGCGCGCTGGTCGTGCGGCGGTGCGGTGGTGGGTGGTGGCGTGGGGAAATGGGACAGCCGCCAGGCCCGGGTGGGGTGGCGGCTGTGGGGGATGGGGTTGGGTTATTTGAGGTTTTCGACTACGTAGTCGATGGACTGGGTGAGTTTTTCGACGTCGTCGGGGTTGACCGCGGGGAACATGGCTACGCGGAGCTGGTTGCGGCCGAGTTTGCGGTATGGCTCGGTGTCCACGATGCCGTTGGCGCGGAGGGTCTTGGCTACCGCGGTGGCGTCGATCGAGTCGTCGAGGTCGATGGTGCCGACGACGAGGGAGCGGGCGTCGGGGTCGGTGACGTACGGGGTCGCGTACTCCGACTTCTCGGCCCAGGTGTACAGCCGGTTGCTGGAGTCGGTGGTGCGGGCGACGCTCCACGCCAGACCGCCCTGGTTGTTGATCCAGTCGGTCTGCTCGGCCATCAGGAACAGGGTGGCCAGCGCCGGCGTGTTGTACGTCTGGTTCTTGCTCGAGTTGTCGACCGCGGTGGCGAGGTCCAGGAACGCCGGAATCCAGCGGCCGGAGGCGGCGATCTCCTCGACCCGGGCGAGCGCGGCCGGGCTCATCAGCGCGATCCACAGGCCGCCGTCGGAGGCGAATCCCTTCTGCGGCGCGAAGTAGTACACGTCGGCCTCGTTCAGGTCGACCGGGAGGCCCGCCGCGCCCGAGGTGGCGTCGATCGCGACCAGCGCGCCCTCGTCGGCGCCTTCGACGCGGTGGACCGGGGCCATCACGCCGGTGGAGGTCTCGTTGTGCGGCCACGCGTACAGGTCGACGCCGGCTTCGGCCACCGGGATCGGGCGGGTGCCGGGATCGGACTTGATCACCGACGGGTCGCCGAGGTGCGGGGCGAGCTGCGACGCCTTGGCGAACTTCGAGGAGAACTCACCGAAGTTCAGGTGCTGGCTCTTCTCCCGGATCAGCCCGAACGTCGCGATGTCCCAGAACGCGGTCGAACCACCGTTGCCGAGCACCACCTGGTACCCGTCCGGAAGCTGGAAGAGCTCGGCCACGCCGTCCTGGACCCGCTTGACCAGGTTCTTCACCGGGGCCTGGCGGTGCGAGGTGCCGAGCAGCTTCGCGCCCTCGGACGCGAGCGCGGCGATGGCTTCCGGACGGACCTTCGACGGTCCGGCGCCGAAGCGGCCGTCAGCAGGCTTGAGCTCTTCAGGAATCTTGATGTCGCTGGTCACCAGCGTCTTCCCTTCGTCGTCTGCATCTCAAGTAGCCGACGACGCTGTCAGCAGCCCCATCCTCGCACATGCCCGCCAACCCACGTCCGCGGGTGCCCAAGACGAGAGACTTACTCGTGCTTGCGGGTGATCGTCTCCGTGCCGGTCAGTACCGCGACCGGGCCGTCCGGCGTGTCGGTCCACTCGCCGCAGGCGCCACCACCTTCGGCGACCTCCAGCGTGAGCTCGGTCCCGTCCATCCGCAGCGCCGGGTGGTAGTAGTGCGCGACCCGCTCCGCCTCGCCCTCGATGTAGTGGCCGATCAGCGCGCGCCGGAACCGGTCGGTGGTGACGTTCGGGTTGCTCCCGTGCACCAGCGCGCCGTGGAAGAACAGCACGTCACCCGGTTCCATCTCGACCGGTACGGCGTCCGTGGCCGACGGCAGCGGTACGGTCACGTCCGTGAAGCTGACCGTCGTATCGGCCTTCTCGGTGCAGAGGATCGGCCACCGGTGCGATCCGGGTACGACCTCGAGGCACCCGTTCGCCTCATCGACCTTGTCGAGGGCCATCCAGGCCGCGACGCACGTACCCGGGTCGGCCTTCAGGTAGAAGTTGTCCTGGTGCAGCGCCTGCCCGCGGGAGCCCGGCGGCTTGAAGTACACCATCGTCTGCACCGCGTACGGCGACCTGCCGAGCAATCCGGTCATCACGGCGTCGATGCGCGGATCGGTCAGCCACTGCAGTGACGCGTCGTCCCAGCGGTGCATCTGCGCCATCCGCGGGTACCGCTTGAGCGGGTCGCGGTCGGGCGAGTCGTGGCCGGCGAAGTTCTGCCCCTTCGGCCCGCGGTGCCGGGCGTCCATGTAGTGGTCGCGCAGCCGCTCGGCCTCGTCGGTACTGAACAGCCCGCGCACCATCGTGTACCCGGTGCGCTCGAACTCGTCTTTGAGGACGCGATCGTCGATGTTGGATGAAACGCTCATGCACAACTCCCGCATTCGTGCCGTACTGTGCCTGACATCAGCAATTCTCCGGCCGGTACTGGGCCCGTGACGACGGACGATTCACGCGAGGACTTGAACTTTTGAAGCAGAACGTGCCGATCGTACGAGTCGCGCTGAGGTCCGCGCCGACGTTGTGGCGCTGCGAACCGAGCTGGTCCTGGACGTGCCGCCCACTGGCCGATCACCTGCTCTGGTGCGTACTCGACGGCCGGGGCGTACTGGAGTACGCGGATCGCCGGCATGACCTGCACCCAGGTGTCTGCGCCGTGTTCCGGCCGGGTGACACGCCCCGCGCGACCCATGACCCGCACCGCCGGCTGCTCGTCTTCGGCATGCACTTCAGCGCCGTACCGACCGCGGCGCCGGACCCGCGGTGTGGTGAGGTGATGGACCGCGAGCTGCTCGGCATGCTCGCGCGGACCAGCGACGCGGCGTACCAACGGAAGGACGAGCTGGGGATGCATCAGGCCGAGCTGTGCCTTCAGCAACTGATCACGCTGGTCTGGGACGCCGTCCGCAACCCGGGCCGGAGCGGCGGCGATGCGGCGATCGACGAGATCGCCCGGTTGCTCCGGCAGGACCCGGGGCGGGTGTGGTCGGTCGCCGAGATGGCGCAGCGCGCGTTGCTGAGCCGCGCGCAGTTCACCCGCCGGTTCGTCGCGCGGCTGGGGATGTCGCCGGCGCAGTACCTGATTCAGGCCCGGATCGACCGGGCGCACCAATTGCTCACCGAGAGCGGCATGACCGTCACGGAGACGGCCGCCGCTCTCGGGTACACAGATGTTCCGTACTTCAGCCGGCAATACCGGCAACGCACCGGCCGCTCACCCAGCCAGGACCGCTGAGCCAAGACCGCTGAGCCAGGACCGCTGAGCCCGGGACCCTCAAGCGAGCGTCAGGCCCAGTCGTTGTTCCAGCCCTCGACCGAATCCGCCGGCCGGGAAGCGGGCCCGGAGTAGATCGCCGACGGCCGGATCAGCCGCCCGGTGCGCTTCTGCTCCAGCACATGCGCGCTCCACCCGGCCGTCCGCGCGCAGGTGAACATGGACGTGAACATCGGCGGCGGCACCTCCGCGAAGTCGAGCACGATCGCGGCCCAGAACTCCACGTTCGTCTCCAGCACGCGGTCCGGCCGCCGCTCGCGCAGCTCGGCCAGCGCGGCCTGTTCCAGCGCCTCGGCGACCTCGTAGCGCGGCGCCGCGAGTTCACGCGCCGTCCGGCGAAGCACCCGGGCGCGCGGGTCCTCGGCCCGGTACACGCGATGCCCGAAGCCCATCAGCCGCTCGCCGCCGTCCAGCAGACCTTTCACGTACGAGCGCGCGTCACCCGACTTCTCGACGCCCTCGATCATCGTCAGGACGCGCGCCGGCGCCCCGCCGTGCAGCGGACCGGACATCGCACCGACCGCGCCGGACAGCGCCGCGGCGACGTCCGCTCCGGTCGACGCGATCACCCGCGCGGTGAACGTCGAGGCGTTCATCCCGTGCTCGGCCGCGGACGTCCAGTACGCGTCGACCGCCTGGACGTGCTTCGGGTCCGGCTCGCCACGCCAGCGGATCATGAACCGCTCGGTGATCGTCTTCGCCTTGTCGACCTCACGCTGCGGCACCATCGGCTGCCCGGTACCGCGAGCCGCCTGCGCCACGTAAGACAGCGCCATCACCGCCGCGCGGGAGAGGTCGTCACGGGCCTGCACGTCGTCGATGTCGTACAGCGGCCGCAGGCCCCAGGCGGGTGCGAGCATCGCCAGCGCGGACTGCACGTCGACGCGGACGTCGCCGGTGTGGACGGGCAGCGGGAACGGTTCGGCCGGCGGCAGGCCCGGAGTGAACGCGCCGTCGACCAGCAGGCCCCAGACGTTCTCGAACGGCACCCGGCCGACCAGGTCCTCGATGTCCACCCCGCGATATCGGAGCGCCGAACCCTCCTTGTCCGGCTCGGCGATCTGCGTGTCGAACGCGATCACGCCTTCCAGCCCGTGCTGCACCTCGGTCGTCGGATCTGACATACGCTCCCTCGTCCTCTTGGTCGGCGCGAGGCCCACCAGGAGAGCCGCGCACCGTCGGCGCTCAGGCAGCATAGTTCGCCGGCCTCGGGACCGGACAGCTTTGTGACCGGTTCGAGCAACGGCGCGCCCGCACCACGCCGGAGCCGGGGCTGGTTGACCGGTCAGAGGTCTAGTCTCGGCCCATGGTGAAGCCCCTCCCCGCCCTCGGGTTCGTGATCGGCATCCCCGTCGCCTACGCCGGGATCGTCGCGGCCCAGTACGCAACCACGCGGCTGCTGTTGCGGATGCAGACGTACCGGTTCGACGCCAGTCACACGCTGCCGTGGATCGCGATGATGGTGGCGATCGCACTGGTGCTCGGTGGTCTGATGATCGTCCGGAGCATCGGACCCGGTGTGACCGCCGGGGCCGGTGCGTTCCTGTCCGTGGTCGGTCTGGTGATGGTGCTGCTCCCGCCGCCGCAGGCGTTCGAGCTGTCCGACTACTTCCGGGTTCCCGGCAGCAAGTTCAACAACGGCGTGATGCTGTTCGACGGATCGTTCATCGTGCTGGGCATCCCACTGCTGCTGGTCGGCATCCGCCGCTGCGTCCTGGACGCCAAACTGGCCAAACTGCCCCAAGGCCCCGGTGCGCTGCAGAACCCGGGCTACCAGCAGCAGAACCAGTGGGGCGGCTACCCAGGCCAGCCGCAACCGCAGGACTACCGGCCGCACCAGCCCGGCCAGCCGCAGCACTCAGGCCAGCCGCAGCACCCGGGCCAGCAGCCGCCTCAGTACCCCGGACAGCAGCCACGTCAGTAGGCTCGTCGTGTGGACCTAGCGGAGATGCGGCGTACGTACGGACTCGGCGAACTGCTCGAGAGTCAGGTGAACCCCGACCCGATCGAGCAGTTCCAGGTCTGGCTAGAACAGGCAAGAGCAGCCGGACTGGCCGAGCCCAATGCGATGGTGCTGGCCACCGCGGACGGCAACGGGCGCCCCTCCGCGCGCACTGTGCTGCTGAAGCGTGTCGACGAGCGCGGCTTCGTCTTCTATACCAATCAGCAGTCCCGCAAGGCCGACGACCTCGCGGCCAACCCGCACTGCGCTCTGGTCTTTCCCTGGCATGCGATGGAACGCCAGGTACGAGTAGAAGGCGCCGTCACCAAGCTGCCGACCGACGAGGTGGACGAGTACTTCGCGAGCCGCCCACGTGAGTCACAGCTTGGTGCCTGGGCATCGCAGCAGAGCCAGCCGGTGGAGTCCCGCGAGGACCTGGACCTGCAGTACGAGTCGTACGAGCGCCAGTGGCCGGAGGGGACCGAGATCGCCACGCCGTACTTCTGGGGCGGCTATCTGGTCGTCCCGGAAGCGTTCGAGTTCTGGCAGGGCCGCACCGGCCGGCTACATGACCGCCTGGCCTACCGCCGCGCCAGCTCCGGTTCCGACTGGGAGCTGTCGCGGCTCCAGCCCTGACTTTCCTCCCGGAAGCCGTGCTGCTTCCACCAGCGCGCCAGCGGCCGTGGAGCCCACCAGTTCAGCCGACCGAGCAACCGCATCGTTGCTGGTACCAGGAGCGCCCGGACGATGGTCGCGTCCAGTGCAATGGCGATCACCAGCCCGACGCCGATCATCTTCACGAACACGATGCCGGACGTGGAGAACGCGGCCACCACGATGATCAGCAGTAGCGCAGCACTGGTGATGATCCCGCCGGTGCGCTGCAGTCCGAGTGCGACGGCCTGGGTGTTGTCACCGGTCCGGTCGTACTCCTCCCGGATGCGGCTGAGCAAGAACACCTCATAGTCCATCGACAGTCCGAACAGTACGGCGAACAGCATCACCGGATTGGTCGAGTCGATGAACCCGGCCGCAGTGAAGTGCAGCAGCCCGGACAGGTGCCCTTCCTGGAAGATCCACACCATCGCACCGAACGCAGCCGACAGCGACAGTACGTTCATCAGCAGCGCCTTCGCGGGCAGTACGAACGACCCGAACGCCAGGAACAGCAGCACGAACGTCACCAGCACAATGAATCCGACCATGTACGGCGTGCGCTGCTTGAGTACATGCAGTAGGTCGATCACGGATGCGGTCTCCCCACCGACCTGCACCTGCGTACCGCTCGGCGCAGCCACCGCCCGTACGCCATGCACAACGTCCCGCGCCGGCAACTCCTGCCCGGTGTACTTGGTGTGTACGACAACCGATGCGACGCCATGGGCATACCCACCGACGCGTACGTCCTCCACGTCCCGCACTTGCTTCAGCTTCGCAATGTACGGCGCCAACGCGGCGGAAGGGTCACCCGGCAGTGCATCGAACCGCACCGCGGAGTAGATGTCCGATCCACCCGCACCGGGGAAGTCGCGCTGCAGCGTCTCGGTCACCGTACGAGAGGTCGCACCGGGCGGCAACGACCGATGATCGACACCACCCAACTGTGCACTCAGGAACGGGATGCCGAGCACCAGCAACACCGGTACGAGCACCAGCACGTACCGCACCGGGCGCCGCATCGCGCTGTGCGCCAGCCGGTACCAGGCGCCATGCTCCGCGGCGGCCTTGCGTGGTTTGAAGATCCGCAAGCTGTTCACCCGGTGCCCGAGCACAGCGAGCAACGCCGGCAGGGCAGTCAGCGCGGCGAGCATCGCGATCGCCACCGCGGCCGCGCCGCCGTACGCCATCGACTTCAGGAACATCACCGGGAACAGCACCTGGCTGCTGATCGCCACGCCAACGGTGATCCCGGAGAACGCGACCGTCCGGCCGGCGGTTGCCATCGTCCGGGTCAGCGCCGTCTCCACATCGTTGCCGTGCGCAAGCTCTTCGCGGAACCGGGTGACGATGAACAGCGCGTAGTCGATCGCCAGCCCGAGCCCGATCATGGTGACGATGTTGATCGAGAAGATCGACACGTCGGTGATCGCCGACAGACCGCGCAGCAGCACGAACGCGCCGAGGATCGCGAGCCCGCCGACGAACAGCGGCAGCGACGCCGCGACCAGGCCGCCGAACACGATCACCAGCAGCACCAGCACGATCGGCGTCGAGATGGTTTCGGCCCGGACGATGTCGTGCTCGGTCTGCGAGTTCACCTCGTCGAAGACCGCGACCTCGCCGCCGACCTTGCTCTCCAGGCCGGGCGGCGTGGCGCGTACGTCCGCCGCGATCCGCTGGAAGGTGGCGAGCCGGTCTTCCTGCGTCGCACCGGCCAGCGTGAGCACGGCGTACGTGCTGTGCCGGTCCTTCGAGACGAACGCGGGGGACTTGGTGCTCCAGTACGTCATGGTGCCGACGACATCGGCCTTCGGCAGCCCGGACAGATGCTGCTCCACGGACCGCTGGAAGGCCGGGTCGGCGACCGTCTCCGACTGGCTGCGGTAGAGCACGATCACGTCCGTACCGGTCCGGCCGACGTTCTTTTCGATGGTCTTGATCGCGTTCGCGGACTCGGTGTCCGGCGCGTCGAAACCGCCGTTCGCGAGTGAGCCGAACACGCCGGTGCCCCAGACCAGCCCGAGGGCGACGAAGACTCCGGTCAGGGCGAGCACCAAACGGCGCCGGCGGTAGGCGAAATGGCCGAGCTTCTCGAACACGAACGCTCCAAGACAGCGTAGATTGAACGGCAAGAGATAAGTGTGAACACCGTTAACTGTTAACGGTGTTCACTCTACGGCCGGGACCTACAGTGATGTCAAGGAGTGTTTGCGCAGTGGATTCACCGACGACCGGACGGGACCGGCGCCGGGCGGCGACAGTGGCCGAGATCAAGGCGGCTGCGCGGCGGCTGCTGGTCGGCGGCGGGACGGCCGCGGTCGGCCTGCGCGCGGTGGCCCGCGAGCTCGGGCTCACCCCGCCGGCCCTGTATCGGTACTTCCCGAGTCACGAGGCGCTGCTCAGCGCACTGGTCGCGGACCTGTACGACGAGCTGACCACCGCGTTGCTGGATCTGCAGAACGCCGACCCCGACATCGATCTCGGCACCCGGCTGTACCTGCTGGCGAACGGGCTCCGGGACTGGGCGCTGGCACATCCGGCCGAGTTCGGGCTGCTGTTCGGTACGGCCGTGCCCGACCCCGAGGGCGACTGTCACGACCAGACGCCGGGGCATCGGGCGGCGATGCGGTTCGGCGGGTTGTTCAAGGAACTGGTCGCCGCGGTCTGGCACCAGAAGCCATTCCCGCATCCGTCCGAGGAGCAACTCGGACCTGTGCTGGTCGAGCAGTTGAGGGCCGAGTCGGAACACTTCCGCGGGATGCCGGCCGGCGCGATCTACCTGTCGCTGAACTACTGGACCAGGCTCTACGGCCTGATCTGCATGGAGGTCTTCGGCCAGCTGCACTGGGTGCTCCCCGACGCGGCGGCGTACTTCGAGGCCCAGCTCTTCGAGATCGGCGAGGCCCTCGGCCTGGACTGCCCGATGCCGGAATAGTCCTGGGCCTGAACAGAAAGAAGCCCGCGGGCGCTTCCGTGACACCCCGACCGGGTGGTCGAAGCTCAGGGTCAGGCGGACTACCTGACTGCCCGCGGGCCCGGTGGCGGCGTTGAATTGGCCTACCACTTGCCCACAACTAGTGGTTGGCGGTCAGCCCGCCGCCACCTCACGAGTCCGATAGCACTTCATGCTTTGGACCACCTCCCTTCGCGTGTACTGCGAACCTACTGCCGGGCGGTTCGCCCTTCAACCGGTTTTCGCCCTGAGATGAACCGGCAAGATAGGACCATGAACGCGCTGCCGTCCCATCTCGAGCTGGTACGGGGCGTCGTCCTGCCCAAGCCGGTCGGCGCGCACCCGGTGCTCGACTTCGTCAACACCCGGTCCGAGTGGACCAGCCGTGCCTCCGCCCGGACCGAGTGGCTGACGTCGTACGAGGCCTTCCTGATCTGGAGCGCGTACGTCGGCCTGCAACCGTCCGGTCTGATCGACCGGCTGATCGAGCAGGCCGATCCGGTGGAGGGTCCGCGGCTGCTCAGGACCACCCTGGACTTCAGGGGCGAGCTGTACGACGTGCTGACCGGTGCGCCCGGCAATGCGTTCGAGCCGGTCGCGCGGTTGATCGAGAAGGCGTCCGGCCGGCGGCGGTTGGTGCAGTCCGGCGACGGCACCAGCTGGGAGCTGCCGGAGGATCTCGTCCTCCCGTTGCATCACCTTGCGGTGCTAGCGGGGGAGTTGCTCACCGGAGCGTCCCGCGAGTACATCAGGACCTGTCCGTCCTGCGGGTGGCTGTTCCTCGATCAGCGCGGCCGCCGCCGGTGGTGCTCGATGGCGACCTGCGGCAACCGCGCCAAGGCGCGGGCCCACGCGGCCCGAGTGCGGTGAGACCGCTCAGCCAGGACGGCTCAGCTGGGACGGCTCAGTTGAAGGCGGCTCAGTTGAAGGCGGCTGGGTCGACGGTGATCCAGGTGTGCTTCGCGCGGGCCAGGACGCGGCCGTCGGCGTCGTACAGGGTGCTGGCGGTGTAGGTCTTGCGGCCGTCCTCGCCCAGGTAGCGGCCGAGCGCGATGCATTCCTCGCCGATCTGTGGGCGGGCATCGATGCACGCGGTCAGCTGGCCGAGCACCGATGGGCGGCCGTCGAGGTCGATCGTCCAGCCGCCGGGGCAGTCGAGTGCTGCCCACAGGAACAGTTCGTCGACCAGGCCGTCGGTGCCGAGGTCGGACGCCGGCCGCCAAGTACAGGCCGTACGCCCGTCGCCGATCGGACCGGGCTTCAGCTGCAGACCGCCCTGGTTCGCGGGACCACAGACGAAGCAAGTCGGGAACGGATGGTTGTGCAGTCCGCGGTACGACTCCTCGGCCGCACGCGCTTCCTCCGGTGCGACCGGTTCGATCGTCGCGTCCGCGAGGAAATCACTGCCGACCGGTACGCCGTCAGCGACCAGCACGTCACCGTCGGTGAGGCGCGCACCGTCGCCAGTCGTCGCCAGTTCCAGGTCCTTCTGCAGCGGCGGTGGCATTCGCAGTGTGACTTTGGGTACGTGCGATTCATCGAGTCGCGCTGCCAGCGCGGTCCCGACCAAGCCGGCCACGTACCCACCGTTTCCGGACCGTTCCGGACCCTGGAACCGCCGCTCGACCCGCACAGAAGTCATGGTCCACGACCTTAGGCCATGTACGGAAAAGAGCAGCGCACACACGGGGCGTAGACAGGTGTGAGAGGTGTGGCCGGTGGGAAGAAAAGGGATTCAGGGAAATCTGAGGATTTCTCGGAGACAAACCGATTGGGCCCTCCAGTCAAACGGCCGTTTGACCTATGCTGACAGCAAGCTACTGCGCGTGAGCAGGTGGGGTGCCTGAGCGAGTGGTAGCCGGGGGGAAGGAGAACTCTGTGGAAACACCGGTCGAAACGACCCGGGAAAGATTGCTCAACGTCGCCGAGCAGCGGTTCGGCGAAGGGGGCTACGAGGGGACGTCGCTGCGCGCCATCACGGTCGCGGCGGCCGCGAACATCGCGGCGGTCAACTATCACTTCGGGTCGAAGGAAGCGCTGTTGCGGGCCGCGGTCGGCCGGGCGATGGCGCCGGTCAACACCGAACGAAGGCGCCGGCTGGACCAGCTGGAGGCGGCCGGGTCACCGACGCCCGAAGACCTGATCCGGGCGTTCATCGAGCCCGGCCTGGAGCTGGTGCTGCGCCGCGGCGAACGCGGCGCGGTGGTGGCCCGCTTCATCGGCCGGATCGCGTTCGACCCGAGCCGGCGGATCCGCGAGCTGTACGCGGCCGAGTCCGAGCCGGTCGAAAGCCGCTACCTGGCCGCGCTGCAGCAGGCCCTGCCGCACGCCTCCCCGGAAGCGGTCGCGTTCGGGTACCTGAACATGCTCGGCCTGCTCGCCCTGCACCAGTCCCAGGCCCTCTCGCCGACCCCGAGCGTCGAGAAGGCCGGCGCCGAGGGCCTCGGCGCGGACGACCCGGGCAAGCTCGCCGAAAACCTGATCGCCTTCCTGGTCGCCGCCTTCAACCAGGGCCTCCGCCCGTAACCCACACCAAGCACCGCAGCCCGTACACACCCGGTACGCCGGCCCGCCGTACGCCGCCCGCCCCTGCCTGGCCGACCGCCCTGCCAGGCGGCTCCGGCCGGGGCCATTTGAGACGTGAACCCCTCAAATGGCTGGGAAGTGGGACCGGGGAAGGTGGGGGTGGGGCACGGCTGGGCGCGGCTGGGGTGGGCTGACTGCCCTTTGGTGTGGGGCTTGGGGTGGGTGAGTTTTGTCCGGGTTTTGCTCATGGATGTTCGGACTGTCAGGTAACGCTGCATAATGGCGCTCTGTGGACCCCTGTGAAGTCGTGGTTGCCGTCGACCTCGGTGGAACCCGGATGAAGTGTGCCCTGGTCGCCGCCGACGGTGCCGTGCTGCACCGGGAGACCCGGCCGACGCCGCGGGCAGCCGGCGGCCGGGCCGTCCTGGACGCCTTGCTCTCGACCGTGGTCGAGCTCGGGCAGAAGGCGACCGCCGAAGGTCATCGCGTCCGCGCGATCGGTGTCGTGGTGCCGGGCGTGATCGACGCCGAGCACGGCACCGTCGGCGCCGAGAACCTCGAATGGGTCGGTACGCCGGTGCTCGCCGAACTGCAGGCAGCGGTACGAGCCGCGGGCAGCGACGACGTACCGATCGTGCTTGCCCACGACGTCCGCGCCGGTGGGTACGCCGAACTGCGCCACGGCGCGCTCGCGGGGACGACGAACTCGATGTTCCTCCCGCTCGGGACCGGGATCGCGGCCGCGATGGTGGTCGACGGCTCGCTGGTCAGCGGCGACGGGTACGCGGGCGAGCTCGGGCACTCCAAGTTCATCTACGGTGACGCCGCTGAGTTGTGCGCGTGCGGTCAGTGGGGCTGCCTGGAGACGGTCGCCTCGGCCGCCGCGCTGGCCCGGCGATACACGGCGCGTACCGGGCGAACGGTCGACGGTGCGCGTGAGGTGATGGAGCTGCTGGCGGCCGGCGACGAGGACGCCGCCGCGGTCTGGCAGGTCGCGCTGACCGCGCTGATCGACGCCTTGGTGCTCTACACGACACTGGTCGCGCCGACCCGGATCGCGATCGGCGGCGGACTGATCGGCGCCGGGGAGACACTGCTGCAGCCGCTGCGCGAAGGCGTCCACGCGCGGATCACGTTCCAGCGCGAGCCGGAGATCGTGGCCGCCGTCCTCGGTGACGAGGCTGGCTGCCTGGGCGCCGCGCGGATGGCCTGGGACCGCGCCGACGAGGAGGAAAAGAACGCATGACGACCTATCGGGTCGGCCGGGTGGTTACGCCGGATGACGTGCTGGAGCATGCCTGGATTCAGGTGGTGGGTGAGGACATCCACGCGTTCGGGCGGCGGTCCGAGGGGATGCCGGCGGACGGCAAGCGGCCCGAGGACCTCGGTGACGTGACGGTGGTGCCGGGGTTCGTCGACATCCACACGCACGGTGGTGGCGGGTCGTCGTTCTCGACCACCGATCCGGAGGAGGCCCGCAAGGTCGTGGCCTTCCATCGCCGGCACGGTACGACCACCACGCTCGCCAGCCTGGTGACGTCACCACTCGACGTACTGGTCGCGCAAACCGCCTGCTTGGCGGAGCTGGTCGCCGACGGGGACATCGCCGGCGTACACCTCGAGGGACCGTTCTTGTCCGAGGCGCGATGCGGCGCGCACGAGCCGTCACTGCTCCGGCCGCCGCTGACCGAGGACATCGCGACCGTGCTGAGCGACGCGGTGAAGATGGTGACGATCGCGCCGGAGCTGGAGAACGGACTGGAGGCGATCCGTCAGGTCGTCGACGCCGGTGTGGTCGCCGCGCTCGGTCACACGGACGCGACGTACGAGCAGATGGTCGCCGGCGCGGATGCCGGCGCGACTGTCGCCACGCACCTGTTCAACGGCATGCGGCCGTTCCATCACCGCGACCCGGGCCCGGTCGGCGCCGCGCTGAACGACGAGCGGCTGCTGCTCGAAGTGATCAACGACGGCATGCACCTGGACCCGCAGGTGGTCCGGGTCGCGCTGGCCGCGGCCGGCGTGCACCGGATCGCGCTGATCACCGACGCGATGGAAGCGACCGGCATGCCGGACGGCCGGTACAAGCTCGGCGGTCTCGAGGTCGACGTCGACAACGGCCTGGTCACGCTTGCCCACGGCACGCATTCGATCGCGGGCAGCACGCTGACGATGGATGTCGCGTACCGGAACGCGGTGAAGTCCGGGGTGTCCCTGGTGGATGCGTCCCGGATGGCCTCGACCACCCCGGCGCAGACCTTCGGCTGGTACGACGTCGGCTCGATCGAAACCGGTAAGCGGGCGGACCTCCTGCTGCTGGACGAGGAGTACACCGTCCAGAAGGTGATGCGGGCCGGGTCGTGGCTGGATCGATGATCGGCACGGTCACCCTCAACCTCGCGCTGGACGTCACCTACGAGGTGGACGAGCTGGTGGTCGGCGGCAGTCATCGCGTCGACCGAAGCCGGCAGCGCGCCGGCGGGAAAGGCGTGAACGTCGCGCGGGTGGCGGCGACGCTCGGGCATCAGGTGCTCGTCCTCGGCTTCGTCGGCGGCGTCACCGGTGAGCTGGTCGCCGAGGAACTGTTCGACGCCGGCCTCACCGCGCTGCTCACCCCGATCGCCGGTGAGACCCGCCGAACCGTTGCCATTGTCAACGGTTCGGACGGCGACGCGACGATCTTCAACGAAGCCGGGCCGACGGTCAGCGCGGACGAGTGGCGCGCGTTTCTGGACCGGATGCCGTGGGGCCGGCTCGGTGTGCTGGCATGCTCGGGCAGTCTGCCGCCGGGTCTGCCGGCCGACGCGTACGCCGAACTCGCAGTGCACGCCCGGCATCACGACGTGCTTTCGGTGATCGACACCGGCGGTGACGCCCTGACCGCGGCGGCACGCGCCGGTGCGGTCGTCCGTGCGAACGCGGCCGAACTGCGCGCCGCGGTCGGCGACGTCGAGGTCGAAGAAGGCGCGTCCGAGCTGGTCGCACAGGGCGCGGCCGCCGCGGTGATCACCGACGGACCACGCGGGATGGTTGCCGCCAGCAAGAATGGTGTCTGGCGCGCGCTGCCGGTGGAGACCGTTCGCGGCAACCCGACCGGCGCGGGTGATGCGGCTACGGCGGTGGTGGCCGCCGCGGTCGCGGAATCGGCCGAACCGGACTGGAGCATGGTGCTCAAGTCCGCCGTCGCCGCGTCCGCCGCGGCTGTGCTCACACCTGTTGCCGGCGACATCGATCTCGGCGCGTACCGCCGTTGGCAGCCCCAAGTTTTCGTTCAGTAGAAGGAGTTCTCATGCCGTTGGTTTCCGGAGCCGAGGTGGTCCTGGCGGCCGCCAAGGCCGGGCGGGGCGTCGGTGCGTTCAACGTGATCCAGCTGGAGCACGCGACCGCGCTGATCGCGGGCGCCGAGCAGGCCGGTGCGCCGGTGATCCTGCAGATCAGTGAGAACGCGGTGAAGTACCACGGCGCGCTGAAGCCGATCGGCGTCGCGACGCTGGCAGCAGCCGCGGACGCGACGGTGCCGGTCGTCGTACACCTCGACCATGCGATGGACCGCGACCTGGTCACGGAGGCGGTCGCGCTGGGGTTCACATCAGTGATGTACGACGCGTCGAAACTCGAGTACGCCGACAACGTGGCGAGTACGACCGAGGTGACGAAGTACTGCCACGACCACGGCGTTTTCGTCGAGGCCGAGATCGGTGAGGTCGGCGGCAAGGACGGCGTGCATGCTCCTGGTGCGCGGACCCGGCCGGACGAGGCGCTCGCGTTCGCCGAGGCGACCGGGGTCGACGCGCTGGCCGTTGCGGTCGGCTCCTCGCACGCGATGACCGAGCGGACCGCGACGCTCGACTTCGACCTGATCACCCAGCTTCGGCAGGCAGTGCCGGTTCCGCTGGTGCTGCACGGTTCGTCCGGGGTCGCGGATCCGGATCTGACCCGCGCGGTCGAGGCCGGGATGACGAAGGTCAACATCGCGACGCATTTGAACAACGTGTTCACCAGGGTCGTTCGGGAAACCCTGGCGGAGAACCCGAAGCTGGTGGACACCCGCAAGTACCTCGGCCCGGCCCGCGACGCGGTCGCCGCCGAGGTCGCCCGGCTGCTGGGTGTGTTGAAAGCAGTCTGATGTCCGACCAGCCCGGTTTGGCGCGGCGGCTCGGGGTGGGCGACGCGGTACTGATCGGGCTGGGGTCGATGGTCGGCGCCGGCGTGTTCGCGGTCTGGTCGCCGGCCGCCCGCGCCGCCGGCAGTGGCCTCCTCATCGGCCTGGTGATTGCGGCCGTCGTCGCGTACTGCAACGCCGCATCGTCCGCGCAACTGGCTGCTGTGTACCCGGTTTCGGGCGGCACCTATGTGTACGGGCGGGAACGGCTGGGGGAATGGTGGGGTTTCGCCGCCGGATGGTGCTTCGTGATCGGCAAAACCGCATCCTGCGCGGCGATGGCGCTGACCTTCGCGACGTACGTGACCTCGATCGGCTGGCTGCAGCGCGTACTGGCCTTGGCGGCGGTTGTGGCGCTCGCGGCAGTCAACTATCGCGGCGTGACCAGAACCGCGCGACTCACCCGAATCCTGGTCACCTGCACGCTCGCCGTACTCGCGCTCGTACTCGTCCTGCTCTTCACCACCGACTCGCAGCAGCACGTATCGACCGCGACCTCTCCTTACGGCGTCCTGCAGTCAGCCGGGTTGCTCTTCTTCGCGTTCGCCGGGTACGCCCGGATCGCGACCATGGGCGAAGAAGTCCGGGATCCGGCGCGGACCATCCCGCGCGCCGTCACGATCGCGCTGACTGTTGCTATCGGCATCTACCTGCTCGTCGCCTTCGCCCTGCTCCGGCACGGCGACCCCGCGTCGACCGCGGCGCCCCTCGCGGCCGCGGTCGACGGGGCCGGTGCGGCCTGGGCAGTACCGGCCGTCCGGGTCGGCGCCGCGCTGGCCAGTCTCGGTGCCTTGCTCGCATTGATCGCCGGCGTCGGCCGTACGACCCTCGCGATGGCCCGGAACCAGGACCTGCCCAGCTGGCTGGCCGCCGTACATCCCCGTTATCAGGTGCCGCACCACGCCGAGCTCGCCCTCGCCGCGGTCGTCGGCGTCCTCGTTCTCAGCACCGATCTGCGGGGTGTGATCGGCTTCTCCTCGTTCGGAGTCCTGCTGTACTACGCGATCGCGAACGCGTCTGCCTTCACCCAGCCGGCCGAGCAACGCCGCTGGCCACGGGCCGTCAACGTGCTCGGCCTGATCGGGTGCGTGGTCCTCGCAGTCACGTTGCCGTGGACCTCCGCAGTGGTGGCCGCGGCGTCCCTCGCCGCGGCCCTGCTGGTCCGGCGGTTCACGAAAAGTCGCGCCGGATCCGCCAGAAGCTGAAGCCGGTCAGCAGCAGCGCCAGTACGAAGAACAAGCCGAACTCGCGCCACTGCAAGGCCCAGAAGGCGTCCGCGGTGAAGTACTTGACGTGCTGCCGGTAGCCCTCGTCTGCGAGGCGCTGGTAACACGCGGTCGTGTCGGCGCGGGGCGTCGGCTTCTCCACACCGGATGGATTCGGCGGTGCCATCGGCGCGCACTTGATCGCCCAATCGGGGAGCGTGTCCACTACCTTGCCCGACTTGTCGACCGTCCGGTCATACAGCTTCCACGCGCCGATCGAGTCGACCGCGACCTCCATCGACTTGACCTCGGGGTTCGCGTCCGGGCCGGTGAGCTGGAATCCGCGGACGGTTTCGGCGGTCGCCGCCACGAGCTTGTCGGTCGGCGCCAGGAGATGCGGCCGGAGGTACGTCGGCGTGACGATCTGAATCAGGATCACCGCCGCCAGCGTGATCGCCAGCGCGACCAGCGTCCGGCGTACGACCAGACCGACCGCGACGCCGAGCGCGAACGCGAACGCGGCGTACCCGACCGGGACCAGACCGCGCGCCGAGAAGGTGGGTGGGAACATCCGCGGCAGGTACGTGTTCGAGTCCTGCCCCGCTTGCAGCGCATCGTCGATCGGGTCCGACCACCAGGTGACCGCGAAGCTGAGCAGGCCGGTGATCCCGACCGCGGTCAGCCCGGTCACGCCGAGCTTCGTCGCCAGCCAGCGGGTGCGCGAGATGCTCTGACTCCACGCCAGCCGATGCGTACCGGCCTCCAGTTCGCGGGCGATCAACGGCGCTCCCCAGAACGCGCCGATCACGGACGGGATGGCGTACAACATCACCTGACCGACCCGGTAGAGCAACGGGTTCAGGCGTTCGAACGCAAGGTTCTTGATGAAGCTGTCGGTCAGTTGGTGATAGCTGTCCAGCAGTCCCGGACCAGTGGCCGCGAATAAGATCCCGGCCGCCAGTACCACCCCCGCGATCACCAGGAACTGCACGCGGAACTGCCGCCACGTCAGCCAGATCATCGCTGCACCTCCAGCACCGGTCGCTCCGGTTGAACGTCGCGGCCCATATACGCGAGTACGAGGTCCTCGAGGGTGAGTTGGGTGACCGTCCAGGCCGGATCGAGAATCGGCTTGTCGGTGCGGATCAGGTACGTGGACTGGCGATCGGTGTGGCTCGCGGTCACCACGTGCTGATCGCGCGGCAGGTCCTTCTGATCGCGGCGCGGCCCGGTGAGCCGGAAGTGCGTTGCCAGCAACGTGTCGATCTCGCCACTGACCTGTACGCGCGAATCCACGAGCACGATCAGGAAGTCGCAGGCACGTTCCACGTCGGAGACCAGATGCGAGGACAGTACGACGCTCAGCTCCTGCTCCGCGACCGCCTCCATCAGGTCCTGGAGGAACTCGCGTCGCGCCAGCGGATCGAGCGCGGCGACCGGTTCGTCGAGGATCAGCAGCTCGGGGCGCTTGGCCAGGCCGAGGGTGAGCGCGAGCTGCGCGCGCTGACCGCCGGACAACCGGCCGGCTCGTTGTTTCGGGTCCAGTTTGAGGTGCTCGATCCGGCTCTGGGCCAGGGCTTCGTCCCACGCCGGGTTCAGTCCGGCGCCGAGCCGCAGATGATCCGCGACGCTCAGCCGGGCGTACGTCGGGGTGTCCTGTGCGACGTACCCGACTTTCGCCTGCTGCGTACCGGCCGGCGCACCGAGCACCTCGACCGAACCGCCGGACGGCGTCAGCATGCCGACGGCCAAGTTCAGCAAGGTGCTTTTGCCGGCGCCGTTCGGGCCGACCAGACCGACCACGTGCCCGGCCGGAATCTCCAGTTCGCAATCGGTCAGCGCCCAGCGGCGCCCGTACTTCTTGCCCAGATTGTGGGCCTGCAAGACAGCCGTCACGCTATGTCCTCCTGAGCGGCGGACCGAAAGGTGGTCAGGAACAACGCCTCGATGCTCTCGTCGTCGAGCCCCGCCTTGCGGGCCTTGGCGAGCCAGCGCCGCAGGTCCTGCCGGAGCGGGCCGTGCGCGGCGAGCGTGTTGTCGGTGAGGGTCCGGGTGACGAACGTGCCGCGCCCCGGCCGGGCCTGCACCAGGCCCTCGTGCTCGAGCTCGCGGTACGCCTTGAGCACCGTGTTCGGGTTGATCGCCAGCGCCGCGACGACGTCCTTCACGGTCGGCAGCTGATCACCCTCCCGCAGCAGTCCGAGCCGCAACGCGTTCCGGACCTGCTGAACGATCTGCTGGTACGGCGAGACCCCCGACCGCCCGTCCAGATGAAACTCGATCATCCGTTACCCCATTCATCTAGTTAACTAGCACTATAGGGGTGTGACGCACGGATGCGTCAAGATGGTGGCGTCAAGACGGCGCGTCAAGGCGGCGGGTCGAGTCGGTGGGGTCGAGACGGCTTGGTCGGTCGGTGCGCTGAGGTCAGCGGATTGCTTGGTACCGGCGGAGGGCCTCGCGCCGGGCCTCGTCGTGATCGACCACCGGAGCCGGGTACCCGGCCGCGCCGCCGTGCTTCCACGGCTGATGCGCCGCCTTGCCGTCCAGGTGGCGCACTTCGGGCACCCAGCGCCGTACGTACGCACCGCCCGGGTCGAACTTCAGGCCCTGCGTGACCGGATTGAAGATGCGGAAGTACGGCGCCGCGTCCGCGCCGCAGCCGGCCACCCATTGCCAGTTCAGTGCATTGGAGGCGAGATCGCCGTCGCGCAAGGACCGCATGAACCAGCGGGCGCCGTGCTTCCAGTGGATGTGCAGGTCTTTGACCAGAAAGGACGCGACGACCATCCGGACTCGGTTGTGCACGAAGCCGGTCGCTTCGAGCTGGCGCATCCCGGCATCCACGAACGGAAAGCCGGTACGGCCGGTGCGCCAGGCGTCGAACAGTTCGCCTGGCTCGTCGTACTGCAGCTTGGTGAACTCAGGGCGCAACGGTTCCCAGGCGGCACGCGGGTACCGGGCGAGCAAGTCGGCGCAGAACTCCCGCCAGGCGAGCTCCCGCCGGTACGCGTCCGCGCCCGCACTCTGATGCCGAGCCAGGTCGGCGAGCATGGTGCGCGGGTGAATCTCGCCGTACTTCAAGGGAACGGACATCCGCGAAGTACTGTCCAAATCCGGCCGATCCCGCTCAGTGTCGTACGCCTTCACACCTCCCAACCACCCCCGCCAACGCTTACTGGCAGTCACCTCACCCGCCGCGACATCCTTCACCCGCGGCACTTCGTCGGCAGACGCTTCCACCCAGTGCACGTTTGCCGGTGCGTCCACCGGTTTGCGCCAGCCGTGCTCCAACCACGCCCGGTAGTACGGCGTGAACACCTGATAGGACCGCCCCTGCTGGTTGAGCACCCGCCTCGGCGCCACCGCGTACGCCGATCCTGTCCGCACCAACGGGCACCCCAACGCCCGTTCAACCGCCAGATCCCGCTCCTGCCCGTACGGTCCGTAATCACCGCTCACATGGACACTCGCCGCCCCCACCTCACCCGCGACCGCCGGCACCACCTCAGCCGGATCGCCCGACCGCACCACCAACCGCCCACCCATCGACGCCGACAGCGCCCGCAGCGACGCCGCCAGCTGCTCCCGTCGCGGATCCCCCGATCGCCCCCACAACAACGAATCCAGCACGAACAACCCGAGCACCCGCCCGCCACCCGCAGCGACCGCGTCCAAAAGCGCCGGGTTGTCCGCGAGCCGGAGGTCGCGCCGGAACCACATCACTGCCGTCATCGCGCCCATCCTCCGCCTGTACCCCGGGGAATTGGGTAAGGCTTGCCTGCATAGGTGAGAATGGTTGTCGTGAGCGAGCTGATCGATACCACCGAGATGTACCTGCGGACCGTCTACGAACTGGAAGAAGAAGGCATCCTGCCGCTGCGGGCGCGGATTGCCGAGCGGCTGCACCAGTCCGGTCCGACGGTCAGTCAGACGGTCGCGCGGATGGAGCGGGACGGTCTGATCAAGGTGGAGGGCGACCGCCACCTGGAGCTCACCGACGTCGGGCGCAAGCAGGCGG
Source organism: Kribbella hippodromi (assembly GCF_039531045.1). NCBI lineage: Bacteria > Bacillati > Actinomycetota > Actinomycetes > Propionibacteriales > Kribbellaceae > Kribbella > Kribbella hippodromi. The sequence goes on along the minus strand of NZ_BAAAPH010000036.1, from coordinate 3,734 downwards.
TCCGGGTGATGCGCAAGCACCGGCTGGCCGAGCGGCTGCTGGTCGACGTGATCGGGCTCGAGTGGGAGGACGTCCACGCCGAGGCGTGCCGCTGGGAGCACGTGATGAGCGACGCGGTCGAGCTGCGGCTGCTGCAGCTGCTCGGCAACCCGACCGAATCGCCGTACGGGAACCCGATTCCGGGCCTGGAGGAGCTGCAGACCACGAGCCAGGCCAGCGGGATCGAGGAGTTCCGGATCGGCGTCGAGCCGCTCGACCAGGTCCTCGACCAGGCCACCGGCGAGAGCGTCCGGGTGCTGGTCCGCCGGATCGCCGAGCCGGTGCAGACCGACGACGGCGCGATGGCGGTGCTCCGCAAGGCCGGTGCGCTGCCCGGTCGCGAGGTCGACTCGACCCTCGACGCCGAGGGCGTCCTGGTCGGCAGCCACGAAGCCGGCGGCGTGATCAGCGACGAAACGGCCGGCCACATCTTCGTCAGCCGAGTCTGACAAGTCAACTCTCTGTTAACGCTGCGCACCCGGCGGGCGACGCCGGGTCGTCAGCGGGTACGGTCGGGCCGCTATGTCTGAGAATGATGCGATCGATTGGCCGGAGTACCTGCGGGAGTTCCACTCCGCGGCTCCGGGTTGTACCGAGGCGCTGCTGTCGCGGGCGGTGGCCGGCGACCACACGCCGTACCGCTGGCTGGTCCGTGCCGTTTCCGGTGAGGCACGCCGGGTGCTCGACCTCGCCTGCGGCAACGGCCCGGTGGCGCGCGAGCTGTACGGGCGCTGGGTGGTCGGTGTGGACAACAACGCGACCCAGCTGGCCGGTGCGCCGAACCCGCGCGTGCAGGCCGACGCGGTGCACCTGCCGTTCGCGAACGAGGTCTTCGACGTCGTCACCTGCTCGATGGGCCTGATGGTGCTGCAACCGCTTCCGGATGTACTCCATGAGGCAGCACGGGTGCTGCGGCGCGGTGGCGTACTGGCCGCGATCGTGCCCGCGGTCCGTCCGCTGCGGCGCGGTGATATCCGTACGCTCAGCGGACTGACCACGCGGCTGCGGTCGACGCCGCAGTTCCCCGCCGGTGGCGAGATCACCGAGCTGAAGGACCAGCTCAAGCACGCCGGGTTCGACGTGATGGAGAGCCAGCGCGAGCGGTACTCGTACCTGATCCGCACCCGCGACGACGCGCTCCGGCTGGTCAACGCGATGTACCTGCCCGGTACGCCGGACGTCCGCCGCGACGCCGCGATCACCTGGCTCGCGGACCGTGCCGAAACCAAGGACGGCCTCGAGGTGGCGATCCCGATCCGGCGGATCACCGCGATGCGTACCAAGGTCGCACTGACCGGCTCCTGAGCACTCAGCTTCCCGCCGGGCATTTGCTGGGTACGGTGTGCCTGTGAGTGCGCTGCGCTGGACCGTCCGGACGCTCGACCGGGCGCTCGACGGTGAAACGGTCTACCGCGAGCTGCTGGCCGGGGAGCCGGTGGCGTTCTGGCTCGACGGCAGCCTGACGGACCGGCTGCCGCGGCGGGTTTCGGTGCTTGGTACGACACTCGGTGCCGGCGCTGAGGTCCTGTCGCGGGATGTCGCTGATGGTGACGTGTTCGATGAGTTGGACAAGTTGCTCGCCGGGCGCGTGGGGGAGCCGCCGGGTGAGTTGGACGGGTTGTTCTGTGGTGGGTACGTCGGTTATTTCGGGTACGAGCTGAAGGCGCTGACCGGTGGCGCCGCCGCGCACCAGGCAACCACGCCGGACGCACTGTGGATCTGGGCCAACCGCTTCGTCGTCATCGACCACGACCGCGACGTCACGTACTTGGTCGCCGTTGACGATCGCGGCGGGCCGGTCGCCGGCCGGATCGACGAGCCGGGCGCCTCCGGGGAGGACTGGCTGGAGCGGGCCGAGCGGGTTGCTGCGGACTGGTGGATGTCCGGGGTGGACGTGCCGGCGATTGCCCGGCTGGATCTGGAAGCGCATCTCGAGCAGGACCGGGCGACGTACCTCGCGGGAATCGAACAGTGCCTGGCCGAGCTGACAGCCGGGGAGACGTACGAGGTCAATCTGACAAACCGCATCCGCCTACCCGCCGTACCCGACCCGTTCGAGTTCTTCTGCTGGCAACGCGCCGCGAACCCGGCGCCGTACGCCGCCTTCATCAGGTACGGCGACCTGGCGATCGCGAGCTCGTCACCGGAACGCTTCCTCACCGTCGACGCCGACCGCTGGGCCGAGTGCCGCCCCATCAAAGGAACCGCCCCGCGCGACCTGGACCCGACCCAGGACCAACTGGCCGCGAAGTCGCTCGCCGAGGACGACAAGACCCGAGCCGAAAACCTGATGATCGTCGACCTGATCCGCAACGACCTGGGCCGAGTCAGCGAACCCGGCACCGTGCACGTCCCGCAGTTGATGCAGGTCGAGAGCTACCGGACCGTACACCAGCTGGTGACGACAGTACGCGCCCGGTTGCGCCCGGCTGTCACCACGATCGGCGCGATCCGGGCCTGCTTCCCACCTGGATCGATGACCGGCGCTCCCAAGATCCGCACCATGCAAATCATCGACCACCTGGAGTCAAGTGCGAGAGGCGTGTACTCCGGCGCCCTCGGCTACCTGACGGTGGACGGCCGCGCCGATCTCAGCGTGGTGATCCGCACTGCGGTGCTGACCCCGGAAACAACCGATATCGGCGCCGGCGGCGCAATCGTCCTCGACTCCGACCCCCAATCCGAATACCAAGAAATGTTGCTCAAGGCAACAGCAACTCTAGGCAGGGAAAGCGGGGCCAACACAACTGATGGGTGACCCAACATCCCCGCTAGAGCGCACAGAACCTCCCGCGCCCACGCCCGTGCCGTGCGCCTGCGCCCGCCCTGCGCCTACGCCCCGCACCCCGCGCTTGCGGCTGCGCCCCGCGGCTGCGGCTGCGGTGGGGATGGGGTCCGTGCGAGCCGGGGGAGGTGGGGTGAGTGAGAGGTGTGGGCGGGATGAGTGAATTGGGTGGGCTGGGCGGATGAGTGGTTCAGAAAGGTGGGGGAGATGACTGAGTTGCTGGTGGCGGATTCGTTTCTGGTGGCGGGTGGGAAGGTTCGGGGGCTGGAACTGCACCGGGAGCGGTTTGTGGGTTCGTGTGCCGCCGCGGGGGTGGCTGCGGAACGGTTCTGGGATGAACAGATCGCCCGGCTCCCCGGGTTCGGCCGGTGGTTCCCGCGGTTCGAGCTGACCTCCGCCGGAGAACTCGCGGTGCAGTTGCGTCCGGCACCTCCGATCGGCGGCCCGGTGCGCGTCGCCGTACACGACGGACCGGACCCCCGAACCGCACCCCGGGTCAAAGGCCCCGACCTCGAACTCCTGGGCAAACTCAAAGCAGCCGCCCCGCACCGCGCCGACGAAATCCTCCTCCTCGACACCGACGGAACAGTCCTGGAAGCGGCGTACGCGGCAATCGCCTGGTGGGAGGACGACACCCTCTGCTTCCCCCCGTCCGACCGCCCCCTCCTCCCCTCCGTCACCGCCCACCTACTCCGAAACCTCGCCACCACCCAAGGCGTACAGATCGCCGAACACCCCATCACCCCCACCGAACTCCAATCAACCGAAGCCTGGCTCCTTAACGCCCTCCACGGCATCCGCCCCATCCACGCCTGGAACTCGTCCCCCATAGACCCCCTCCCCAACTCCCAAGCCCCCCACTGGCAATCCCACCTAACAACCCTCGCCACCCCCCTCCCATAACCCCACC
>NZ_BAAAPH010000035.1:0-66454 GCF_039531045.1 Kribbella hippodromi | reverse complement strand
GCAAATCCACCCGGTGTTGCAACCACCGCGTGAATCCGCCCGCCCGATCCGGGAGGTAATCCTCCCCGCTTAGCCTGCGGCCTTCGGCATTGGCGGTTGCAGGTTTTGGGTGTGGATGATCAGTAGGTTCGCCGCGACCAGCACGACGAACACCACGCCTAGCAGCGGGTGACCCAGGCTCCACAACGCAGCGCCGGCCAGGCCGAAGACCAGTACCTTGACTGTCCAGCGCAGCGCCGGTGTGGTGCGCTTGGCGGTCGGCGCCGCGGTCAGTCCCCAGCCGATCGCAGTCACCAGCGGCAGCCCGAGCACGAGCAGCCAGCGAACGGCCGTCGTACCGCCGGTCTCCCAGCCCCACCACGCGAAGATGCCCAAGGCAACCAGCTCGACGAGGAAGGCGAGTAGCAGGTTGCCCCACCGCCACATGGTCACGCACCACCCAGAGTCAGCTGCCGCACCTCGTCAGCCGCCCACGCTCGGCTGGCGCTGGTCGAAGAACAGGCCCGACGGCGGCTCCTGCACCGGGAGCGGCGGGATCGGGTAGTCCGTGTGGGTGTTGTTCCGGCACGCAGCGAATGGGCCGTCCGGGTCCAGCAGCGCCATCATGTGCGGATCCGCGTGGTCACGCCACCAGACCGACATACCGGTCGCCGGGTCGAGCCGCAGGTGCTCCCAGGCCCGCCAGATCGAGTCCAGCCGGCTCAGCGCCTCCGCATGCCGGTACCACTCCGGGCACCAGATGAACTGCTGCCCGAGCCGGCGCGTGTACAGGTAGATCAGCCGGTCTTCGACGAACGCCGCGACGTGCGGGTAGAAGAGCTCCTGTTCACCATCCACCGCGGTTGTCTCCCTCGTTCTGCTCCCAGACCGGCCGCTCCGGGCCGCGCTGCACCGGCGGCTGCTGCCCGTTACCCGCGGACACCCACGGGTTGTTGCTGGCCGGCACCTTCGACGCCGCTCCCGGATCGTACTTGGCGAGCGAGGCCTTGACCGCACCGGCGTCCGGCCGGGTGAACCACGGCACCGTCTTCACCAGCGTGGCCGGGATACCGGACGGGAACACGACCGCACGCCCCGGCGGCATCGCGGCCAGGTCCGAGACCTCCATGATGTTGTGCCGCTGCATCTGCTTGCTGGTACCGCGCTTGCCCTCGTTGTACGAGACCGAGTTCGAGCTGATGTCGTAGTCGCCGATCATCTTGCTCAGGTTCTCCAGGAAGCTGGAGTCCGCGGCACCACCGCCGTACACCCGGATGTTGGCCGAACCCCACAGCTTCTGCATGCCATGGTCGCCCCAGCACTCCTGGCCCTGCGCCCAGGACTGCAGGATCGTCATCAGCACGATGCCGCGAGACCCGAAGTGCGAGTACAGGTCGGGAAGGTTCTTCCACCGGCACACGTTGGCGGCCTCGTCCAGTACGCCGACCAGCGGGCTCGGCATCCGGCCCATCGGGCAACCGCGCGCGTACTGCTCGGCTGCCTCGACTACGGCCACCGTCAGCGCGGTGACGAGCGGACCGGCCGTACCGGCGCCCTCCTTGGAGAGGCTGTACAGCGTGCCGCCGTTGCGGACGAACTCGTGCGGGTTGAACTGCGGCCGGTTGTCGTTCGGCCCGTTCGGGACCACCCAGCGGGTGACCTTGCGGTTGACCAGGAACTGGGCGCTCTGCTGAGCCGTGCCGTACACACCCGCGCGCTGCTTGTCCGGCGCGTTGATGACACCGGACAGAGCGTCCGCGGAGAGCTGCAGCCCCGGGGTGTTGCGCAGGATGCGCTCCGGCTCGTCGTTCCGCTGGTCGGCCAGCCAGCTGTACACCTGGGTGATCGGCCGCTTCGCCACCGCCGCGGCGAGCAGCAGACCGGCCAGCAGGTCCGTACCGGCTGCGTCGAAGAACGCGTCGGTCTGGGCGTTCAGATCACGCTGCGAGGCGACAAAGTGCTCGGCGAGCTCACGGGCCTTTGTCTCGTCGGTGATGTAGCTCAGCGGGTTCCACCACCAGGTGTTCGGCTCCTCGCAGACCTCCTGCGGGTCGAACACCCAGACCGGGCCCTTCTCCAAGCGCGGTCCCCGGGTGGCGTCGACGATGTCGCGCTTGTTCGAGGTGGCGATGACACAGCCCGGCGCGTCCAGGATCGCCGGCACCGCGCGGGACGTGGTCTTACCGGTACGCGGGCCCCAGATGTCGACGTGCATGTCTTCCCAGTTGCCGAAGACCTCGAGGTTGTCCCGGACGGTCCGGCCGATCATGATGCCCGGACCGGCGTGCCCGGCGCCGAGCTGGTTCGCCTTCTCCTGCGCGCCTTCACGGGTCAGCTTGTAGATCTCGGACCGCTTCGACATCAGCTGCGCCTGCCGGTCCACCCGGCCGACGGACTGCTGCTGCTTGCGCACCAGCATCCAGCCACCAACAGCCAGGCCGGCCACGACGATCAGCTCGAGCAACAGCATCCCGGTGGCCGCACCGGACCAGATCAGGCGGCCCTTGATCAGCTCGGCCAGCGCCTCGAACGGCTGCGGCACCGGGCGGGAGTTGTTGACCGCGGCGGCGACCTTGAGCGCGCCCCAGACCGACAGCATCACCAGGGCGAACAGGCCGACGCCGATGAAGACCAGGATCGACTCGGCGGACAACCCGCCCGGGCCGGTGCTCTTCTTCCCTTGTGCCATTACTCGTCAACTCCCGTTCGGGCGGCCAGCCGGGTGGTCGGATCGGGCGGCGGCAACAGCGCCGGGTCGTCCAGGCTGTACTGGCCGACGACCTCTTCGGTACCGTCCGGCGCGACCTCCACCTTGAGCGGCTTGCCGTCGTCGCCGGTCGTCCACAGCTTGTTGGTGTCGTTGATCTCGCGCTCGACCGAGGTGAGGCCGACGTGGACGGGGATGCCCGGCCGGCCACCGACCTTGACCAGGAAGTTTCCTCGTCCCGGTGGTGCCGTCTCCTGCCCGGTCGCCGGGTCCCAGGCCGGCGGGTCCTGCCAGCCGATGAGCATGTTCTGCTCCTCCTGGGACATCGGCACGACCTCGGTCAGGTTGTCCATCTCGGCGCGCGGCAGACCACCGCAGATGACCATGCCGGAGCGTTCGACGAAGCCCTTCGCCTTCATCCGGTCCTCCGGCGCCTCCAGCGCCAGCAGGTCGGACATGGTGTGCGAGATCATCGCCATCCCGACACCACGCTGCCGGTTCAGGCGGGTCAGCGCGTCCACGCGGTCGACCAGACCACGGCCGGCGCGCAGTACCCGCCAGAGCTCGTCCAGGATGACGAAGTAGTGCCGCCGGGGCTCCAGGCCCGCGTCCGCCAGGGCCTGCGCGACCGCGACCGCGCCGAACCCGTACGACCAGCAGGCCAGCAGCACCGCGGCCTGCAGGTTCGTCTCGGAGTCGTCGATGTTGGACACGTCGAACACGACCGGACGGTCCATCTGCATCGGGTTGTCGGTCTGCTCGGAGAAGATCTCGCCCAGCCGGCCACCACCGACCAGACCGATCAGCGACGCCTCCAGGCCTTCGGTGATCTGCCGGTACCGGTCCAGGCTGCCGCGGTCCAGCGCGACATTGCGGACCCGGTCCGGTGCGTCCTGGACGACCTGGAGCAGGTCGCGCAGCACCGGCGTGCCTTGGAACCGCTCGTCCAGGACCTTCAGCGCCTCGTCGAGGATGGTCTCCTCGCGGTCGTTCGGCGGCTGCGAGCGCATGATCGAGATCAGCGCCGAGACCATCGTCTGCCGGCGGCCGTGCGCGTCCGCCTGGATCGCCTCCCGGGCCTTGCCGGTCAGCCGCAGCGCCGCCTCCCGGGACTCCCCCGGGTCGAGTACGTTCAGGTGCCCACGCCCGCGCCCGAGCTGGATCACCTGGCCACCGAGCGCCTCGATCAGGTCCTTGTAGTCGGGCTTCAGGTCACCGAGCACCAGCGGCATCACGCCGTACCCGGCCAGGCCGAGCGCCATCCGCCGGGTGATCGTGGACTTGCCCAGACCGGGTTTGCCGAGCACGAACATCGACGGGTTGGAGATCAGCTTGGCCCGCATGAACCAGCTGATCGGGTCACAGCACATGGTCGCGCCGGACAGGATGTTCCGCCCGATCGGTACGCCGACCATCGGACTGCCGGTGCCGGCACTGAACGGCCACATGCCGCAGACCTGCACCGTCGTGCCGCGCCACTCCGCCGGTGCCTGCAGGTACGTCGAGTAGCCGCCGCCCGGACCGGGCCAGCCACGCGGCATCGGCCGCTTGCCCCGCCGGCTCGGATCAACCGGCTTCTTCTCCTTCTTGCTCACCGTGCCTCCCCAGAAGTCACTGAGCGAATCGAGATCACAGGCTTTCCCGCAGGCCGGCCGGAATGGCCAGGTGGCTTTGCAGCACGACGCCCAGCGGCAAGGCGGCCACGAACGCGGAGTCCTGCGAACCGTACGACTGCCGGAGCAGCACTCGCGCCGTGGCGCCGAGGTTGTCGATGGCAGCAATCATGTCCGGGATCTGCTCGGCCGACATCACCGTGCCGGTCACTACCATGCCGAAGTTGACCAGCCCCGCACCGCGCGCCTCTTCCTGCGCGGTCCGGTCGGCGGCGCGGGCCTCGGCCATGTTCCGGGCCGACGGCCGGGCCGACGTGGTGGCGCGGAACGACGCGTTGCGCTTGTCGGCCTCGACCATCCGGGCCGAGGTGGCGGCGTCCAGCGGACGGTACAGCAGCGTGACCCGCTTCCGGTCGATGTCCGGGTGCGGCGCGACCAGCTGGGACAGCACCGACGAGAACACCTCACCACGCGGCGCCTGCGACATCTGCCAGGTCACCGACCAGGCCGAGTCGTGCCGGTACTTGTCCCAGAACGCCTGCGCACCGGACGGACCGACGTCGGTCCACTGCAGTTCCGGCGCCATGCCCTGGCTCCGGGCCTCGTCGATCAGCACGGCGGACGCGGGGTCGTACGCGATCCGGATCGCCTCGCACAGCTCCTGCGCCGTGACCGGACGGGCCGCACCGGCGCCGGTGGCGTTCAGGCTCTGGGTCAGTGCGGGCAGCCGAGCCGCGAGCTCGCGGCCCATGTCCTCTTCCTTACGGCGCTTGCCGCTGCGGTCGGTGCCCTTGAACGTCAGCGCGACCCGGGCCGACACCAGCGCGGAACCCACCGGGTAGCTCTGCACCACCTCGGTGAGCATCGCGCGGGCGATCGCCGGCGTGCCGTCCTGCATGTTGGTGCTGACCTCGCGACGCAGCCGGATGCCGGTGTCCGGGGCGCTCTCCACGGTCACCGACGCGGCCACCACGCCCGGCTCGTGACCGAGCGACGCGAGCCACTGGCCCCAGTGCGCGACCCAGACGTCGATCTGCTCCTCGTCGACCAGCGAAGCGCCGTCCGGCTCGGCGTTGATGATCACCGTGAAATGCCGGGTGCTGGGATAGAACAGCAGCGCGAACGGACGCCCGTACGAGTCCTGGTACTCGCTGAGCTGGGAGGCGGCGGCCAGACCGGGGAGCTGGAACTTGCCCCAGGCGGTCCGGCCGAGCGGACCGGAGCGGTAGTTGTTGTGCTTCGCCATCTTTGCTCGTTGCCATCCAATGCTGGTCGAGAGCCGCTGCAGCGCGGACTGTCCGTGCTTGTCCTTGGTCATCAGCATCAGCAGCAGGATCGCGACGATGAAGATGGTCACGATCGCCGCGATCAGCCCGGCCGCCATCATCATGATGATGGTCATCACCAGGCCGCCCATCATCAGCAAGGTGCCGAGCGTGCCCAGGCCGGCGATGCCCGCGGAGGCGGGCTGCCGCCAGTTGCCGTAGGTGCGAGGTGCGCGTCGTACGTTGTCAGCCGCTGCCACTTGGTCCGTCCGGTGGTGGTGGAGGTGGTTGGTTGTCGTTGAATCTCTGGTTGTCGCGACCACGGTCGCGGACCTCGTCGGCGCTGCCGGTCGGGCCCTGGCTGCCGCCACCCGGGCCGCCGCTCTCGGCGCCGGCATCCATGGCGTTGTTGTCGGCGCCCTCGGACGCCGCCATCCGGCCGGACTTCTGGATGCCCTTCTCGACGGCCACGAAGGCAGCGACCGGAGCGGCTACAGCGGCTGCCGGGCCGGCCGCGGCCGCGCCGGCGCCCGCACCACCCGCACTCGCCCCGGCGGCCGCGCCTTCACCGCCCGCCGCGGCACCGGCACTGGCACCTTCACCACCGGCCGCGGCGCCCCCTTCAGAGGCCCCGGTGGCTTCACCGCCGCCGCCACCACCGCCTCCGCCGCCATCGCCGCCACCACCGCCTTGGCTCGGGGCTTGCTGCGGTGCGCGGCCGACGTTCTGCGCGCCGTCCGGTCCACCGCCGTCGTCACCGCCCTCCTGGCCGGCCTTGTTGGCCATGTCGCCCATCTTGCTCATCACCGGGCCGGCCATCTGAGCCGCGATCATGCCGGCCCCGGCACCACCGGCGGTGGCCGCGACCATCGGCACGATGAACCGCATCAGCGCCGGCAGTGCGAACAGCGCGAGCACCAGCATGGTCAGGCCGGTGACCATGTTCATCAGCTGGTTGCCGACGTTCTGCGGATCGGACAGGTCGAAGCTCAGGTCACCGTTGTTCGTGGTCAGCCGGATCGCGGTCGCGTACACGATCGCGGCCACCGGCTTGTACAGGATGAATGCGAAGATCCAGGACAGTATTCGTTTGAACCAGTTCCGGCCCATCTCGGTGTTGGTCGCGGCGGCCGCGATCGGCAGCACGCCGAGCAGCAGGATCAGCATCGCGCTCCGGACCACCATCAGCACGATCTGGATCACCCCGGCGATGATGCAGAGGATGCCGATCGTGAGCATGATGCCGATCCCGATCGGTGAGCCCGCGATCGCGGCCACCGCGGCGAAGCCCAGCAGGGTCGTCATCACCTTGCCGAAGTCCTCGGCGCCGCCCGCGCCGATTCCGCAGGTCCAGCCGTTACCGGACGACAGCGCCGTGGTGACCAGGCAGTCGGAGAACTTGTCCCCGGCCGCGATCAGCGCCTGCGCGACGGCGATCGTGAACGCCGATGCGATCGCGAGCGTGATCAGCGACCGGAGGATGTCGCGGGCCGCTTCACCGCGGTGACTCCAGGCCATCTGCATACCGGCGATCAGCAGGCCGATCATCGCGACGAAGCCGACGATGAAGCTGGTGTGTTCCCAGAGCCAGGCCACAGAGCCGGTCTTGGTGTCGTCGGCACCGGCCACGGCCGGCGTCGGTACATAGATCCAGAAGGTCGCGATCGTGCTCATGATCGTCCCGACGGCCTGGCCGACGGCTTTGAGGATCGGGTCGAAGATCAATTTGATCAGCTTCTCCACGAACGGCGCGAGGTACTCCGAGATGAAGTGGTAGAGCGTCGAGACCCAGCTGAGCGGAATCATGTCAGGACGTCCTTGGCGAAACGAACCGGAGCAGGGCCGGCAGCGCGACGACTGCCATGATCATCATCGTGATGCCCATGACGATCTTGAGGGTCTGCGAGGTACCGTCCGGTGCCGCTCCGCCGGCCGGGTCCGGTGGTGACATCAGATAGATCGCGGTGGCGTAGATCAGCGCCGCCACCGGTTTGTAGATGATGAATCCGGCCAGCCAGCCGATCGCCTTCTTGAACCACATCATGCCCATCTCGGTGTTCGTCGCCGCGGCCGTCAGCGGCAGTACACCGACCAGCAGGACGAGCATCCCGTACCGCACGATCATCAGCGCCAGCTGGATGATCGCGGTGATCACCATCAGTACGCCGACGCAGATCACCAGCATGAAGCCGAGCAGGTTGCTCGTACTCTTCAGCGGATCGACCATCTTCTCGGCCAGCGACTTCGCGAACGAGTGGTCGCCGGTGTTCAGCGCCTGGCCGATGATCCAGGCGGAGAAGTCGTCCGCGGCCGCGATCAGCGTGCCGGCGAAGACCGCACCGGAGAACGACACCACCACCATCGTCATCAGCGACTTGAGGATCTCCTTCAGCGGCTCACCGCGATGCGAGATCGCCATCTGGACCGCTCCGACGACCACCGCGATGAACGCGACCACGCCGAGGATGTAGTTGGTGTGTACCTGGATGAAGTCGACCGGGCCGCTCTGCGAGATGTCCGGCGTCTTGATGTACACCCAGAGCAGGCCGACCGCCTTCAGCACGTCCTCGACCGCCGCCACCACGACTGCGGAGATGGCGTCGAAGATCAGCTTGAAGAAGCCGCCGAAGGCCTGGTCGACAGCTTCGCCGAGGGCTCGCTCGATGCAGCCCTTCCACTCCGTCGGGAGCCAGCAGTTGAGGGCGATCACGAGGCACCACTGAACCTGACGTAGCCGGTCAGCGTGGACAGTACGTCCGGGCTGACCTGGCCGTTGAAGGAACCGTCGTCCTGCAGCTCCACCCGCCAGTCGCCGTGCGACCAGACCATGGTGATCGGCAGCGCGCCGACGCCCTTGTTGTCGAGCTCGGCGGCGATCTGGAGCAGCGCCCGGCCGGGGGTGTAGTAGAGCACCTTGAACCCGGCGAACTGCACGTTGACCGGGGTCTGCGGGGTGGCCATCTCCTGCTTCAGCCCGGCGATCGCCTTGTCCCGGCCCGGCCCCGGCATCGTCCGGGTCTCGAGGACCTCGATGCCGAGCTGCTGATTGCTGACCTGGCCGAGCATCACCATCGCCGCGAGCACCGCTCCGGTCGGCGAGTGCGCGAAGCAGGACCGGATGCCGGTCGGCGACGTGGCCGCCGGTCCACCGGCCGCCTGCAGCGGGATCAGGATCTGGCCCTCGAACGTCCAGGTGACCGCCGGCGGCGCGAGCACCCGCGGGATCGTCTGGTCCGGCTTCGGGTTGTTGCAGCCACCGGTGCTGTTGTTCGGAGGTGGTGGCGGGGTCGGCCGCGACGAGGTGGAGCTGGACGGCAGCTCCGTCGGTGTGGCGGGAGGCACCGACGGCTCGCGCGTGGGCTGCCCGGAAGGTACGACGACGCTCGGCGAAGTGCTCGGCTGGGTGGCCGGCTTGTCCGAACCGCCGGCCAGGACCCACACCACCCCACAGACGGCCACCGCGCCGACCACGATCACCGCGGCGACGAAGCCGCGCTGCTGCCAGAAGCTTCCGTTCTCGCCGTCGGCATCGTCGTCACCGCGGCCGGAATCGGGGTCCTTCCTGAACAGACTCACGGCCTATCAGTCTCCGGGCTTCTCGAGGCGGTGCGGGGATCAGGTCAGGGCGTTCACGAGCAGCGACGCGGACCCGATCACGATGCACGCCGCGAGCACCCAGCCGAGCCGGGCCGCGTGCTCGCCACCCTCGCCGCGACGCTGACCGACGGCCATCATCGCGCCGGCGATGATGATGCCGACCAGACAAATACTGAACGCGATCCAGGTCACCCACCCGATCACCTTGTTCAGCTGGGTGCCCATGTCACCGGGAGGGGCCGTACCCTGGCCCGGGTCGTCGACCAGCGGGATCTGGCTCACAGCTTCCGAGATCACATGTGCCAACATCATTGAGGTTCAAGCCTTTCAGTACGGGGCGGGGTAGTCCGCTGGGTTGGACGCGCGAAGTGCGTAGATGGATTCAAGTACTTCGAAAACCTCGTCAGGCGTGTTGTCAGGGGTGGGAGCCTCCCCTCGGCGCCACTCCTCGATCCAGGGGATGTCCCAGACTCTGGGCACCCCGCCACCGACGATGTCGGCAAAGTCGTCGAGGACCCGGGGCAACCGGCCCGGCGCGTCCGCGATCAGCACCAGGCCGAGCACGGCGACACCCTGGACGACACCCGAGGCCCACTCGATCGCGGCCCGCTGAGCGGCCCGCAGGCCGGACCCGTGGGTCCGGGCGACCAGGATCACCGGAGTCGGCACCGGGGGCGGCGGAATCGGCCAGCGGTGCGCGGCCGCCCGGGTGCCGGGCAGCAACTGCGACATGGTGGTCTCGCCGGCTCCGCCGTGCACTCCGACCCACCAGAGCGTGTCGGCGACCGGGATCGCGAACTTGGGCAGGCGCTGGTCCTCCGCGGGCGCCGGCACCCCGTGCTGCGGGGCGGACGGCCCACGCGGGGTGATGTCCGGCTGAGGCGCGGGACCGGGCGACGGCTGCTGCGGACCCGGAGTCTGCTCTCGTGTCCACGGATTCTGCGTCATGGCCCCTCCTCTCGCGGTGCGTCACAGGCTGTCGCCCACCGTATTCTCTCGCTTTCCAGGTGTACTTTCGTGACCCATCCACAGGCGAGGATGTTTCTACCCCCTTGTCGGGGTCAGTCGAGCCGCCGGGCTCGCGCGGTTTCTGCGTGCCCGGATTCCGTGGCATGCCTCGTGCGGTGGCCATGCTAGAACGAGGACGTCCGAGTCCGGTGAACGAGGGAGTTCTGTGGCGGGAATGAGAGGTCATCGTGGCTGAGAAGATCCCCTCCTGGCCAAAGGTCACGATTCGGCTGTACGACGACCACAACGCCGAGGTGAAGATCGCCGGGCGCAGCCACCCGGTCAACCACCACGACCCCCGCCAGGCCGCCATCCAGCTGGTCAGCGAGCGGGCCGCGCAGCTCGGCCGCGCGGTGAAGGCCACCGCGGTCGAGGCCGACGGCGCCTCCTGGCCGCTGATCATCCACCCGGACGGCTCGGTCGACGCGGTCGAGCCCGAGGGCGGCCGCGGCCGGAGTGGGCGCGGTGGCGGCGGCAGCAAGCCGCTCTGGCCGATCATCGTGGCGGGCGTCGTGGCCCTCGCGCTGATCGCCGGCACGGCGGTGTACCTGCTGGTGCTCCGCAAGCCGGCCGGCCCGCCGAAGCCGACCGTCTCCCCGACGCTGCCGGCGCTGCCCGCGCCGACCGTGACGCCGGACCAGTTCGTCGCCCGCCCGGTGCCGCCGAACTGGTCGGTCCAGGCCGGCTGGACCGTCGACATGATGCCGAACACGACGCCCGCCGTGTCCCCGGACGGTACCGAGGTCGCGATCCTGACCCCCGACCAGAAGCTGGCCGTGTTCGACGCCAACGGCAAGGTGCTCTGGCAGGACACCCTGCCGTCGCGGACCAGCAGCCCGGTGTACACCACGATCGACTCCAAGCCGGCGCTGGTCGTCACCACCGAGGACACGCTCTATTACTGGCCTGGCCACGGTGCCCTTCCGACCGCGATCGAGCTGCCGAACTCGTCCGCGGTGCAGTACTTCGGTACGTCACCGCTCATCACCCTGGCCGCCGACGCCGGCAACAGTGTGATTTCGGGCGGTCAGCTCAAGTCCGTACCGCCGCGGCGCCGTGACTCGACGGTCCTGCTGGCGGAGGGCGAGCGGGTGCTGTCGGCCCGGTACCGCGGCCCGCTGTACTGGGATCAGCCGGGCAAGGACCAGAAGCCGGTGAACCTGGCCGGGCCCAAGGACAACAAGGGTCTGGATCACATCGTCGCGGCCAGCCCGGGTCTGGTTCTCGCGCTGTGGAAAACCGGGGTCACCGACACTGTGATCCCGGTGGTGCACTCGTCCGCGACCGGCGCGGTGGTGGCGAGTTGCAAGCAGGCGCGGATTCAGGACGCGGAGCGCTGGCAGTGGGTGCCGGACAACAGCCGCAAGGTGGCCGCGTGGGGTGCCTGCCTGATCAACTTCACCACCAAGACCTCGGTGACGATGCCGGGTTTCCAGCCGCTGTCGATCAGCGGGACGACGGTGTACGGGATGAACGGCAGCAAGATGGTGACGGTCGTGCCAGGTGGCGCGGCGCACGAGATCCCCGACAACACCGCCCGGCCGTGGGGGATCGTCGGCAACCACGCGATCGTCGTCCAGGGCTCGTTCCTGTACGCCCTGAACAAGGCCACCCGATGACGGCAGATCAATCACCGGAGCCGACTCGACCGACACAGACCAACCCGCTGACGCAGTCACGCACCGCCCGGGTGCCACAGGCGGCCCGTGAAGACCGGCCCACCCGGGCAACTCGGGTCGCGCGGCTGATGCGGGCAGCTCGGATCGTACGGACGGCTCCGGTCGTACGGACGGCTTCGGTCGTACGGGCAACTCGGGTCGTACAGGCAGCTCCGGTCGTACAGGCAGCTCCGGTCGCACGGGCACCTCGGGTCGTACAGACGGCTCCGGTCGTACAGGCAGCTCGGGTCGCACGGGCAGCTCCGGTCGTACAGACAGCTCCGGTCGCACGGGCAGCTCCGGTCGTACAGACAGCTCCGGTCGTGCGGGCGGCTCGGGTCGTGCGGGCGGCTCGGGTGGCCGCGGTGGGGTTGGCGGTGGTGGTGCTGGTGGCGCCGGCCGGGCGGGTGCTGGCGGCTGACGATCCGGGCCCGGTGAGCTGGCCGACAGTGGAGGAGACCGGGCCGGGCAACGCGGCCGACCCGGTGCCGGTCAAATGGCTCGAGGTGCAAAAGCCCGACGTCGGCGGCTCCAACTCCGACCCCAAACCCACCGGCTGGCCCACAGTCCAACGCTCCGGCTGACCGAACAGCCGTCCGCTGGCCGACCTTCCCGTGCAGAGGTGAGCCCTCCAAACCGGTTTGGGGCACCCCATCGCCCATTCCAGGAGTACGACCCTCCCCACACCACGTACACAACCACCCCAAAACCGGTTTGGGGCACCCAGCACCCGCTTGACGCAACCGATAGCGACGTCCGCCGACGACTCTCCGGTCGCGCCACCGCCGGGCCGACCGCATTCGGCACGCCATTCTCCGGTTACACCACAGCCCCGCCGACCACACCGGTACGCCACGCACCGGTCGCACCACAGCCGGGTGGCCGCATCGGTAGGCGACCCTCCGGTCGCACGACAGCCCCGCCGACCACACCGGTACGCCACCCACCGGTCGCACCACAGCCGGGTGGCCGCATCGGTAGGCCACCCTCCGGTCGCACCGTGGCTGGGTGGGCCGGAGGTGGACGCACGAAGGCCCGTGTCCCTTTGGGGGCACGGGCCTTCGTGGTGGTGCTGGTGTCAGCCTGCGGCGACCTCGAGGCGGACCGTGGCGGCCACCTCCGGGTGCAGCTGGACCGAGACCTGGTGCTTGCCGGTGGTCTTGATCGGCGACCCGACAGCGATCGCGCGCTTCTCGACCAGCGGACCGCCGGCGGCCTTGATCGCGCCGGCGATGTCCGCCGGGGTGACCGAACCGAACAGGCGACCGGTGTCACCGGCCTTGACGGCCAGCGTCACGGCGAGCTGCTCGAGCTGGTTCTTGACCTCGCTCGCGTGCTCCTTGCCCTGGATCGCCCGGGCGTCGCGCGCCCGCTTGATCGTGGTGATCTGCTTCTCGGCGCCGCGGGTCCAGCCGATGGCCAGGCCGCGCGGAACCAGGTAGTTGCGGCCGTAGCCGTCCTTCACCTCGACGATGTCGCCGGGAGCCCCGAGGCCCTCGACCTCCTGAGACAGGATGAGCTTCATGGTCCGTGCCTCCCTCAGCGAGCCGTGCTCGTGTACGGCAGCAGGGCCACCTCACGAGCGTTCTTGATAGCGGTGGCCACATCGCGCTGGTGCTGCACGCAGTTCCCGGTCACCCGGCGGGCGCGGATCTTGCCGCGGTCCGAGATGAACTTGCGCAGCAGCGCGGTGTCCTTGTAATCGACGTACGTTGCCTTGTCCTTGCAGAAGCCGCAGACCTTCTTCTTCGGCTTCCGAATGATCTTGGCCATTGTGGTGCTCTCTTCCTACTTCCAGAGCCCGGCACGAATGCCGGAATGGTCACTGATGAAATTGCGGGCAGATCAGAACGGGGGCTCCTCCATCGAGCCGCCGCCCTGGCTGGCCCAGGGGTCGTTCTGCGGGGCGGACTGACCGCCACCGCCTTGCTGCGGGGTCGCCCAGGGGTCGTTCTGCGGGGCGCCACCCTGGCCGCCGCCGTAGCCGCCGCCCTGGTTGCCACCACCGCCCTGGTTGCCACCGTAGCCACCACCCTGGTTGCCGCCACCACCGAAGCCGCCGCCACCGCCGTCGGAGCGCGAGGTCTTGGAGATCTTCAGCGTCGCGTACCGCATGCTGGCGCCGATCTCCTCGACGTCACACTCGAACACGGTGCGCTTGTTCCCGTCGCGGTCGTCGTAGCTGCGCGCCTTCAGGCGCCCGTGCACGACGACCCGGGAACCGCGGGTGAGCGACTCGGCAACGTTCTCGGCGACCTGCCGCCACACCGAACACGAGATGAAGAGGGTCTCCCCGTCCTTCCACTCGTTGCTTTGCCGATCCAGCGTCCGCGGGGTGGACGCGATGGTGAAATTCGCCACCGCGGCCCCTGAGGGCGTGAATCGCAGCTCCGGGTCACCCGTGAGGTTTCCGATCAGGGTGATGGGTGGTTCGCCTGCCATTGCCGTTCCTCCTGCTATCGGGTGTGGCTGTGTCTACAGCTATTGGTATCGGCCGGAGCCGACAGTACCGATGGCTGCTGACGACCCCAGGTTCAGTGCTGGTCCGGCCGGATGACCTTGGTGCGCAGGATCGACTCGTTCAGCGTGAGCTGACGGTCGAGTTCCTTCACGACCGCCGGCTCGGCGGTCAGGTCGACGACGGCGTAGATGCCTTCGGACTTCTTCTTGACGTCGTAGGCGAGCTTCCGACGACCCCAGATGTCGAGCTTCTCGACCGTGCCACCTTCCTTGCGGACGATGTTCAGGTACTGGTCGATGGACGGCTCAACGGTGCGCTCATCGAGCTCCGGGTCGAGGATCACCATGACTTCATAACGACGCATGCGCGAACTCCACCTCCTTCGGACTTGGCGGCCACGGTCTCTCCGTGGCAGGAGGGCGATGCGGGGTGCTCCACGCCGGCAATTGCCACCGGCGCCAAGCAATGAGCCCGGTCGATGGACCGGGCCACGTCAAAAAGAATACCAGCGTCCGGACCCCGCCCTGACCATATCCACAGGCCATTTCCTACCGGTCCGGTCACTGAATGCCGATCAGTCGTCACTCTCCGGACCCACCACGAGCAGGTCGATGTGGACCGCGAGAATCCGCCCGGACGCGTCGACGGTGCGGATGACCGGATACGCACCGTCACCCCAGCCGGAGTGTGTGAGCACGACATTCTCACCCTCCGTGGCCAGCGGCAGGACGATGTTGGCGCTGCCTTCGCGAAGGTGGTCCGGCGAGTCCATCAGCGCGAACCAGCTGTCGTCCGCGCCGTTGTCGAACAGGTCCTCGTACCAGTCCCCCGCCGGCATCTTGGACCGCGCCGCCTCGGCGTCGGCGAAGCCGACCGTGCCGGCGTCCACCCCGACCATCCAGAACTCCTCTTCACCAAGCGCCTGCTCCGCGGTGGTCGCGGCCTCGACCCGTGCGACTTCGCCGTCGGCCAGTCGCACCGACAGGAACGCCTCCCGCAGGTGACTCCCGTCCTGTTCCTCCGACACATCCGCGACGGTCACCTGCACTGGGTAGTCCCCCGGCGGCACGTCGACCACAGCAGCCTCACCCAGGCTCACGAACGGATCACTGGCCTCCAGCCGGCCGCTCGGGACTCGTAGTACGCCCAGGTCGTGAACGGTGAGCGACCAGGTCCGTCCGTCGACTTGGACAGGACCAGGGCGCAAGGCGCGAAAGTACTCGGGACTGATCACACGCCAAGGCTAGTGACACAACGAGCAGTGGAACCGCCAGTACGACCGCAACAAGCGCTAGTACGGGGAATCCACCCACCGTGAACAGCCAGGGCGATGCAGCTGTCGCCACTGCGGCCACTGTCCAGATCGAAGACTCCACGCGACTCTCCAACTCCGCTGAACCGAGTTGTGCGCTCCCACCGAGGTAGCAGAGGTTCCACGCGTACCCCAGCAGGAAGAGCGCCGGCGTGAACAGAGGACCGGTCAGGGTGATCAGCAGACCCGAAAGAACAAGCAGCGCCAGACCAGTACGTACAACAGGCCGTGTTCCACGCCGATCGATCCACCAGCCGGTGACTGGCGACAGCGCGAACATCCCGAGGGTATGAGCGGACAGCATCGCGCCAAGCGCACCCAGTCCGCCACCGTGGCTGTGTACGTGGACCGGTACCGCAGTCATCAACGCCACCATCACCAGATGACCCACCACCATCACTGCGGCCGCAAACACGGGCGTACGGCGCGTGCTGCTCGTACTACTCGGCGCGGGTGCGACTGGAGCGCCACGTACTGCGCTGGATGCGACCAGTGCGGAGAACACAGCCACTAGTGCGAGCAGGAACGGGCCGGCAAGTGCAGGTAGACCGAGGTGAGTTGCCAACGACTGCGACGGCGCCATCAAGAACGGTCCGCCCGCGGCACCCGCCGTACTCGCCCACACCACTGTGCTCATCGCCCGAGCCCTCCGTGCGACCGGTACTGCATCAGCGGCGGCGTAGCGGGACAGGAGGCTCGCCGCATTGCCTACGCCGAGTAGGAGCATGCCGACGAAGAGCAGAGCGACCGGAGCACCAACTGCGGCAAGTACGGTCAGCGCACCGCCGGCGACACCCACGCCGTACCCGGTCCGCAGCGCCTGTGCTCTACCGAACCGCACAGTCCATCGGCCAACCGCCATGGCGCCCCCGGCGGTACCGAGTACGCCGGCGGTGTTGGGCAGACCGGCCAGCGCCGGACCGAGGTCATCGGCGATCACGATCGCGCTGACAGCGCTGGCGGCGACCATGGCGGCATTCATCAGGGCAGCGGCGAGTACGACGGGAATCAGCACGCGCAACACGTTAGAAAGCCCAGCTCCCGCGCAGAATGCACGATCGAAGGCATTTGTGGTTGCGAAGCGCGGGTCTCGAAGGTGTTCTGGGTGCATGGCCTTTCAAGAGCGAAACCTGGACTCGACCGACTGGCAGATCCTCGCCGCGCTGCAGTCCGACGGGCGGCTGTCGTTCAACCAGCTGGGCAAGCGGGTCAACCTTTCACCGCCCGCCGTCGCCGACCGGGTCCGTCGGCTGGAGGAAACCGGCGTGATCACCGGCTACCGAGCCGACGTCGACCCGGCGAAGGCGGGTCAGCCGCTGTCCGCGTTCGTCCAGATGCGCTGCACGACCGGCCGATGCCTGCTGAAGACCACGCGCGCCGAGGACTTCCCCGAAGTGCTGGAGATCCACAAGCTCAGCGGCAACTCGTGCTCGATGCTCCGGGTCCGCGTGACCTCGATGCATCACCTGGAAGGCCTCTTCGAACGGCTCGGTGAGCATGGCGAGATGAACACCCACATCGTCCTCTCCACCGAGTACGAAGGGCGTCCGGTACAGCCGCCGGCCGAGGACGAGCGGAAGGTGACCCGCTCGACCGGCTGGTCCGGCGACGCGGGGTGATGGTGCGTTCGGAAAGTGTCGGTGGGCGGTTCTAGGGTGGTGTCATGACTGTGAAGCTTGGCGCGCATGTGGATCAGGACGACCCGTTGGCCGAGGCGGCCGATCGTGGGGCCGACCTGGTGCAGTTCTTCCTGGGCAACCCACAGGACTACAAAGCGCCCAAGCTCGCGTACGCCGATGGTGAGGAAGCGCTGAAGGAGCGCGCCGCCGCGGCCGGAGTCGATCTGTACGTGCACGCGCCCTACCGGCTGAATGTGGCGAACACGAACAACCGGATCCGGATCCCGAGCCGCAAACTGCTGCAGCAAACGCTGGACAAGGCGGCCGAGATCGACGTCAAGGGCGTGATCGTGCACGGCGGTCACGTCGGCGACGAGGACGACCCGGAGGCGGGGTTCGACAACTGGCGCAAGTGCATCGAGCGGGCCGAGCTGCCGGTGCCGCTGCTGATCGAGAACACCGCCGGCGGCGAGAACGCGATGGCCCGGCAGCTCGAGCGGATCGAGCGGCTGTGGGAGGCGGTGCAGGCGTCGGGCAACGACCGCCTGGAGAACGTCGGGTTCTGCCTGGACACCTGCCACTTCCACGCGGCCGGTGAGGAGCTGCCGAGCATCGTGGAGCGGGTGCTGGCGATCACCGGGCGGATCGACCTCGTGCACGCCAACGGGTCGCGGGACGAGTTCGGCTCGGGCGCGGACCGGCACAGCAACTTCGAGGACGGGCACATCGATCCGGCCGACATCGTCGCGGTCGTACAGGCGGCCGGCGCGCCGGTCGTGGTCGAGACGCCGAACGCGAACAACGGGCAGAAGGCCGACCTCGACTACCTGCGGTCGCACCTCAAGGGGTAGGCGTCGGCGTTTTCAGGTTGTGCAGCCAGTAGCTGAGGCCCCAGGGCAGCAGCAGGGCGAGCGCGGTGGTGTGCTCGGTGGGGATGAGGACGCCGGTGACCACCGCGATCAGCATCATCACGGTGATGGCCTGAAAGAGGTCGAACGAGCCGAGCAATCGGGTACGAAGCGCGATCCGGCCCAGCGCACAACCGACGTACGCGGCCGCCACTGCGACGATCGACACCATTGAGACGACCGCCCCCAGCCAGGCGAGACCCCCGTACTTACCGTCGGACTGGAAGATCTCCGACAGCAAGAACACCCCCACCAGCACCGTCAACCACCCACAAGACCACAAAAACTTCGTAACCGTCCGCTGAGCCTTGTCGCCATCCGGCTCCTTGTCAGACTCCGGTGCTTTACCGCCGTCCGAGCCCGGCACCTTCGCCGGCGCCGGTTCAGCCACAGGAGCCGGCTCGGGCTCGGAATCTGACTCCACCATGCCAGCGACGGTAGCGCAGAATAAGGCTATGCAGCCCTGGCCGGAGCAGTTCCCGGAATTGTTCGCTCCCGGTTACTGGGAGTTCGCTGACCTGGACGTCCGGTTCACGGTCGAGGAACCACCCGACGAGCTGATCAGCAATGTCCATGTGGTCTGCCGTACAACCGGCGGAATCGTTGTCTGTGGCAACGACCTCGGCTGGCGTTTCCTCCCCGGCGGAACCCGCGAACCAGCCGAGACGATCGAGCAACTGGTCCAGCGCGAGCTCCTCGAAGAAGCCGGGGCTCGTCTGACCGGCCCGATGACCTGGCTGGGCGCCCACCGCGCCGACCACCGCCGCCCGCAACCATACCGTCCGCACCTGCCGCACCCGCTCTCGTACTGGGGTGATGGGGCCGGTGGTCAGGCTGGCTCAGGCAGTGGGGCTGGTTTAGGGGGGCGCCAGGGGAGTAGGAGGGCGCTGAGGGTGCAGCAGATGGCTGCTGTCCAGAGGGCGCCGCGGGTGCCGAAGGTGGTTGCCAGTACGCCGCCTAGTGCCATGAAGGCGGGTTGTACGCAGCGGGAGCTGATGGACCAGGAGCCGAGGACGCGGGCCATGTAGCCGTCTTCGGTGACCTCCATGCGGTACGTCGCGAACGACGGGTTGAACGCGCCGGCGCCGACCAGCAACGCAGTCTCCGCCGCGGTGAGGACCACGAAGCCGGCCATGCCATGCGGCGCCAGCGGAAACAGCAGGAGCCACGGCGCCCGCGCCACGCCGAACACCAGCAGCATCCACCGCAGCCCGTACCGCTTGGTCAACCGTGGTGCCATCCGCGCACCGACCACCCCGCCGATGCAGGAGACGCCGAGCATCACCCCATAGCTCCACGGTTTCAGCCCAAGATCGCGCAGCATGAAGACCGCGAGCAACGGCGACGTCATCATCACCGGTCCGCCGAACAGTTGCGAGTTCCAGAACAGTACGCGCAGCCCGCGGTGCCGCAGGATGTACCGCCAGCCCGCGGTGATGTCCGCCCTACCCTCGCGCTTCACCGGCTCCGGCTCGGGCGCCTGGATGCGCCGGATGCCCAGCGCCGAGCCGAGGAACGAGACCGCGTCAACCGCCAGCGTGACGGTCGCGCCGACCAGACTGACCAGCGCGCCACCAACCGCAGGCCCGACGCTCAGCGAAACCCAGTTCGTCTGCTCGAACCGGCTGTTCGCCTCCGCCCGCCCCGCAGCCGGCACCAGCGCCTTGAGATGCGCACCGCTGGCCGCCTGGAACGCGATCGTCCCGGCTGCCTGAAGCACCCCGGCAACACACAAGTGCGCGTACGTGAGTACGCCGAACGCCCCCGCGATCGGAACCGTGATCAGCGCACCGAACCGGACCAAATCCGCCGCGATCATCACCGGCCGTTTCCGGCGCTGCTCGATGAAGTCCCCCATCGGCAACCCGAGCGCCGCACCCGCCACCGCCGACAACGCCGCCAGCATCGACACCTGCAAGGTGCTCGAATCGAGCACCAAGACCGCGATCAGCGGCAACGCACCAAGCCCCACCGCCGATCCGACCGCACTGACCGTGAACGCAACCCACAACCGCCGAAAGTCCGGCCCCAAAGACATCCCGCGATCGTAGGCCCGAGCACGGACAGATTCAGCACAGATTCAGACCACCATCGAGCAGGATGACCTCACCCGTCAGATAGCGGTTGTGGATAACTGCCGCGACCCTCGGCCCCGCGTCGCTACTGTGGGAGATCTATCACTGTCCGGCCAGCTGCCGTGACCGTGACCGTCCACTCCGACAGGTCCGGCCGCCCCGCGTTCTCCCACCGCGCGTGAGCCTGCTCCGCCTCGGCCCAGAGATCACGCGGGCCGATCATGCTCACCGTTCCTTCGTTGACCTGCGCCCAGGACCCATCGGGAGCGTTGAGATTGATGGTCTCGTCCTGGCTCCACCACCACACGTCGATGCTCTGCCTCCAGAAGTACAGGCGGAAAGCCTCGTCCTGAAAGACGGCCGATGAGAGGCCGGTTTCGCGCCCGTCCATCAGGTCGGCCCGGGCTTGGTGCTCCTCAAGGGTCAGCTCCGGAAGCTGGTACCCGACGTCCGCGAAGTCGGCCACCTTGCGAGCGCTCATGAAGTACCCGCGAGGTGGCATCAGCTTGCCGGTGGCGGTCGTTCCGTCCGCGTCTACGGTGAGCTTGACCCACGCGCCAACGTCGGTGTTCGACGGTGGCCGCAGATCGGCGAGGATGATCCCGCCCGGCTTGCTCCATCGAATCCAGTCGTACGGCACGTGATCGACAGCATGAGTCGCAAGTACCCGGTCATGGTGCCGTCCGGCCGGGTTCGTCGCCGGGTGGTACCCGAGGCTGTCCAGTCGCTCCAGCGCTTCTCGGAGGAGATCTGGGTCGATCTCGACGGTAGTCACCGCATCGTCGCCGAGAAGGTGGCAAAGGATCGCAGCGTTGTACCCGGTGCCGGTACCGCTTTCCAAGATCGACATACCCGGCTCGACGCCCAACTCCTCGATCATGTCGGCCATCACGGACGGCATCGAGGAGGACGAACTCCACACGTAGCTGTCCGGCTGACCCTCGACCGGCTTCGTCTGGGTCATCAGCGGCTGATCGGAATAGACGGCATCAAGGTATCCGGAGTCGGTCTGATCCACCGTGCCGTCCGTGACCGCGAACCCGTCGGTGTTCAGCTCGATCCGCAGGAAGCCCGGAACGAAGACATGCCGGGGTACTTCACTGAATGCCGCATGGAGACGCGGGTCTGTCAGATGCCCCTTTTTCTCGACTTCGGCAACCATTTCGCCGACCTGGCGTTGCCAGGCTTCCGGCGCGACGCCGTCGGTTGTCATCTGATCTCCAGAAGGTCTGCCAGCGCCGCCGTCATCGGCAGCCCGGTCTCAAGTTCGAGCCAGTGCCACTGCCCAGCTGTGTTGCACTCGTACCAAACCCACGAACCGTCGTGCACGATGCCGAAGTCAAATGCTCCGAACAGCAACCCGAATCTATCGAGGTAACGGTGACAAGCCTCCACGACCTGGCACGGCGTATCGATCACGGCGTAGGTCACCTGGTCGTAGTCCCGGCGCCAGTCCAGGTGCGGCGACTGGACCCGCACGCTGAATACCTGATCCCCGACGACGGTCGTTCGAACATCTGCCACCTTGCCTACTCGCGCTTGGAACAGGTGCAGAGCCAGCGAAACGGAATCGTCCAGCTCGTCCGGCTGAACCTCGTCAGCCCACACCATCAAGGCATTGCCATCGGGTTTCGTCAGGTTCGTGTTCTGCAACGGCTTGTAGATGATCGGGCCGTGCTCCTTGGCAAACAGGCGCGTCTCATCCGGACTGTTGGTGATGAGCGTTGCCGGTACGGAGAAGCCGACCTCACTCGCGACCGCGAGTTGCGTCGGCTTGAACTCCGCTTCGATGGCCCGCCAAGGGTGATTGACCCACCGGCCGCGGATGTTCGCCAAGATTCCGCCCATGCCGTGCTTGGCCTGCTCTTTGGCGAACTGTCCGTCCTGCGCAGCCATACTCGCCGGAGCGACGTACGAGGACGGGCGTCGGTAGTAAACCGACCGGATTGCCGCGAGGTCGATGGTGCGGGAGTCGGTTCGAAGGTAGCCGCCCGGAGCGTCGCCACCGAAACGAGCTGAGACTTCCAGTCCGCCGGCGAGGACATCGGCCGGATCGCACCTGACGACAGGCGCACCACGACTGTTGAGTTCGGCTATGACCACGTCCGAGGTGGGATCGTCCGCGCACGTCAGGACGAGGATCGGCCTGTCCTTGTTCATCAGTCCGGCACGTATTCAACGATCTTCGTGTCGTCCGGCGGGCTGGGCCTGCTCCCGTCGCCTCCTCCGGTCGGCAGACTCTTGAACTGGGCGCGCGAGGTCCCATGCTTGGGCGGCCCCGCCTGGACGGGTTGGCCGGTTGGGTCGCGATAGACAGCAAGCTGCGTCTCGGGATCTACCGTGACGGTCGTCGGGAGCAGGTCTCCCTCTTCCAGCGATTGGGCGTAGCCGCAGGCTCGGCGTACGCCCCATGGACGAACAGGAGCAGTGGTCGTCATCGGGTCACGTCCTTTCGGTTGTGGTTGTTACCCGTCTCCCCGGCGCCGGATCTCAGCCCGGAAGTCCGTCTCCCCCTCAGCAGAGCTTTGACTTTCTGTAGTCGATGATGCTGGCTGCGTGACGGTCGAGCCATCTCACGATGGGATACCGCTTTGGTTGAGCCCCGCCGATGGCGCCACATTCAGCCCGAGATGGACCGTTACGATGCCAATACAGTGAGCGACGGGTTGGGCGATGGAAGACTCCGAAGTGGGACTGATCAAGCTGCCCGCCAGTTTCTGGCGATCGGTCGCAGTCGGGCATGCCTTGGCATCCCGGGACATGAGCTCGCTGCTTCGTGAGGCGAACCAGCGAGGCGTCAGCCAGACCCGACTTGGCGAAGCAGTCGGCCTGAGTCAGGGACGGATCAGCGAGACGCTTCGTGGAAGACGCCGGATCACCCGGCTTGAAGTTATTGAGAGAATCGCATCAGGACTGAACATGCCTCCCGAGGCAAGAGTCCTGGTTGGTCTCGCGGCAAGCACCACAGCACTGAGCCCAACGCCAGCCGACCCACTCCGCCAGGGCCAGCAGGAGATCGACGACATGAACCGCCGTGAACTCCTCCGTTTGCTCGCGGTGGCTGGTGCCACCCTGGCGGTGCCTCCAGCCGGCGCGTCCGTCGATTGGGACCGCGCCACCGAGCCGATCAAGGGCTCTGTCGCGGGAAAGGCCGCGTTGGCCGAGCTGTCCGATCTCAACACACATCTCTGGCAGCTCTACACGAGCGCTTCATCGAAGAGTGCGGCGTACCCTCTTGTCAGAAATCAGCTGTCCGTCCTGATGGACAATCTTGGCAAGGTGAAGCGACCTGACGAGCGGCGCGGACTTGCCCGACTCGTCGCCGACCTGTTCCAGCTTGCGGGTGAGATCTCGTTCGACGCGAGCAAGTACACCGACGCGGCGCAGTGCTACACCTTGTCCGCTACGGCGAGCAAGGAAGCTGACGATTTCGATCTCTGGGCCTGCGCCATGACCCGGCACGCGTTCCTTGGCCTGTACGGCCACGAGTACGGCAGGGCGCTACCCATGCTCCAGATAGCCGGCAGCCTCGCTCGAAACGGCAGCAGAAGCCTCTGTACGCGTTACTGGGTGAGCTGTGTCGAGGCACAGGCACTGGCAGGGCTCGGCGATATCGCAGGGTTCGAGCGCGCAATGGGGTACGCCGAGGGAGTCCACGAACTGTCCGCGCCTCACAACAACGGCGGCTGGCTCCGGTTCGATGGATCACGCATCGCCGAAGAACGCGGCACAAGTTACGTGTCCCTGAAGCTTCCCGATCGAGCGAAAGCAACTCTGACCGCAGCGCTTCAGACCGCGCTGTCTGCGAGGCGGCGAGGATGTGTGCTGTCCGACCTGGCCATGACCGGTGCCCAGCGCGGCGATGCTGAGCAGGTCGTGAGTTACGGAAACGCTGCACTCGAAATGGCCCAGCGGACAAGGTCCGGAGTGGTCGCGCAGAAGCTTCGGACGCTTCAGCCACAATTGGCGTCCTTCGCTGCGGTCCGGGAGGTGCGCCACCTCAACGCCGAGATCTCCGCGCTTGCCAACCTCTGAACGACAACCCCTGAGGAGAACCCACAGTGACGCTTGAGCCCGGCCGAATCTTCCGCGACGCCTGGATTGCAGGAGTCAAGAAACACTTCCCCGGCGAGCCCAAAGCGAGCTATGTCACCCCTTGGGAGGACACCCCTGAGTGGGAGCGCAGCAGCGCGGCGAGTGTCTGTACACAGGTTGCCGAATTCGTCGAGGTCAGCGCCGGCAACACCTCGAAGCTGACGCGCGAGCAAAAGGGTCGCTTCGTGGCCCTGTGCTGGATCGCTCAGATCTACAAGCACATCCCCGACCCGAAACCCGCGTACGTCGCCGATTGGCAGGAACTGCCCGACTGGCAACGCGAGACCGACGCCGACATCTTCGAGGCGATCGAGGCGGCGGGAGCCTCGGCCGTCCGCTAACGTCTGTCCGGCCCCAAAGACCTCTCGCGATCGTAGGCCCAGATTCAGCGCAGATTCAGACCACCATCGAGCAGGATGACCTCGCCCGTCAGGTAGCGGTTGTGGATAACTGCTGAGATCAAGTCGGCTACGTCCGCGGGCTGGGCGGCGCGGCGCATTGGGCTTGTGGTTTTCCACAGGTGCTGGGCTTCCGTCCACGATGCCGTCAGCGGTGTGTCGACCAGGCCGGGGGCGACCGCGTTGACTCGGACGTCCGGCCCGAGTGCGGCCGCCAGCAACTTGGTCACGTGATTCAGGGCAGCCTTCGACGCGGCGTACGCGACTGAGCTGCCCTTCGGCCGGACGCCCGCGTGACTCGTCACGTTGACGATGCATCCGCCGGACTCGCGCAGTGCGGGAAGGGCCGCCGTACACAGCAGCCACGGCGCGATCAGGTTGACGTCGAGCAACTGCCGCCAGTCCGCGGCGGTGAGTGCATCGAGCTCCGCATGCGGTACGGGCCAGCTGATGCCCGCGTTGTTCACCAGCACATCCAGACGCCCGTGCTCGGCCAGCACGTGCGGTACCAACTGCTGAGCCGCCGCGTCATCGGACAGATCAGCCTGGTGATACGACCCACCAAGCTCCAAAGCCAATGCCTCGCCCTCGGCCCGGCTGGTCCGTGAGTGCACTGCGACGGTCATCCCATCCGCCGCCAACCGCCGTACCGTCGCCGCGCCGATTCCGGACGCGGAACCGGTCACCAAAGCAACCTTCGTCATCAGGCTCGGTACCGAAGCCCGTCCATCAGCAGGTCGAGCAGGCGACCAGCCTGTTCGCGGTCGTCCGCCGCCGCGCCACCGACTCCGCTGATGCTGACCAGCAGGTCACTTGCCGAGATGTCCGAGCGGATCTGACCGGCCGCCGCGCCGGCGTCCAGCAGCGGTTGCACCGCACCGACCAGCAACTCGAAGCTCTGTGCGTACGGGTTCGCGCCCGACGCGAAGACCGCGCGCAACGCGTCGGCCATGCCGCGCTTCCGGGTCATGTAGTCGATGAACCGGTCCATCCACACCCGCAGCGCCTGATCCGGCGGCAGCTCGGCCCGCAACTCCACCGAGGCATCGCAGACGGCGGCGAGTTCGTTCCGGTACGCGGCCTCGATCAGCAACTCGCGCGTCGGGAAGTGCCGGTAGAGCGTGCCGATCCCGACCCCGGCGTCCTTCGCGATCCCCTCCAGCGTCGCCTCCAGGCCGCACTTGGTGAACGCACGGCCGGCCGCGGCCACGATCTGGTCGCGATTGCGCTGCGCGTCCGCCCGCAACGGACGCTCGCCGGTACTCGTCATGTCCCCTCCTCGCGGACCAACCTAGCGGACCGCTTGATAACCGGAGGACCCTCCGCTTAACTGGGATTACCGGAGGCTCCTCCGGTTCAAGTCTAGGTCGGAGAACAGGACAGATCCTGATGAGCAGAATCACCACACCGTTCGGCTTCGAGTCCACCGCCGCCGAGGTGATCGCGGGCGTCGACCTCAGCGGGCGCCGCGCGATCGTCACCGGCGGTGCGTCCGGTATCGGCGTCGAGACCGCCCGCGCCCTCGCCGTGGCCGGCGCCGAGGTGACGCTGGCGGTCCGGAACACGGCGGCCGGCGAACGGGTCGCCGGTCAGCTGATCGAGAGCACCGGCAACAACCACGTCTTCGTCGCCCCGATCGAGCTGGCCGATCGCGCCTCGGTCCGTGCGTTCGCGGCCAACTGGACCGGCCCGCTGCACATCCTGGTGAACAACGCCGGCGTGATGGCCGAGCCGCTGACCCGTACGCCGGAGGGCTGGGAGCACCAGTTCGCGACCAACCACCTCGGCCACTTCGGCCTCACGCTCGGTCTGTACGACGCGCTCGCCGCCGCCGGTGACGCCCGCGTGGTTTCGGTCAGCTCGAGTGCGCATCTGCGCTCGGACGTGCATTTCGACGACGTCCATTTCGACGTACGCCCGTACGATCCCTGGGCCGCGTACGGACAGTCGAAAACGGCGAACGTGCTGTTCGCCGTGGAGGCGGCGAAGCGCTGGGCGAGTGCCGGCATCGTGGTCAACGCGCTGATGCCCGGCGGCATCCGGACCGCGCTGCAGCGGCACGTCGAGAACAACCTGACGCCGGCCATGCAGAAGCTGTTCGATGAAGCCACCTGGAAGACCGTCGAGCAGGGCGCGGCGACCTCGGTACTGCTCGCCGCGTCCCCGCTGACCGCCGGCGTGACGGGCAAGTACTTCGAGGACAACAACGAGGCGGAGGCGCCGGTCGAGGGGCGGAACGGCGGCGTCGCGCCGTACGCGCTGGATCCGGAGTCGGCCACTCGGTTGTGGGAACTGTCCGAGCGGCTGGTCGCGCAGGTTTGATCAGGTCAGCGGCTCGGCTACGGTTCCGTCGGCCGGGCCGGTAACCTGACCGACCGTGAGTGACTTCAGCATTCGGACCATCTCGGCCGACGAGCATGCCGCGTACATCGCGGCGCAGCCGGCGGCGAGCTTCCTGCAGACGCCCGGCTGGGCCGCGGTGAAGAGTGAGTGGAAGGCGGAGTCACTCGGCTGGTACGACCCGGCGAACCCGGCCGAGCTGGTCGGTGCAGGTCTGGTCCTGTACCGGCAGATGCCGAAGGTGAAGCGCTACCTGGCGTACCTGCCGGAGGGCCCGGTGATCGACTGGGACGCGATCGATCTCGGCCGCTACCTGCGCCCGCTGGCCGGGCACCTGGTCGAGGCCGGCGCGTTCGGGATCCGGATGGGTCCGCCGGTGGCGACCCGGCGCTGGACCGCGAAGACGATCAAGGACGCGATCGCCGGCGGGCAGCAGCCGCGGCTCGGCGACGTCCGGCCGGACGTGATCGAGCCGACCGGCGCCACCGTCGCGGACCAGCTGCGCAAACTCGGCTGGAAGCCGCCGCGGATCGCCGAGGGGTTCGCGGCCGGGCAGCCGCAGTACGTCTTCCAGGTCCCGCTGGCCGGCCGCAGCCAGGACGACCTGCTCAAGGGCATGAACCAGCTCTGGCGGCGGAACATCAAGAAGGCCGACAAGGCCGGTGTCGAGGTTAGCCAGGGCGGCCCGGAGGACATCAAGGCCTTCCACCAGCTGTACGTCGAGACCGCGCAGCGCGACCACTTCACGCCGCGGCCGCTGCCGTACTTCGAGAAGATGTACGCCGCGATGGCCAACCAGCCGGCCGGCTGTTGTGACTTCCGGATCTACAACGCCCATCACGAGGGCGACCTGGTCGCGTCGACGATCTGGGTCCGGGTCGGCGGTCACTCCTGGTACTCCTACGGTGCCAGCTCGACCGCCAAGCGGGACGTCCGCGGATCGAACGCGATCCAGTGGCGGATGATGTCGGACGCGCTCGCGGCGGGTGCGTCCGTGTACGACCTACGGGGCATCACCGACACCTTGGACCCGAACGACCCGCATGTCGGGTTGATCCAGTTCAAGACCGGTACCGGCGGCGAGGCCGTCGAGTACGTCGGTGAGTGGGATCTGCCGTTGAACAAGGCGCTGTACACCGCATTCGACCTCTACATGAGACGGCGTTGACACCATGCCCCTAGTCCTGCACGTCGATTCCGATCGCTGGCGTGAGCACCTCCGTTCCACGTGGAACGCCGACGTCGTCCCGGTCGCCAAGGGCAACGGGTACGGGTTCGGCAATCACCGGTTGCTGGCCGAGGCCCGCGCGCTCGGCGCCCGGACGGTCGCGGTCGGCACCTATTTCGAGGTACCGACGGAGCCGCGCGAGGACATCGTCGTCCTGTCGCCGTGGCGGCCGTTCCTGGAGATCCCGCAGAGCCGGAACGTGATCCACACGGTCAGCCGGCTGGCCGACCTGGTCTCGATCCCGGCCGGCAGCCGGGTGCTGATCGAGGTGATGACGTCGATGCGCCGGCACGGGATCGGCGCCCGCGAGCTGCGGCACACGATGCTCCTGAACGCACTGGACCGGATCCGCTTCGAGGGCTGGTCGCTGCACTTCCCGATGGGCGCGGGCGGTACGTCGGCGAACCTGCGGGAAGCGCAGCAGCTGGCCAAGGCGGCGCTGGACGTACGCAAGAGCACGCTCTGGGTGTCGCACGTACCGGCACAGAAGCTGGCCGACATCGGCGACGACGTGAAGCTCCGGATGGGTACCGGGCTCTGGCTCGGCGACCGTGGTGCGCTGACGGTGCGCGCGACCGTACTGGACGTGCACTCGGTCCGGCGCGGCGAGCGGGTCGGCTACCGGCAGCGCCGGGTGAGCGGCGACGGGCACATCCTGATCGTGTCCGGCGGTACCGCGCACGGCGTCGGCCTGGAGGCCCCGACCGCGGCCGCGACCGTCCGGCAGCGCGCGATCGCGATGGCCAAGGGCAGCCTGGACGCGGCCGGCATGGCGCTGTCGCCGTTCACCATCGAGGGCAAGCAGCGCTGGTTCGCCGAGCCGCCGCACATGCAGGCGAGCATGCTGTTCCTGCCGTCCGCGGTGGCGCCGCCGGCGGTCGGCGACGAGATCGACCTGGACGTCCGCTACACCACGACCAACTTCGACAAGGTGTCGATGGACTAGTGCCGGTACTGGCTCGTGGCTGTTGACTTCAGGTGGACCTGAAGTTTCACCGTAGAGTCATGAGCTTCCTGGAACGGATCGAAGAACAACCCGGTGCGGCGGAATTACGCGCGGCGTCGTACCGGCTGCTGGCGCTGAAACGCGGCGCGACCTGCGTGGATGTCGGCTGCGGCGCGGGGCACGCGGCCGCGGAGCTGGCCCGGAAGGGCCTCAAGGTCACCGGGATCGACGCGGACCCGGAGGCGGTCGAGGCGGCACGGAGCCGCGCGCCCGGGGCAATGTTTCACGTGGCACACTCCGACGAGCTGCCGATCGAGGACGAGTCGATGGACGGGTACCGCGCGATGCGGCTGTTCCATCTGCTCGATGATCCGGCGCCGACGGTGGCCGAAGCACGGCGCGTACTGCGGCCGGGCGGGCGGATCGTGGTCGGCGGGCAGGACTACGGGTTCCTGATGCTCGACGGTACGGATCAGGACCTGACCGATGTCGTGCTGCTCGGACTGGAGTCGCGTACGGCGGCGCCGCGGGCTGCACGTGGTCTTCGAGCCTTGCTGATCGACAAGGGGTTCCGGGAGGTGGAGGTTGCCGTACACACCGATGTCGTCACTGACCATCGGCAGATGGCGCCGCAGCTCGCAGCGGCTGCTGCGGCGGCGGTCGAGAAGGCGCTGATCACGCAGGCGGATGCCGACAGCTGGCTTGCCGATCAGGCACGCCGAGGTCGTCGGGATCGCTTTTTGGCGGCGATCCCGACGATTTTGGTCGCGGCCAACGCTTAGCTCGGCCTGGCGCTTGGCCTAGCGCTTGAGTGGGCCCTGCCAGCGGACGGTCGGGAGGAGGGCGGCCGGGTCGACGCGGTCCTTGTTGGCCGACACGATGTCGAACATCGACTCGATCAGCGTCTCGGACAGCAGATGCGGCTGCAGACCCAGACCGACCAGGCCGGTGTGCTTGACGTTGTAGTAGTGCTCGGCCTGCTCGATCCGTGGGTTCTCCAGGTGCTCGACCTGAACCGGCCCGGCGAACGACTCCGCCACCAGCGCGGCGAGCTGAGACACCGAATAGCTCTCGGTCATCTGGTTGAACACGCGGAACTCACCAGCATCAGCAGGGTTTTCCACAGCCAGCCGGATGCATTCGACGGTGTCCCGGATGTCCAGGAAGCCACGGGTCTGGCCACCGGCCCCGTACACAGTCAGCGGTTCGCCGAGTACCGCCTGGATGACAAAGCGGTTCAGCACCGTACCGAACACGGCGTCGTAGTCGAACCGGGTCGCCAGCCGCGCATCGCGTACGGTCTGGTCGGTCTGCTGCCCGTACACGACGCCCTGGTTGAGATCGGTGACCCGCATCCCCCAGATCCGGCAGCCGAACTCCAGGTTGTGCGAGTCGTGCACCTTGCTCAGGTGGTAGAACGAGCCGGGCTTCTTCGGGTACAGCATCCGGTCCTTGCGGCCGTTGTGCTCGACCTCCAGCCAGCCTTCCTCGATGTCGATGTTCGGCGTGCCGTACTCACCCATCGTGCCGAGCTTGACCAGGTGGATGTCCGGGTTGGTCTCGGCGATCGCGTACATCAGGTTCAGCGTGCCGACCACGTTGTTGTGCTGCGTGTACACAGCGTGTTCGCGGTCGATCATCGAGTACGGTGCGGCGCGCTGCTCGGCGAAATGCACGATCGCGTCCGGCGCGAACTCGCGCAGTACCCGGTAGACGAAGTCCGCGTCCAGCAGATCCCCGGTGTACGCCGGGATCTTCCGGCCGGACACCTCTTCCCAGGCGGCCACCCGGGTCTCGAGGTCCTCGATCGGGACCAGGCTCTGGACCCCGAGCTCACGGTCGTAGCCGCGCCGGGCCAGGTTGTCGAGCACGGCCGTGTCGTGGCCGCGGTCGGACAAATGCAGGGCTGTTGGCCACCCTAGGTAACCGTCACCGCCCAGAACGAGTACTCGCACGGCTCGGCCGCCTTCCAATCGGTGGACGTCGTCACAGTCCTTCCTATCCCGTGTACCCGTCGCAGTAACGTGACCAGGCACACCTATTCGCTGGCAATCGACTGAGAATTTCCGCCGGGCTGCCGGTCGCGCGCGCGAAGGTGCACAATGGGCGGCGATGCCCCTACTCGACAAACTCTGGCCCACGAGGGTCCGGCTGTCCCGTGCCCGCCTGCTGCTCTGGGCGAGGTACTCGGCGTCCTCCGTGGTCGCCACCGCGGTGAGTCAGGTCGCGTTCGCTCTCTGTTACTGGTTCGGGTCCCCGGCGCTGGTCGCCACTCTGGTCGCGTGGATCGCCGGCGCGGTGCCGAACTACGTACTGAACCGTCGCTGGACCTGGGGCCGCAGCGGGCAGAAGTTGCCGTACACAATCATCGTGATCGGCTCCGCGGTCACCGCCGCGCTGGTCACGTCGCTGACCGACCACCTGGTCCAGCCGCTCGAATCACACGCCTGGAAGACGATTCTGGTCAGCGGTTCCTACCTGGCCACGTACGCGGTGCTGTTCATCGTGAAGTTCTGGCTGTTCGATCGGCTGGTGTTCGCCAAGCCCTCGCCCGCTGCTTCCGGCGACGCGGCCGAAGCACGTACTCCCGCAACCACGTAGTCGTCATCACCCGCCCGTAGTTCGCGCCGTACACCAGGCCCGGGCCCTTCTTGCTGGTGCCGTCGCCGCGGCGGCGCATCGTCATCGGGAGCTCGACCACCCGCGCGCCGATCGCCAGCGCACCGACCAGGAGCTCCGACGACTGGTACTGCGGCTCGCGCAGCGTCACCGCGGTCGCCAGCTCGGCGCGCATCGCCCGGAAGCCGAACGAGGTGTCGGTGAGTTTGCGCCGGGTCAGGATCGAGGCGATGACGGCGAACACCCGGACGCCGATCCAGCGCAGGCGGCTGTCCGCATCCTCCGCACCGAGCCGCCGCGATCCGGTGACGAAGTCGGCCCGATCTGTGAGGATCGGCTCCAGGAGTACCTCGAGCTCGGCGTTGTCGTACTGGCCGTCGGCATCCGTTGTGACGACGTACTCGGCTCCGCCTTGTGCGGCAAGGTGATACCCGAG
Organism: Kribbella hippodromi; assembly: GCF_039531045.1. Taxonomy (NCBI): domain Bacteria; kingdom Bacillati; phylum Actinomycetota; class Actinomycetes; order Propionibacteriales; family Kribbellaceae; genus Kribbella; species Kribbella hippodromi. The sequence goes on along the minus strand of NZ_BAAAPH010000035.1, from coordinate 34,190 downwards.
CCGGAGCGCCGCGCCCTGACCACGGTTGCTGGGGGCAACACATACGTACGCCCCGTGCTGACGGGCGATGTCCGCGGTGTCGTCGGTTGCGCCGTCTACTACGACCAGGACGTCCACGGGCATGCCTGCGCAAGTACGGGGCATGTTGGTGAGTACTGGTCCGATTCCGCCGGCCTCGTTGTATGCCGCGATCACTACGACGATCGGCGCGAAGTCCGGCGTACCGAAGTCCTGCACTGCTTTGCTGTCCACGTCATCTGGGTAGTCAGCCATCGCAGGTCGTGCCTGGTCCTTGCCAAGTATCGCTCTTAGGCCAATGGCACCAGCTAGTGGGAAGAACACCAGCCCGGGCAGTTGGTAGCGCCAGGAGAACTCGAACGCTGCTGAGCCGAGCAGCAGGATCAGACCGGCCGCAGCGGGTAGCAGCGCGGCTGAGCGGAGTCTCGAGGTCTTGGCGCGTCCCAGCCCTGCTACAGCAGCTAGTGCGATCAGCACGCACAGACCGAGGTACGTGCCGGAGGTGTAGCCGCCGTGGAGCTGGTAGGCGCGCAGAATGACCGCAGGCACGTGGGCGACGTGCGGCTCGGACCCTCCCCATTTCACTGCTGCTTTGGCCGTGTTGGGGTCACTGAGGTTCGGGTAGACCGTCTGGAACTGCCAGCGGCTCAGTGGTACGTCATCTGGCGAACTGGTCCGAGCAGGCGCGAACCCCTTCGCGAAGTCCTTCAACGCCGCCCAAGTCACATCGAGCGGTTGATGCGTGATCACCAGGTGCGCGAACTCAGTAGCCAGCTGGCGCTTCGTCGTACCCGGTGGGAGCGGGCCGGGCCAGTTCGGGTCGCCGTAGTGGTTGTGCGCGTACTTGTCGACGCCCAGCCGCTGGCCGAGCGGTTCCTTCGGACAGAAGAGCCGCGTGCCCTCGTTGAGTGGGAGCTTTGCACAGTTGGCGACCGTCGCGGTACGCCCGTACAGGATCTGGTTCTCGGCGCCGGTGAAACCCCATCGGCCGGTTTCGGCGCGGTAGTAGCCGGCGTACGCGGCGAAGACGATGCCGAAGCCCGCGATCGCGGCGACCGTGCGGCGTACGACGGCCATCCGCCGCTTGCGCCATGCGTTGCCGACGACAACCAAGTAGATGACTACTGCGATGAGTAGGACCATGCCGATCGCCCGTACCGCGAACGCTGATCCGACCAGCAGGCCGACCACGCCCGCGCGGCGCCAGCCCGGCACGCCCTTCGCGAGCAGCAGCCAGAGGATCGCTACCAGGATCACGTCGAAGGTGGTCTCGGCCATGATGTTCTGCTCGATTTGCACTTGGTACGCGTCGAGGAGGAGCGGGGCGGCGGCTACGGCGGCGAGCCAGCGGTAGACGGTGAGGCGGCGGGCGAGCGCGTAGATCGCGACGCCGAGAAACAGTCCGACCAGGTGCTGCACGATCACGACCAGCGGAAGTCCGCCGATCCAGACAAGTGGGCCGAGCACGAAGTCGTACCCGATCGGGTTGAGCTGATCCGGGCTCAACTTGCCCATGTTGCTGAGGTACTGGACGGAGTCGGTGTAGATGATCGCCGGCCAGTAGGCGACGGTGGCGAGCGTACGCAGCAACAGACCCGCCACCAGGAAGATGCCGAGCAACCAGTGCTTTCTCACCACCCCTCCAGCCCTGAGCGAAGCGAGGGGTGCTTTTGCCTTCACTGGTTCCTGAAGTACTGCCACGTTCGAGCGAGACCATCCTCCAGCGAAACAGTCGGCTGGTACCCAAGGTCGTTGGTGACGTCAACGACCACGGCCGGCATCTCCCCCGCCGGCGCCGCGATGTGCTCCGCCGGTACCGCACAGCCGGTCACGTTCCGTACCGCGTCGATCATCTCCAGCACCGACACCGACCGGCCGGACCCGAGGATCGCCCGCCCGTCGTACTTGCTGTCGAGCGCGAGCAGGATCCCGTTCACCACATCATCGATGTACACGAGATCGCGCCGCTGCGTACCGTCCCCGTACACCTTGACGCCCGTCCCACCCAGCGCCGCGCGCATCATCCGCGGCACGAAACTGTCCTTGTGCGACATCCCCGGCCCGTACACATTGGTGAACCGGAGCGCGGCGGTCGCCATCCCGTAGCTCCCCGAGTACGCGGAGAGCAGCATCTCACCGGCCGCTTTCGTCGCCCCGTACGGCGTCAACGGCCGCAACGGAAGGTCCGCGGTGATCGTCGACGTCCCCACGTCCCCGACCACCGCGTTGGTCGACGCGAGCACGAACCGATCCACCCCACTACCCCGCGACAACTCCAGCAACACCTGCGTAATCGTCACGTTCTCCGCGAACGTCCGCATCGGCGCATCCACCGACCGCAACACCGAAGTCAACGCCGCCAAATGCACCACCGCATCAGGCCGAGTCTCAAACGCCGCCACACAGGTCTCCTGCTCCGCAAGATCCCCCCTCACCACCAGCACCCCGTCATCCCACGAGGCATCCGGCGCCTCCCGATCCACCGCCGTAACCAACACCCCCCGCCCCCGCAAGGCCCCCACCAAGGCCCGCCCCACAAACCCAGCAGCCCCCGTCACCAACACCCGACCATCCATACCCTCAACCTACCCGCGCCTCACCCACCGATCTACGGCCCCTTGACCGGCACCGCCTCCCCCGGATACAACGCACCCCACAACCAAACCAGGAACTCGTCATCGGTTTCCCAGTCGTCGTAGTCGGTGGCGGTGTCCAGAGCCTCCGGATGCAGACCTTCGCGGTCTCCTTGGACGAGACGGACAAGTTCCTGCCTGAAGACCGCCACAATCTGTGCGATATACCTGTGCAGAGATCGTCTTGATTTCGTATCGCCTGGACTCGGCGCTCCCGCCGAACACGACCTTGATGCTGCCGCCCTCGAAGGTCGGAATCGGTTCGACCTGAGGTTGTGGCAGAAGGGTGAGATCGCTGCCGGAGTCTCTCGCCTGCAGCCATTGCTTCCGTGGCTTCTTCGATTCCGGCCAGTCTTTCAACGCAAAATCCGAACAATAGACATAAGCAGCCGCGAAGGCGGTCGCATCATGGATTCTGGTGGAGTCCCGACCACAGGTAGTGGTCCTTGTCGGGCTTCAGGCCATCGATCCCACCGGATCTCTGCTGCGGGTCGGTCTGTGCCGGATCCTCATTGAAGGCGACACGGCGTACGTACAACTCGTCGGTACCCATCGCGCCATGGCGAATGTGACCGTGCCTGTCGCCTTGGTCGATCGAGGCGTACACGCTCTGGACCGGCATTCTGTTCGTCGACTGCGCGCCGATCGTCTGTTGTGCCGCCCCCGTGGACCGACCGCTCAGCTTCCGACTCAGGCGGTCGAGAGTGAGAGGCGTGCTCTGACCGGCAGTATCCCGTACCTGAACCGCCCTGTGATCCGCTGCGTCATCGTCCGGAAGGGCTGTGGAATCCTCGACCCTTCCTGCTGGCGGCTGGTCCGGGACCTCTGAGTCCCTTGGATTTGTCGTCTCCTCGCCGACCGGCTCGGCGTCCGATTCTGGTCGAAGCCACCGACTACCTGCCGTCTCCGCTTCGGGCTGCTCGAAGGGAAGCACGTCCGAATCCGTCGGCCTCAGAGCGGCGATGTCGTCGCCAACGATCATGACCTGCGGCTCGACCCTCGGGACGTCGGCAGCGGGCTGTTCGGAGGCATGTTCTCCGGCCTGCGACAGGTAGCGCAGGCCGGCCGCGCTGTCATCCTGACGCATGGCTGCGCGCAAGTCCGACTGGGACGCCTGCCGCTCCGGAGAGCGTGCGCCTGCCTGAGCCTGCGCGTTACCGGCCGGACCGACCGAGGAGTTCGACAGCGTGTCTGACGAGGATTGCGTCGGGAGTGTCGGCCAATCGTGCGAGGTACTGGTCCTGGCTCTCGCCGTCGCGATGTGACAGAGCGTCCACCATCTCCACGACCGGCTCCGGCACGCCGAGATCTCTGAGCTGCGTCAGCGTGCACGAGCCGTCGGCGACGGAGTCGTGCAGCAGAGCAGCCATCACTTGGTCTTCACTCGCGCCGTTCTCCCGCGCAATCGACGCCACACCACGCACACGATTCACATACCGGCGCCCGCTCTTGCCGACCTGCTCGCTGTGCATCGCTGCGGCCAGCTTGTCGACTTTTGAGGCGGTGTCCACCCGTCCCGTGAGGTACGAATACGCCTGCGCCCATCGCGCGAACAACTCCTCCAACCGCGGATGGACAGCCGCAAGTGGAACGAAATGCTCAACCGTCTCGGCATAGTACGAACGCTGCTTCGCGACCCGCGGGTGCGTGTGCAACCGCTGCACATTGCTGTACCGATCCGACAGCTTCAATGTCAGGACGTCACGAGACGCCATCGCGAGATGCGCAAGATAGACGGCCCTTACGGAGTCTTTTGATTCGCCGTTCCGTACTTCAGGAATGGTGACCGCGGCAACCAACTCCGCCGTTCGCCTTCCGAACCGCCTCTCCACGTCGGCCGCGGTCCCGTCAGTGTCCTCCACCACGTCGTGCAGCACACCCGCCCGCAGCAGGTCGACGTCCGTCACTTCAAGAGCCACTGTCAGCACTTGCAGCACCTGCAACAAGTGCTGCCAGTACGGCTCTCCAGCTGGACGGGTCTGCCCCTCGTGCCAGACCTTCGCGGCTTCAAACGCGGTCTGCAACTCGCCGACGACGTCTTGTCGGAGCCACCCGAGCAGCTCGGTCTCGGCAGCCTTCCAGTTCTCCCATCCGGCGAAAACACGCGACTGGCCCGGACTAGTCATCGAGCTGCTGACTCAAGTACTCGTCCCAGGTCGGCAAATCGAACGGCAGTGGTTGATCAGCTCGGATCTCGCGCATCTCGAACTGCCCGGCGATACCACGGCGGCGCAGTTCAGCACCCGCGTCCCTGATCACTTCACGAGCGGCGCCGGCATCCGCATAGCGGCGTGCGTCGACAATGAACGCTGCCTTGAGGTCGCCGTCAACCTGCACATACCCAAGGCCGACCCACAGGTTGTCAGGCTCATCCATGCCATCTTCTCCTTGTTTCGTTCTGATCCAGCGCGGCTGCCTCCGCCTGCATACGGCGAACCTTCTCCTGTTCCGCCTGAGCCGGGCGGATGTAGGGTTTGTAGACAGTGTTGTGCTCGAGGTCGGACGCAATCGAGGATCGCCAGGTGCACAGCTGCAGTTCGAACGTGTACGGCCTGCGGTCAACCTCGACCGCAACGATGAGAGGGACGGTGCGGTACGACGGATTGTGCGCTTTCGGGCTGGCGTACATGTTCTCCAGCTCCAGGATCCGTCCACCGTCCCCCACTCCAAACCGGTCCTTGATGTCGGACAGCAGTTGCTCGAGCCGCTCCGTGTCCGACACAGTGATCCGCGCTCCGACAGCATCGATCACATCCCCCACCTGATACTCGGGTCGCGCCTCGCGCTCGCCGGCTCCCCCAGCCATGCGTGCGACCTTGTCGTGCAGGCCGTCGGCGTCTTTGGCTCGGATACTCCTGATGCCTTCGACGCCCCTCGACAGGGCACCGACCTCGAGCCACACCTGCGGCATCACATCGTCCGACAATCGGCGGGCGTAGTCCGATACGAGCTCGCGTTCGTCGTCCGATGGCTGCGGGCCGACCACTCGCGCCGGCTCACTCGCCTTGCAGTCGGCGACATACGCCGCCTTACGAGACCGGCCGTCGTCATGATTATTCAGCTCATACGGCACCGGCCTGAAGAGTGGACCACGGCCAGGATGTTCCGCGCGGAACTCCTCGAGACCCTGACTTTCGAGCGTTCGCTCGTCCGCAAGCTCACGGAGGGTTGCGATCGCGGTCGAACGCCGCTCGGGGTCACGCAGGCGTTCCACCACGTCGAGTGGGTGGTCCTTGTCGTCGACGAGCCGGGTGACCACACCTGCGACGTCGGGATGACGTTCATTCAGTGCCTCGCGCACTTCCCGGATTGCCACCGCACGATCGTCGGCCCCTACGTCGGTCGTTGCTTGAGCAGCGCCTGTACCGCCGCTGTCCACATCGACGGGCCGGGCAGCTGCCCTTTCGGAGTCTGGCTCCTCTCTTGGTTTCTGCACTGCCTCATCAGGAGGTGGTGTCTGCGAGCGAGAATCAGCCGGCCGCTCGACAGGTACGGCGATGGCTTCGGTTTCCGGCTCCCGATGCGATAGGGACGCTGGGATCGGGCGAGCCTCGGTTGGCGACCGAGGCTCAGCGGCTTCCACACGATCCAGCTTGGGCATGTACTGCAGGCGCGCAGTCGTGTCGTCAGAGTCAGCCGGTGTCGCACGTTCTTTGTCTGGCGCCGGTTCGCTTAGTTCAAGTGGAGCTTGAGTTTCCGGCTTGGCAGGCTCGTCCTGGTGCCGCGGAGTCAGTTCGGTCATGCGGTGCCGGCTGTCAGGTTGGCGGAGTCGGTGGTGGCGGCCAGGTGGAAAGTGAAGTGGTGCCAGTCGGACGGAACGTGGAGGAAGGATGCGGCGTCGATCAGTCGGTCCGACTGGCTGGGGCCTGTCGAGAGTTGGTCGATTGCGTTGGCGAGGTGCCCACCTCCCCAGAGCATGGGGCCGGCTGGGAGTCGCCGGCCAGGGCGAGCGAGGTAGCTCTCCAGTTGTGCGCTGATTGAGTGGCCGGTGAGGTCGAGGCCGCGAGCGCGCCAGGTTGCTGTCAGCGGATGCGGCTGGTCCTGTGGACCATCCCATTGGTGCAGCTCTTGGGCCACATCAGCGAAGCGGTAGCGGCCGGCTTGCCACTGTGGCTCGGTTTCGGCAGTACACATTCCCGCTCGCCCTGGCTGCAGGATGGCGGCCAGATGAGCGGCCAGTGAAGCTGGTTCGTAGTCGTTGCGGATCAGGTCCGCCCGGCCGGCGACAGCTCGGGTGATGGCCTCGGCAACGACACACTCCCTGAGGCGGTCGGGTAGCTCAGGTGAGAGCACCGACCGGCTGATCGGCACCGGGCGTCGCAAACCTGCAACATGAGCAACCGTCAGCAGCTCAACCCAAACTGTGAGCTTGGGGTTCTCGTCCAGCAGCCCGATTGCGGTCGCGATTTCGCGGATTGTGCATGGTCTGAGGTGGCAGCTCGGGCCGCAGGCGGGGGTGCGTCGCCTGGTGGTCGCGACTGTGGGTGGTGAAGCGGCGCGGCGTTCGTGGGACTGGTTGTAAGGGACTTGGAGGCGGATGGGGTGGTCCATGCCGTCGGTGAAGGTGGCGGCTTGGCCGGGTGGGAAGGTGACGGTGGCTCGGGATTGGGGGGTGTCGAGGTTCATGGTGGCGCCGACGGTTTCGCGGTCGTCGGCGGCGGGGAGGCGGTGCAGGATCTTGAGGGCGGAGTTCTTGACCACGTCGGGGATGATCTTGGCGGGGATCTGTTCGGCGACGACGATGCCTTCGCCATAGGCGCGGATTTCGGCGAGCAGGCCGGCGAACATCTCGACCGCGTGGCCGGCGGTGCCGTCGGTGGTTGCCTTGAGCAAGCGGTGGGCTTCCTCGACGACGGTGACGTGGCGCAGGCCGGTGGCGGGGGCGGCGGCGTGGCGGAGGCGGAGGTGTTCGATCAGGCGGATCAGGACGACGCCCATGCAGAAGGCTTTGTCCTGGTCGTCGCCGACGTCTTCGAGTTCCAGTACGACGTTGCGGCTGAGCAGGTCCGCGACGTCGAGCGGATGGCCGCCGCCGAGGAAGCGGCCGGGGGTGCCGAGGAGCAGTGAGGTCAGCCGTACGTCCACGAACCCGCGTACGTCGGCGGCCAGCTCCGCGCCGTACCCGATGTCGTCGACGACCGCGCGGGCGGTCTTCTGGAGGTCGGCGAGGGTTGGGTACTCGGTGGCGCCCTGGCTGAGGGCGAGGTCCCAGCCGTACGAGGTGTAGCACCGGGTCAAGGCCTGGCTGAGTACCTGTGGAAAAGGTTCGTGTGCCTCGAAGGCGGCGAGGAAGAGCGCGCGGACCAGGTCCAGGTGGGTTTGCAGCGGGAAGCCGGCTTCGGGTTCGAGCGGGTTGAGGCTCAGGGGTACGGCGTCGGGGTCGCCCAGCCGGATCACCGCAACGGACGAGTCGGAGCCGAGGCGGCCGGCCATTGCGGCGTACTCGGCCTTCGCGGGCTCGATCACCAGCCAAGGTACGGATGCCGCCGTGAGGCCTTCGAGTAAGTGGCGGATCGTTTGTGACTTGCCGGAACCGGTGGCGCCGGCGACGAACGTGTGCCGGTTCAGCGTGTCGAGCGAGACGGTCATCGGGCCGACCGGGCGACCGGCGGCGTCGATGACCTCACCGAGCGGAATCCCGTCCGGCGGCGTCTCCGGCGTCAGGTCGAAACGCACCTGCTCGACCACGCGCACGCCGGGGATCTCCCGCACCGGAGGCCTCCCCACCGCCGCCAGCAAGTCCCCCACAGCCACAAAACCCGCCGCCCCAACCCCGGTCGCATCGAGCGCAGTCAACGTGTACGGCGTCGTGTGCAGGTCGGCGCTTCCGGCAAGGGTGCGAGCGGTCAGCCTGGCCATCTTCTCGGTTTCGGCGCCCACCGCGATCTGTACTGTCCACAGCCCGCCCTGGGCTGCCGCGAAGTCGCGGTACCGCGCACGATTGCGTTCCAGTTCAAGCGCTTCCCGCCCCGAAACCTTCTCGCGGTCCAACCCCATGGTCATCCGCAAATGCAGATCGTCCAGCAACTCGACCCGCTCGGTCCCACGCACCGGCACCGCCCGGACGACCCAGGCGAACGGCTCCAACGGCAGCGCCTCGACAAGATCCTCCAGCGTGCCAACCGGCTCCACATCCGCCTCAGGAAGCGCGCTCAGCACATCATGTACACCATCGACCCCCACCCACACCGGAAAGTCGGCCGCATCAGCCTCGACAACTCGTGTACCCAAAGGGCATTGCGCGACCCGTACCTCGACCGGCCCGCCGGCGACCGTACGCGTCCAGCAGCAACTGAACTCCTCCTCACCCGCCGCCTGCAACGCCAACGCCGGCAACAACCCGCGCCGCAGCGCCGCCAACCGCTGCGCCGCATCCGCGTCCGGTCCACCGGCCAGCGGCACCTCGACGATCCGCAGCCGCGGAATCACAGCGCACCCAACCGCGGATCGCAGTCCCCGAGCCGCGGACTGGCCGGATCCAGCGGATCGACCATGACGAACGCAGTCGGCGACAACCCCTGCAGTACGGTCGGTTCAACGGAGTACTCGTACGTACGCTGATACCCGATCGACGTACTTTCCGTGGTCCCGTCCGACACCGAGCTAGAAGTCGACTCCGACCAGGACGTGCCGCCTGTCGTACTGGACGAGTACTGCTCCCCGCTGCTCTTCGACCCGGATCGATGCCGCCGGCTGAACAACAAGCCGAACGTCGCCTGCCGGCTGTCTGAGGTCTGTACGCCAACCGAATCGCTCGTCGACGCACTGTTCCCCCGGGTCGTACTGTCCGAGCTGGACGTCGACGTGTTCGTCCCGTGCGAGTAGGTGAACTGACTCGCAACCAGCCGATGCTGCCGGCCGATGAACGTTGCCGCCTGCTCGGCCTCCTTCGCGTTGCCGAGCCGCATGAACAGGACAGCATCACCGCCGCCCAGCAGCTCCACCGCGCTGTCCCGCAGATGTGCGAACAGCAGCACGAGCCGCAGCCCGTTCCGGCGGCAGATGCTGTCGAACCGCTCGAGCTCCGGTCGCGCCAGCGCATCAGCACCGGCGATCAGTACGATCCGCTCGCCCCGCCCGGACAACTGCCCGCGCTGGATGCGAACCATCGTGATCTGGAACAGCACCTGCCTCAGCAGCGACGCCGTCAGCTCGGACTCGCGATGCGACAACTGAACAACCCGCAGCGAGATGTCAGCGTCGTCCATCACGGTGTCGCCGCTCACCGACGCCAACCGCTTCACTCCGGCGGCCAGCCGGAACAGCCGCGGCTCAGCCGACCGGCGGGCCGACTCGCTCAGCAGATCGGCCAGCGTCGCGTACTCCGCCCGCGACAACTCCCCGCGTTGCTCTGGCGTGAGCTGCCGCTGCAGCACCTGGAAGGCCAACTGCAGGCGCGCGAACGTGATCGGCCCGTCGGTCAGACACTCCGCGACCTGTTGCACCAGAGTCGCATCCACCCCACGCGACTCCGACTGCTCCGGCTCCGCCGCCCGCAGCCCCTCCGCGACGACAACCCCGATCTCCTCCGTGCTGAGGTCCGCGAGCAGGTTCAGGGACTTGCCCTCGTCCGGAACCAGTGATGCCCGAATCGGCGCACCGTGCTCCGCGGCGAGCCGATGCAGTGGCTCTGCGACCGAGTCCTGAGTCAGGTCCAGAACAGTCAGACGTCCGCCGGCACTCATCAGCGAGCTGCCCATCGCCAGTACGGCCGCACGCCACCCAGCGGGCGTACCGCCGTACAGGTCGACACGCTCCTTCGTCGCCGGGCCAACCGGAACCCACAGACGGGCAGAAGCGACTGCTGCCGCCTTGGACTGCTCCCGGGCGTTCAGCTGCTGCTCCCAGGCCTGCACGTCCTGTTCGAAGCCAGACATCGTGTCGATGCACTCCGCCAGCCAGCGCTGGTGCTCCGCAACAGCAGACCGTCGCAGCAGCTCCGGCCGTCCCCACCGCCACCAGGCGAGTCCTGCCGTCAGCACAGCAGGTACCAGCGCTACCAACGGCTGTACGACGATGCCGACAACAACTGTGACTACGACCCCAGCAGCCGTCGCCCAGACCAGAGCCGTACTAACCCGGGTTACGCTCGCCCGTTTGCGCTCAAGCGTGGCGAGACTCGATGGCGGCGGTACGGCTGGCACCGGTGGTTCGCCCTGCTCGACAACCACGACCTCCCGGCCGCGGTACTCCCAGCCCCATTGCTCAGTCTCACGAGTCGCGAGTCGCTCAGCCATGCCGTACACCGCTCAGCTTTTCGAGTACTACCCCGCGCGCCAGCTCCGCCAGGACAGCCTCTGCTTCGCTGATTGTTGTAGCGGCACGGTCGACGCCGGCGTCCCGCTCTGCGTCGTCAGCAGAGGTGAACCGCCGGTGGCACCCGGCGCAGTGTGTGGTTGACAGGTCGGACCAGGCGCCGCATGCAGTACAGCGACGGGCCTGCAGCAGCCGCTCCGCCTGTGCCAGCCGCTGGCGCTCCAGCAGAGCCCGCTGCCACCGCTGCTGAGACTGCGGCAGGTAGTCGACCAGCTGTTGGTCAGTGAGGCTCTTCCCACCGCTGGACAGCACGGCAGCGGTCAGGCGAGCAGTGGCATCTCTGTGTACGGAGGTGGCGCCGCCGATCGCTCCGACAGTCACGAGAAGTGGAAACCAGCCGAGCGTCTGCAGTCGCAGCGTGGCCTGACCACGGCGCCACTGCAGGGCGATGGACGAGGTGTCGGCCGAGTCCCGGACCCATCCGGCCGGCCGGACCGCTGCCTCGAACAGGGCGCGCTGCGGATCGTCCAGCGCGGCATGCGGCAGCAGGAGGTGCGTGTGCTGCCGGCGGACGAGCTTGGCCCTGTCCACAGCCACACTGCCCTCCAGAAACCGTCGGTTCGCCGGCCAGAACAAGCCGCGCAAGGTAACTGTAGTTACCGACTGTGCCGACCGCAGCCGGATCGCGTTGCCACTTGTGGAAAACTCGCTGCCGTTGCGGGGACCGAGTGCGACGAAGTCTTGACCGGGAGTGATGGTCGGGAGACGATTCCGGCCGGGCGTGGGCTGACAACCTTGTCATCGGGGCCGCGCACCCACACCGGTGGACCGGGGCCACCGGCCGGATGTGCAAGGAGCGTGTAGATGGATCTCCACCGCCCACAAGCGTCCCGTACCGCCGATTGCTCGAGCGATGGCGGTGTCCAGGTGCGTGCATCGCAAGCCGGAGAAGCTTCCTCGATGTGGTTTTCATCGTGGAAGCTTCTCCGGCGCCGCGAGGTGCGTGCCTGGGCGCCGCCAGCGCCGAGGAATCGGCGGTACGGGACGCTAGGGCTCGTCGTGTCGCTCGGGCTTGTTGTGACAATGTCTACTGCCATGACGCCAGCCAATGCCGTCCCGGGCTCCGCGCAGAGTGTGGCGCAGGAAGTCGTGAACGGTTCGTCGTACTACACCTCGTTCGAGCCCGGCCAGCCGCAGCCGGGGTACACCGATGCCGTCGAGACCGGGGCGGACGGGAAGCCGCGCGCCGACGGCGTGCGTGGCCCGACGCCGACCGGGATCGGTGGCAGCGAGATGGACAAGGTCACGAAGGTGACCGCGAACGGCGAGAACACCGGTGGTGGTGAGATCGCCAGCAACGCGGCCGACGGTGACAAGTTCACCAAATGGCTGGTTTTCCAGCCGACCGGATGGCTGACGTACCAGACGTCCGCGCCGGTGGTGATCAAGAAGTACGCGCTCACCTCGGCGAACGACGCCGACGGCCGCGACCCGAAGAACTGGACCGTCTCCGGTTCGAACGACGGCACCACCTGGACCACGCTCGACACCCAGACCGGTCAGAACTTCGAGCAGCGGTTTCAGACCAAGGAGTACAGCTTCGCCAACACGGCGGCGTACACCTACTACAAGCTGGACATCACGCTGAACCACGGCGAGAACATCGTCCAGCTCGCCGACTGGTACCTGTCGAACGGCGCCCCGCTCCCACCACCCGGACCGGTTGCCGAATCGCGCCTGGACTCCGGTCCGACCAGCGCGTACAACGCCCGCGCCCGTGTCGGTTTCACCGGCGTGAAGTCGTTCCGGTACGCCGGTCACCAGGACGCGGCCGGCCGCGGGTACACCTGGAACAAGATCTCCGACGTCGACCTCAAGGTCGGCAAGGACACCCGGCTGTCGTACAAGATCTTCCCCGAGCACGTCGAAGGTGATCTCAGCTACCCGAGTACGTACGCCGCGCTCGACCTCGCGTTCGACGACGGCACGTACCTGAGTGATCTGAAGGCCAAGGACCACCACGGTTTCGAGCTCAGTCCACGCGGCCAGGGCGATTCGAAGGCGCTGTACACGAACCAGTGGAACAACGTCGAGGCCGACCTCGGCAAGGTCGCGGCCGGCAAGACGATCAAGCGGATCCTGGTCGGGTACGACAAGCCGTCCGGGCCGGCCGACTTCCGTGGCTGGCTCGACGACATCCGGATCGCCGCCGCGATCAACCCGGACCGCGCCGCCCAGAAGACCGCCGCCAAGCATCCGTCGGACCTCGCGCTGACCACTCGCGGGACGAACGCGACCGGCGGTTTCTCGCGCGGCAACAACTTCCCGGCGACCGCCGTACCGCACGGGTTCAACTTCTGGACCCCGGTGACGAACGCCGGCTCGACGTCCTGGCTGTACGACTATGCCAAGGGCAACAACGAAGCCAACCGGCCGGCCATGCAGGCGCTGTCGATCAGCCACGAGCCGAGCCCGTGGATGGGTGACCGGCAAACCTTCCAGGTGATGCCGTCCACGGCGGCCACGCCGACCGCAGATCGCAAGGCCCGCGCCTGGTCGTTCAGTCATGACAACGAGATCGCCCGGCCGTACTACTACGGCGTCACGTTCGACAACGGCAACGCGGCCGAGATCGCGCCGACCGACCACGCCGCGATGCTGCGCTTCAGCTTCCCGGCCGGCCAGGCGTCGCTGGTCTTCGACAACGTCAACAACAACGGCGGCCTGACGCTCGACCCGGAGACCGGCGTCGTCACCGGCTATTCGGACGTCAAGAGCGGGTTGTCCACAGGCGCCGGCCGGCTGTTCGTGTACGGCGTGGTGGACCAGAAAGTAGTTGCCTCCGGCAAACTGTCCGACGGCGGCGGCGCGAACGTCGGCGGCTACTTCAGCTTCGGCGCCAAGACGACCCAGGTGCAACTGCGCATCGCCACCTCGCTGATCGGCACCGCGCAAGCCCGCAAGAACCTGGAGCTGGAACTGCCCGCGGGCTCGAAGTTCGGCAAGGTCAAGGATGCCGCGCAAGAGCAGTGGGACAAGAAGCTCCGTACGATCGAGGTCGAAGGCGCCACGGCCGACCAGCTGACGTCGTTGTACTCCAACCTCTACCGGCTGTTCCTCTACCCGAACAACGGCTCCGAGAACACCGGCACCGCGCAGAAGCCGGTGATCACGTACGCGTCGCCGACCTCCCCGAAGGTGGGTGCGGACACGCCGACCACGACCGGCTCGAAGATCGTTGCCGGGCAGACGTACGTGAACAACGGCTTCTGGGACACGTACCGGACGGTGTGGCCGGCGTACTCGCTGTTCTCCCAGGACGATGCGGCCGCGCTGGTGAACGGGTTCGTCCAGCAGTACAAGGACGGCGGCTGGATCTCCCGCTGGTCCTCACCGGGGTACGCGAACCTGATGGTCGGTACGTCGTCCGATGTCGCTTTCGCGGATGCCTATTTGAAGGGCATCAAGGGCATCGACGTGCAGGCGATGTACGACGCGGCGGTGAAGAACGCGTCCGTCGTACCCCCGTCGCAGAACGTCGGCCGGAAGGGCATGGACCTGTCCACGTTCAACGGTTACACCGCCAACACGACTGGTGAGGGCTTCAGCTGGTCGATGGACGGGTACATCAACGACTTCGGCATCGCGAACCTGTCGAAGGCGCTGTACGACAAGGCGAAGAAGAACGACCCGCGCAAACAGGAGTACCTGGACAACTACAAGTACTTCCTCAACCGGGCGCGCAACTACGTCACGCTGTTCGACCCGGCGATCGGGTTCTTCCAGGGCAAGGGCCCAGACGGCGTCTGGGGCAACTCCCCGACGACGTTCGACCCGCGCGACTGGGGCCACGACTACACCGAGACGAACGCGTGGAACATGGCGTTCTCGACCCCGCAGGACGGCGCCGGACTGGCCGCGATCTACGGCGGACGGGACGGGCTGGCGAAGAAGCTGGACGAGTTCTTCAGTACGCCCGAGGACGCCACGCACACCGGTGGGTACGGCGGCACGATCCACGAGATGCTCGAGGCGCGTGACGTCCGGATGGGTCAGTACGGGCACAGCAACCAGCCGTCGCACCACATCGCCTACATGTACGACGTGGCTGGACAGCCATGGAAGACGCAGGAGAAGGTCCGCGAGGTGCTGTCCCGGCTGTACACCGGTTCGGAGATCGGCCAGGGGTACCCGGGTGACGAGGACAACGGCGAGATGTCGGCCTGGTACTTGTTCAGCGCACTCGGCTTCTACCCGTTGCAGGTCGGATCACCGGCGTACGCGATCGGCTCGCCGCTCTTCACCAAGGCGACTGTCCGGCTGGCCGGCGGGAAGAAGCTGGTGATCAGTGCGCCGAAGAACTCCGCGAAGAACATCTATGTGAAGGGCGTACGAGTGAACGGGCGGGCGTGGACGTCCACCTCACTGCCGCACGACCTGATCGCGAACGGCGGCAAGATCGAGTTCGAGATGACCGACCAGCCGACCAAGTGGGGTACCGGCCGCAACGACGCGCCGCCGTCGATCACCACGCCAGGTCAGGACCCCACGACCTGGCGGGACTCCACCTCCGACACCGGTGCGGTCATCGGCGCCGGCGGTGCGGACGTCTCCAAGCTGATCGACAATGACGCGAAGACACAGGTCACGCTGACCGGAGAGCAGCCGACCGTCACGGTCGCTCTGCCACAGGGGCGTCCGGTCGGCATGTACACGCTGACCAGCGGTGCGACCGGTACAGCGCCGTCGGCCTGGACTTTGGAGGGTTCGAACGACGGTACGACGTGGAGCACGGTGGATCGGCGTACCAACGAGACGTGGGCGTGGGCGTCGTACACCCGGTCCTTCAGCGTCGCCGCACCGAAGGCGTACACCCAGTACCGGCTGGTGTTCGCTGGGGCGGCTGACGGCGTCACGCTGGCTGAGCTCGAGCTGCTCGGCACGCTGAAGGGCGTCGAGCCCGGCACGCATCCGAGCGACAAGCGCGTCGCCCAGACCAAGCCGAGCCCGACTCCCTCGCAGTCCATCGACCGCAACTACGGCTGATGGTTCCGCCGGTTCCTGTCACTTGTAGTGGCAGGAATCGGCGAACTGCAGCAGCGTCGGATAGGCAATCCATCCCAGCGGCAGGGCGTAGTTGCTGACGATGACCAGCCGATTGGTTGCGCCTTGTTGTTCGTAGACCTCCGCTTGCGACGGGAGGTTGTTGCCGCTGCTGTCGTTGATGTGGAAGACGGCAGCGGGGTTCTTGCCGGCCCTCTTCATGGCCACCTGAGCCCACGGTACGTTCGGGACCCGGTCGATGCGGCCACCGCCGGGGCGCGGCATCAGCTCCGCGGCCTGCAGGAGCAGTGTGGAGGTCAGGGCGCGGTACCTCATCGGATTCTTCAGGTTCGGATCGTAGAGCTCCTGTGCGTTGCCTTTGATCCGTACCGCCCAGCCCTGGGGGATCAGGTCACAGGTGATCGGCCCGGGGAACGGACTCCTGTTCACGACCAGTGGCACCGGCGTGGCCGGCAGGGGCGCAGGAGGGCGCGGGTCCTCCTTCTGGCTGGGCGGGACGGGGTGCTCTGGAGCACCCTTCGCGTTCGTTGTCGGTACCTTCGTGCTGGCCTTCGGTGCTTTCGCGCTGGTCGTCGGCGTCACGGTGGGTTTGACCGCTGGGGCCGGGCTGCTTGTCGTGGCCGCGGGGAGCACTGACCAGCCCACTCCGACCACCAGCGCGGTCGCCAGCGCACCCCCGGTGATACTGGCGATCCGGCGGCGGCGTACCGCCCGGTGGCCGCGGGCCAGGTCCGCGGTGAGGTCATCGGTGGAGGCGGCGGGCTCGGGGCCGGCGGCGTCGTCCAGGAGTTGCTTGAGATCGGTCATCGCATGCTCTCCATGCCTTCCGAGGTTTCGAGGGGCTCATGCAGGAGATCGCGCATCGTCGCGAGGGCCCGCGACGTCTGCGACTTGACCGTGCCTTCCGAGCAGCCCATCAGCTCGGCGGTGGTCTGGACGTCCAGATCGCGGAAATAGCGCAGTACGACGACCGCGTGCTGCCGGCGAGGGAGCTTTGCGAGCGCACTCAGGACGGTCAGCCGCTCAGCCTGGTCCTGGCCGGGTTGCGGCTCGGCGTCGTGCAGCCGCTCGGTGGCCGACTCCCGGTGCCGCCACATCCGGCGGCGCTCGTCGAGGAAGGCGTTCACCAGAATCCGGTCCGCGTACCGGGCCGGGCCGTCCTCACGCCGCACCTTCGCCCAGTGCACGTACAGCTTGGTCAGCGCGACCTGAACCAGGTCCTCCGCCCAATGCGCGTCGCCGGACGCGAGCAGTCGCGCCGTACGCAGCATCCGGCCCCGGTGCGCGGTCACGTACTCGAGGTAGTCCGCGTCCCTGTCGCTCACGGTTTACCCTCCCTGGTCGGTGATCTCCCACCCTGGAACTACTGGGTGAGCCCGGCCGGAGGTTGCATGGTTACTTTTGCCGCGGATGTTTCGGTGCGGACATGACGAGGGCGGCGTCGCGATCGCCGCCCTCGGTGGTCACCCGGCGGAGCCTGCCCCTGAAAGGTTCCGCCGGAGTCTGTGAGGGGTGGCGGTCCCCGCCCGGACTGCCACCCCTTCATCCCTAACGACGCGCGAACTCTCCCAGGGGTTGCCTCCACCCCAAACTGTCCACATGCCGGACAGCTGAGCGGTTTCTCAGCCGGACCAGCGGCCGGTGAAGAGGCCGGCTGCCCAGAGCGCGGCCAGTGGGATCGCTATCGCCAGGTAGAGGCGGCCAAGCCACGGTTTCCGCCTGGCCAGGACAGCCAGACCGATCCACAGCGGCCACCAGAGCAGCGTGGCGCGGGTGAGTGAGTAGATCCAGAACGAGGTGCAGAACGCGCCGATGGTCGCCGCGACCCATGCGGCCTCGCCCCAGGACCTGCGCCAGAACAGCCAGACCAGGAGCGCCAGCCCGATGAACAGCGCGACCAGCTCGGCCCGGAACATCCAGGTCCAGTCGGTGTGGTCCGCTGGGAAGTGCCCCTTGGTCGCTGCTTCCACAGTGTGCTTGATCGAGGTCCACGGCCAGGTGAACTGCCGCGCCCACCCCTTCTCCTGCGCCTCCTGCCAGGCGAACCAGGAGCCGTGTACCTGCTTCAGGTACGCCATGAAGCCGAGCATCGGTACCGCGGGCAGCGCCAGCCAGGGCAGCGACAACCAGTCCCGCTTCTTCGACGTCATGAACTCCACGAGCAGTGCGAAGATCAAGAACAGTCCTGACACCCGTACTGTCGACGCCAGTGCGACGAAAACCGCCGCCCGCGCCCAGCGCCCCTGCCGCGCCGCCAGCCAGGCCGGGAAGGCGAATGCACAGAACAGCGCCTCCGTGTACCCAGCTGCCAGGAACACTCCGACCGGGGCGCCGTACCAGAGCACCGCTGCGTTCGGGCCGAGGTCTTTGAGCTCCGGGAACTCGTACTGCGCCAAGCGCGCCAAGTACACGCCCGCTACCGCACTGGCCGCTGCTGACACCACGATGCCCGCGGCCACGTACCCGATGCCGGTGTAGCTGACCAGCCGCATCAGCAACGGGAACCCTGGGAAGAACGCCGCCAACGGCGCCCCGGACGGCTCACCGTGGTTGTAGCCGAACTCGGCGACCGCCTTCAGGTGCCAGACGTCCCACTGCAGCCAGGCGCGCCAGACGTCCGGGTAGTCATTGCCCCGGTTGAGCAGCAGCGGCGCGGACACCGACAGTACGAACAGCGCGAGGCGCGTGACCAGCCACCACCCAAGCACCTCCCGCGCCTGCGTACCCGGCAACCACCGGCGCCACCAGCTCGCGTCAACCCGAGCCCGCCGAGCCCGTCCCTTCCCGGGCCGCGTCGGCTCAGCATCCGGCTGATCAGCAGCCGCGCGCTCAAACACGACAGCACCGCCGCACGCCAAAGTCCGCCCGAGTCACGCCCCTATCGTCTCCCATCCGGGTACCAGGGGCCGGACCCGGGCGAGCGGCGCTACTGCCCGCCGGCGGGTTGCTGCGGGGTTTCGGGGGGTGTCGACGGACCGCCGGTCGGCAAGGTCGGGAACTCCGGCGTCTTCGTGGGCCTGGTCTTGGTCGGCTTGCTCGGCGTCGGCTTCTCCGGCGGCGGCGTGCTGGTCGGTGTGTTCGGCGGCGGCGTGCTCGCCGGTGTATTCGGCGGCGGCGTGGTCGTCGGCGTGTTCGTAGGCGTGGTCGTCGGCGGCGTGTAGGTCGGTGTCGGGCTGCCGTTCGAGAGCTCTTCGTCAGTCGGCTCCGCGAAGCTCGCTTCCGGCACTCCCTCGAGGGCGCCCTTCATGTACGCCAGCCAGGTCTTCAGCGGCCAGGTGCCACCGAAGAACGCCTTTTCGTTCGTGTAGTCGTCCAGGTTGCTCTCACCGGTGTTGCCGGCCCGGTACACGACCGAGGTGGACAGCTGCGGCGTGTATCCGGTCCACCACGAGGTCAGCGTCGCGGAGCCGTCCTTACAGCCACCGCAGGCCTTGTTCTTCGCCCGGTCTTCGACCGCGACGCCACCCGCCGTACCGGTCTTGCCGGCCACTGCGCGGTCCAGGTCCTTGGCACCAGTACCGGTGCCCTTCTGGACCACGTCCTGGAGGACGTAGTTCACCATCTGGGCGGTCTCGACCGGAATCACCTGGACGGCCTTGTTGATCAGGCTCGCGTCCGAGAACAGCACCTTGCCGTCCGGCCCGCGCACCTCTTTGATCACGTGCACCGGCACGTGCTTGCCGTCGGCGGCGAAGGTGGCGTACGCCGACGCCATGTCGACCGCCGACGCGTACGGGTCCGGGCCCAGCACCGTCGACGGGTTGTGCCGGCCCGCCTCCAGGGCCTTCGTCTTCGGGATTCCGACCGCCTCGGCCACGTCGACCAGCTTGTTCGGGCCGTCGTCCATCTGTTTGTCGACCAGGTCGTAGAAGGCGGTGTTGATCGACTGCTCGGTGGCCTTCAGCAGAGTCACGTCGCCGTAGTCCTGGTTGAACTCGTTGTTCAGCTTCAGGCCCTGGATCACGATCGGACTGTCGCCCTGGAAGGTGTCCCAGATCGACTTCTTGTCCTCGAGTGCGGCCGCGAGCGCGAACGGTTTGAACGACGAACCCGGTCGGGCCTTGGTCGTCGCCCAGTTCAGCTGGCTCTTCAGGAAGTCCGGCCCGCCGTACATCGCCAGCAGCTGGCCACTGCCCGGCTGGACGGCAGCCATTCCGACATGCAGCTTGTCCCGCTTCTTCGGCAGCTCGTTCTGTGCCGCGACGAGCATCTTGTTCTGCTGGCCGTAGTTGAACGTGGTGGTGACCTTGAGGCCGCCGCCGCTGATCTGGTCCTCGGTGAACCCGCGCTGCAGCAGCTCCTTGCGCGCCATGTCCAGCAAGAAGCCCTTGGAGCCGGCGTAGCGGCTGCTCTTCTTCTTCATGTCCTTGAGGCTCGGCAGGCTCTTGCCGTACTGCGCCCGCTGGGCCGCGGTGATGGTGCCCATCTGCTGCATGCCGTCGAGGACGTAGTGGTAGCGGTCGATGATCCGCTTCTTGGTGCGCGGGTCGGGGTCGTTGACGTCGAACAGGGACGGGTTGTTCAGTACGGTCGCGAGCAGCGCCGCCTGCTGAACGGACAGCTTGTTCGGGTCCTTGACGCCGAAGTACGCGTCGCCGGCGGCGGAGATGCCGTACGCGCCTTCACCGAAGTAGATGGTGTTGAGGTAGCCCTCGAGGGTCTTGTTCTTGTCCTGCGATCGCCCGAGCTTGGTGGCGATGAACAGTTCCTTGAGCTTCCGGCCGACCGTCCGTTCCTGCGTCAGGTACATGATCTTGACGTACTGCTGGGTGATCGTCGAACCACCCTGCAACTGCTGCCCGCGGGCGATGTTCACCGCGGCCCGGACCATGCCGGACGGGGAGATGCCGGGGTTGGTCCAGAAGGTCCGGTCCTCGGCCGCGATCACCGCGTCCTGGACCCGCTTCGGGATCTGCGACAGCGGCACCGTGTTCCGGTTCTGCTCGTAGAACGATCCCAGCGGGTTGCGCTGGTCCGCGTACGTCACCGTGGTGGTGTTCGTGGTGAACTCTTTGTTGATGTCCGGGATCTTCGTCGTCTGGTACATGATGAAGAACGCCGCGACCGCGCCGATGATGCCGAGGAACATGAGCGCGGCCAGCCAGCCAAGCAACCTCAGCGCCCAGTGCTTCTTCCGGCGCGAAGGCTTGGCGGCCTTCCTACGAGCTTCACTCACAGTGCAATCCTCGACGATCTCGCGGGAGTCATTGCCCCACAGACTACGGTGGGTGTGGTAACAGGCCCGAATCCGCTCCGGATGCTAGCAACCCCGGGCCGATCAGGTGAAAAGTGGTCCACACCCATCTCCGGGCGGACTCTTTACAACGTTGCAAAGTTCGGCTTGCCTGGGCGATGTGATCCGCCTCTCATTGCTTGCAGCCGGTCTGACCCTGCTCACGACCTCACTCAGCCATGCCGCGGCCCCACCGGCCGAGGGCTACACGAATCCCGTCACCGCCGGGTACTCCGCCGACTTCCCCGATCCGTCGATGATCAAGGGCCGTGACGGCTGGTGGTACGCGTACTCGACCGGTGGCCCGTACGCGAAGGACGGGCACGACGGCGACGCGTACAAGATTGCCCGCTCCCGCGACCTGACCCACTGGGAGAAGGTCGGCTCCGTCTTCGGTGCGGACAATCGCCCGACCTGGGCCGACCCCCGCAGTGGCTTCTGGGCGCCGGACATTCGCTACCTGAACGGGAAGTACGTCCTGTACTTCACAGTCCCCAACACCACTGCCACGCCTGGCGACTGGGACTACGCGATCGGTGCCGCGACCGCACCGACACCAGCTGGTCCATGGACCGACTCCGGTGCACCAGTAGTGGCGCCACGTCCAGCGGCTGGAGGTGGATTCGAGTGGACCATTGATCCGGCCGAGTTCACCGACACGGACGGTACGCGGTACTTGTACTGGGGCAGTTACAACGGGGGCATCCACGCCGTACGCCTCACTGCCGACGGACTACGTACGGTCGGTGCGGTCACCAATGTCGCGCGTGACCGCTTCGAAGGTCCGTACGTCGTGAAGCACGGCGGGTACTACTACTTGTTCGGCTCCTCTTCGAACTGCTGCGCCGGCCCAACCACTGGGTACGCGGTCTTCGCCGGCCGCTCGCGTAGTCCGCTCGGTCCATTCGTCGACCGCTTGGGCAACGACCTGAACGCATCCCGCACCGGCGGTACGCCAGTCGTCGCGTCGAACGGCAACCGTTGGGTCGGCACGGGGCACTCGTCGATGGTCACGGACCTGAGCGGTCAGCAGTGGTTCGCGTACCACGCGGTGGACCGCACCGACCCGTTCGTGACCAACAGCAACGGCTGGCTGCTCCGGCCGATGCTGCTCGACCGCCTCGACTGGATCGACGGCTGGCCGGTCGTCAACGCGGGCGCCGGTCCTAGCGAGTCCAGCAAGGTCTCGCCGGTCACGACCTCCAGCGCGGCCACTGGGGACGTCCGAGTCGAAGCAGACATCACCGGCACCGGTCAGGGCGTATCGGCACGTGGCGGGCGGGTCAGCGCGGTCATCGACAACGGCCGGCTCCGGTTGACCGACCGCTTCGGTCTGAGCCGGTCCGTGCAGTTGCCGCTCAACGTGCCCGGCACGGTTGCACTGGAAGTGCGCGGCAACCAGGCGACGGCGGAGTTCAGTGAGGACCGGCTGGGCGATCCGCTGGCGACGCTCCAGCTGCCGGTGCCCGCGGGTAGTGGTTCTGCTGCACCGGTTGGCGGTGCGGGCAACTTCTCGGTCGCTCCGCTCTACAAGCCGGTCACCCGAGCCGTACCGACACCACGCATCGGCCACGTGGACTCGCGCTACTCCGACGAGTTCACTCGAGGCCTGGGCGCCGGGTGGACCTGGCGCAACGTCAGTCCGGACGCAACGGTCGCCAACGGCGCGCTGCAGTGGAAGACCGAGGCGAACGACCTGACCGACAACAACACTGCCGCCAAAGCCTCACTGCTACTGCGCGACCAGCCGACCGGCAACTTCGTCGTGGAGACCAAGCTGCACCTCGATGTCGGTACTGACACCGTGCGGAACTACCAGCAAGCCGGACTGCTCGTGTACCTCGACGACGAGAACTGGATGCGGCTCGACCACGTGGCCGGCGGCACGGGCCGGTTCATCGAGTTCGGCAAGCGGATGCGGTTCACCCCGGTCGGCGCGCCGTCGATCGTCACGTTCGGCGGCGCGATGATCGGTCCGCCGGCCGAAACCACCTGGCTGCGGCTGGCGCATGACGTCGTACCGAAGACTGGTGAACACCGGTACCGCGCAGCGTCCAGCACAGACGGCAAGCACTGGGTGTGGGGTGCCGCCTGGACTCTGCCGGCCGGTACGACACCGCGGATCGGCCTGGTGTCACAGGGTTCATCCGCCCAGACAGAGGCCCAGTACGGCAAGGCGACCGCACTCTTCGACTACTTCCGCGTTACGAGGTGACGTGAACTATGAGGTGACGTGCGGGGCGAGTAGCGTCACCGCGATCAGTGCGGCCGGGAAGCAGGCCAGGAACATCGTGAACGTATAGCCCATGATGTCCCTGGCCTTCAGGCCGAGGATGGCGAGCGTCGGCAGCATCCAGAACGGTTGCAGCAAGTTGGCGCTCGCCTCACCGAGGTCGTACACGACGACCATCCAGCCCGCGTCCACCTTGAGTTCGTTGGCCGCCTGCAACACGTACGGCGCCTCGATCACCCACTTGCTGCCACCACTCGGTACGAAGATGCCGAGGATGCACGAGTAGATCGCCACCAGCGGCGGAAAGAAGAACTGACTGCTCGCCTGCACCAGCCAGCCGGCCAAGCGCGCGGAGATCCCGGTGTAGGCGATCATGCCGAAGATCCCGCCGTACAAGGGGAACTGGAGCAGTACGCCGGATGCGGCCGGTGCACCATCACGTACCGCCCGGGCCATCCGCCACGGACGCCAGTGCAGCAACAGTGCGAGCAGGAACAGGATCAGGTTGACCGTGTTCAGGTCGAGCGCGTTGAAGAAGTTCTTCCCGCTGAAGTAGCGGACCAGATACACCGCACCGAGAAGAACGATCAGCAAACTGAACACCGGTGAGTGTTCGAGCCAGTCGCCCGGCCTGCGCGTCTCGGTCTCGTCACGCTGGCCGTTGTACGCCGATCCGCGGCCGATCAACGGTTTGAGCTCGATGCCCAGCTGATCGGCCGTCCGCGCATTGCCCTCGCCGGGCGCGATGAACCACGCCATCGTCACGCCGACCACGTACACGATCAGCGTCGCGAGAATCGCCTGCCAGGTGAAGATCGTGTCGCTCAACGGGATCAGCCCGCTGGCATGACCGCCGGCCTTGATCACCTCCTGCACCGGCGCCGGGCTGCTGCTCGCACTCGCCACCTGCAGCGCGGCCGAGCCGGAAAGCCCTTGCGCCCACACGGTACCGAGCCCGAGGAACGCCATCGCACCGAGCGCCCGGTAGTCCGCCTTCGGCACGTTGCGCGCCACCTCCCGGGCCAGGATCGCGGCGAAGATCAGACTGAAGGCCCAGTTCAGGTACGAGGCGAGCATCGCGACCGCGGCGACGAACGCGACCGCCGTCCGCGGGGTCCGCGGAATGCGCGCCAGCCGTGCGATCAGCCGCGCGACCGGCCGGCTGGTCGCGACCGCGTACCCACCGATGATGATCATCGCCATCTGCAGGGTGAAGGTGATCAGCGACCAGAACCCGATGCCCCAGGCATCGATCATCCCGAAGCCCTTGGTCGCGGCCGGGTCGTCGGGGCGTTTCAGCAGCGGTTCGCCGGTGACCAGACCGAACAGCAGCACCACGAACGTACCCACCAGCACGAACCCGAACGCGTCCGGCAGCCACTTCTCGGTGAACGCGGTGAATCGCAGCGCCAGCCGGGCCAGGACGCCCTCGGCTACGGCCTCGGACCTGGCGTGCTTCCCATGCGTGTCGGTCATGACCCTCCGCTCGTGGACCGCGACTTTGCGTGTCACTCGATTAACGCCGATCGGAGCCTGACGTAACAGCTTTCCCGGCGCGCCCGCGTGACTCAGGTGACAAAGTTCAGCTTTGTCAGGTGTTGTCCACAGGCCATCGGGCTGCTTACAGTGGCGGTGCGATGTATCGAACCGATACATCAGGTCATGACAAACTGGACCGAGGAGGTGCTCATGGGAAACCGCAGTGGGGTCCTGGAGCTCGCCGTACTCGGTCTGCTGCACGAAGCGCCGATGCACGGTTACGAGCTCCGCAAGCGCGTCAACGCCCAGTTCGGCTGGGGACGCGTGCTGTCGTTCGGTTCGCTGTACCCGTGCCTGAAGGCGATGCTCCGCAACGGCCTGATCACGGCCGACCCCGGGACGCCGGAGGCCGGTCGCAGGCCCAAGATCGTCTACACGATCACCGCCGACGGCAAGGACTACTTCGCGCACGCGATGCACGAAGCCGGCCCGTCGGCCTGGGAGGACGACACGTTCGGCGTCCGCTTCTCGTTCTTCGGCCGGACCGATCCGGCCACCCGGTTGCGCATCCTGGAGGGCCGCAAGGCCCGGATGGAAGAGCGGCTGGCGAACTTCCGGGCCGCGATGACCCGGACCGCGGAGCGAGTCGACGCCTACACCCTCGAGCTGCAACGGCACGGCCTGGAGTCGGCCGAGCGCGAGGTCCGCTGGCTGAACGAGCTGATCGACGGCGAGCGGAGGCAGCAGCGGCCCCCTGACCAGCACCAACCGCCTATCCAAGGAGATTCCAGATGACCTCGATCCGCGTGGCGATCGTCGGCGTCGGCAACTGCGCAAGCTCGCTCGTCCAGGGCGTGCACTACTACCGGGACGCGAAACCCGACGAGCGCGTCCCCGGCCTGATGCACGTCGTGT
Source organism: Kribbella hippodromi (assembly GCF_039531045.1). Classification (NCBI taxonomy): domain Bacteria; kingdom Bacillati; phylum Actinomycetota; class Actinomycetes; order Propionibacteriales; family Kribbellaceae; genus Kribbella; species Kribbella hippodromi. The sequence continues at coordinate 8,359 of NZ_BAAAPH010000035.1, read as the reverse complement.
TCGGCGACTACCACGTCCGCGACGTGGAGTTCGTTGCCGCGTTCGACGTCGACGGCAAGAAGGTCGGCCTGGACCTCGCCGACGCCATCGGCGCCAGCGAGAACAACACGATCAAGATCTGCGACGTGGCGCCGACCGGCATCACGGTGCAGCGCGGTCACACCCTCGACGGCCTCGGCAAGTACTACCGCGAGACCATCACCGAGTCCGACGCCGCTCCGGTCGACGTGGTCGCGGCGCTCCGCGAAGCGGCGGTCGACGTACTCGTCTGCTACCTGCCGGTGGGTTCGGAGCAGGCCGCGAAGTTCTACGCGCAGTGCGCCATCGACGCCGGTGTCGCCTTCGTGAACGCGCTGCCGGTGTTCATCGCCGGCACGAAGGAGTGGGCCGACAAGTTCACCGCGGCCGGCCTCCCGATCGTCGGTGACGACATCAAGTCCCAGATCGGGGCGACCATCACCCACCGCGTACTGACCAAGCTGTTCGAGGACCGCGGCGTCACCGTGGACCGTACGTACCAGCTGAACGTCGGCGGCAACATGGACTTCAAGAACATGCTCGAGCGCGAGCGGCTGGAGTCCAAGAAGATCAGCAAGACCCAGTCCGTCACCTCGCAGCTGCGCGAGGAGATCGAGGACCGCAACGTACACATCGGCCCGTCCGACTACGTGGCCTGGCTGGACGACCGCAAGTGGGCGTTCATCCGCCTCGAGGGCCGCAACTTCGGCGACGTCCCGCTCTCCCTCGAGTACAAGCTCGAGGTCTGGGACTCCCCGAACTCGGCCGGCATCATCATCGACGCCATCCGCGCCGCCAAGATCGCCAAGGACCGCGGCATCGGCGGCCCGATCCTGTCCGCCTCCTCGTACTTCATGAAGTCCCCGCCGGAGCAGTACGCCGACGACGTGGCCCGCGAGCAGGTGGAAAAGTTCATCCGCGGCGAGATCGACCACTGATCGCACCGTTCTGATCGGCGCCGCCCCGTATCCGGCCGGATGCGGGGCGGCGTGCCATCATGGCGTCGGATGGCCGAGATCCGCGACTACCGCACCACCGACGCCGACACCTGGCTACGCTGCCGCCTGCTCAGTTTCTTCGACACCGAATACTTCGACGACGTCGCAGTCCAACGCCCGGCGTACGAGAACCCAGCCCACCAACTTGTCGCCGTCGAGAACGACGCGGTGATCGGCCTGATGGACGTCGAGATCTTTCCGGACCGGGCGACGATCGCCGTGCTCGCCGTACATCCCGACCACCGCAGACGCGGGCTGGCCTCGCAACTACTCGACGCGGTGCTCCCACGGCTGGACTCCGGCGTACTGGACGCGTGGACACGAGGCGATCGGTCCGCGAACGAGTGGTACCAGCGATCCGGGTTCACGGAAAACTTCCGCTATCTGCATGTCTACAAGTCGTGGCAGGACAATGCGGACGGCTTCGAGACGCCCGCGGGCATGATCGGTTTGGTGTCCGCGTTCATGCATGCACCGATCTCGGCCGAGGCCTCAATGCGTGAACGCTTCGCCCGCGTACACATCTGCCGACAGTATGTGCGGCAGCTGTGAGCCCGCAGCTTCATGTGGGGTGTGCGCAGTGGACACATCCTGCTTGGCCGCAACCAGGGCGGGAGAAACTTCGGGCGTACGCCTCGTGGTGCAACGCGGTGGAAAGCAACACCACCTTCTACGCAACGCCCTCCCGGGGCGCCGTCGAGAACTGGGCCGCGCAGACACCACCCGACTTCCGCTTCGTGGTGAAACTCCCGCAGCTGATCACGCATGAACGCCGGCTGACGAACGCCGACACCGAACTGCGCAACTTCCTGCATGCGATCGAACCGCTCGGCCCGCGCAACCACGCGGTCTGGATTCAGCTGCCGGCCTCCTTTGCTCCCACGGACCTCGGTACGCTCGCCGCGTTCCTCCACCAGGCGCCCCGCGACCACTCGTACGCCGTGGAGGTCCGGCACCGAGCGTTCTTCGACGAGCCGCAGGCCGCGACCAACCTCGAACGCGTCCTCGCCCGCGTCAACGCGGAGTGGATTCCGTTCGACACCGGCACCCTGTTCGCCCACCGCCCGACCAGCTTCGCCGAACGCGACGCGTGGATGAAGAAGCCGCGCGTCACCCGCCGTACGCGCGCCCTGACCGCCCACCCGATCGTCCGCTACATCGGCCGCGACTCAGTTGCCGAAACCGTCGACGGCTGGGCGTACCTGGTTGCCCTCGCCGTCCAGTGGCTCACCGAAGGCCGCTCGCCGACCATCTTCCTCCACACCCCCGACAACAACGAGGCCCTGAACCTCGCCCGCCACTTCCACACCTCCGTAGCTGCGGCGTTCCCAGCCCTCGCTCCCCTCCCCGACCCGACCCCCTCCGAGCCGCCCACCCTTTTCTAGTTATCCACAACCCCAAACTCACCACCTCGCACCACCCCAAAAGTCCATATGTTCTCCGCCGACTTCACCCCTCGGAGGACAACACATGGACCACATCCCGACCAGCCCGGCCAGCCCGACCAGCCCGGCCAGCCCGGCCATCCCGACCAGCCCGGCCGCGACTTCCGCCGCACCCCGCTCCTCGCGTGCCGAACGCCAAGCCCGCGCCGAGTGGCTCATCTCTGAGTTCAGCCGCCTGGCCACCCACGCCGACAACCCCCACGACCAGGCCCGCTACCGCCGCACCGCCGACTCCCTCATCCGCCTAGCCACCGCCTCCCGCCCGTGACGGCCCGGCAGCCACCCCAGCCGGCCCACCCACGCTCCGCAACCAACTCACTCGACACCCGTCTGCCTCCAACCAGGTCGTACCGCGCGACACCAGCACGCACGACTCCCCGCCACGCCACACGCGATCACGCACCCACCAACAGCTCCACCACAAGCGCCCGCAGTACCAAGCAAGCCGCCCCTCGCGCCACCAACCGCGCGGCGACGGCCCCCACCACCGACGCGCCCGTACCTCTTTCCTACCCAAGCTCCGCCAGCGCCCTGCTCCAGGTGAGTGGTGAAGCGGCGCGGGTGCTTGCCGCCGCGGACCATTCAGCCTGGAACGGTCGGGTGGTCGAGTCCACCGGCGCGATGCTCGGTCTGGCGCACTGGGACGGCACCCTCTACCTGGACCGCGAAGCAATCATCGACCCCCTCCACCACCTGTACGCCCACGCCGGCGAGACCCAGTCAGCAGCAACCCTCATCCGCTACCGGGAATCCCTCGCCACCCTGCTCCACGAGCACGCGCACTTCCTCGGCCCCACCAACGCCACTCAGGAAGCCGCCCGCGAGGCCTTCGTCAAACCCGGCAGCCGCCAACTCGAAGAAGGCGTCACCGAGGCCTGGGCACAGGACCACCTCGACGCGTACATCCGCCACCTCGGCATCGACAAAGCCGCCCCCGGCATCACCTCCATCCAGGCCCCCGGCTACTACGCCGCCTTCGTCCCCGCCGTACGCACCCTCACCACCGACCTGGAGTCCCGCAACAACCTCGCCCCCGGCGAGCTCCTCGCCCTCCTGAACCGCCAAACCGCCGCCGGCCAGCTCCCGCTCCTGGTCGCCCTCACCTACAACTCCACCCGCCTCCCTGACCTGGAGCCGCCCGACACCCCCACCCGATCCCGCCTCGAATCCATCCTCCGCTCCGGCCTGGCCCACCTCGACAACTTCGAGTTCGCCCCGCCCGAGGCCGCCACCGCCAGCTCCCTGACCACCGCCCACCAACTCCTGGACCACCTCCACCAGGAAATCCAGTCCGCCGAGTCCGCCTACACCTTCAGCCCCCACCTCCCCGCCATCCCTCCACCAACCCACACAGCACCAGCCGCCCTCCCATCCCCAACCCACACCGCCCTCCCGTCCCCAACCCACGTCGCCGCCCCATCCCCGACCCACGCCGACGCCCCATCCCCGACCCACACCGCCGTCCCGTCCCCGACCCACACCGCTCTGTCCGGCGTCGCACCCCCAACCCACCGCCCCACCCCACCAAGCCCAACCACGCCACCACCCCGCGCAGCCGTCTCCCACCACCCCTCAACCGGCACCCGCCCCAAACGCCCAACCCCCAACCACCTCCAACCAAACTGACCCCACCCAGCTCCCCGCTACGCACACCCACTCAGCTGGACAGCCCCGCTGAACCCCGACCGCCCTACTCAACCCCAACCCGCTCGTCTTAACCCGACCCTGCGAACCCCGACCCGCTCCGCTCAACTCTGACCCTGCTAACCCCGACCCGCTCCGGTCAGCCCAACCGCCTGCTCAGCCCAACCGCCCCGCTCAACCCCGACCGCCTACTCAACCCAACCCGCTCCGCTCAGCCCCGACCGCCCGCTCAGCCTGGACCGCCCTGCTCAACTCTGACCGCTCTGCTCGACCCCGACCGACTCTGCACAGCCCAACCGCCTGCTCGGGACCCTGCTCGGACTGACGCACACTGCTCAGCCCGACCACGCCTACCCGGCCGAACCGCACTCTGACCGGCCCAAATGCACCGCCGGCAACTGCCCCCGCCGGTGTGAGGCGGCGGTGTGAGGCGGCGGTGTGAGGCGGCGGTGGTCAGCGTGCTGATCGGGCTCGGACGCGTCTCGTGCTGTTCCTGGCCCTCAGCCTGGTCGGGGGCCGGCATCCCCATCGCCTGTGAGCGGGAGGTGGTTGTCGGGTCAGCGGTGGGTCTTGACAGTTGTTCAGATTTGGATGGGTTGTTGCGGAAGTCGGACCCGGTGCTGGTCTCAGGGGTGGGGGTGCAGCAGACTGTTGCGGTGACTTTTCCGGAGAGCCGTCGTGCCCGCTCACGCCGAGTAGGCGGAACTCTGGTCAACCGATCGTTTGACGGCGTACCGTCGCCTGCATCCGGTGCAGTTTCTCCTCCGCAGAACCGGCCGCCTCATGATCGGAGGGCGTGAATGGCTTCGTGGCTGCTCCGCGCCCAGTGGTCGCACCGTGACGAGACCGTCGAACACCGGGCCCTGCGCGTCCTCCGTACGCTGACCGCCGTCGCGGTCGCGTTCCCCGACGTGCACAACTGGACCCAGGACGAACGGTGGGGCTATCACGTCCTCGAGGCCGACGGCTCCACCCCGTTGCAGGAGATGGTGGAGGCGACGACAAAGGTCCTTGCCAACGGCACGAGTACGACGCGGCTGCACCTGCAGAGCACCGGCGAACTCCCGTGGCTGTTCGACCTGTCCATGGGCGGCACGATGACCACGGTCTCGGATCAGCTCACCCTGCACTGGAGTGACGAGGACGCGCTGCAGCAGTCTGAGCGCTTCGCGCAGGTACTTCGCGCGGTCGTCACGATCTGGGAACCGGCCTGGGCGAGCATCGCCGACACCGAGCTCGCCGCCGCGGCAGGCGTCTTCCGTCGCGGGATTCCGATGATGGGCTGGCTCACGTACGTACGCGGCCTGGTCGCGGGCGCACCGGGCATCGACATCGACCTCACCCCGTACGAGCGGGGGACGCTCCTCCAAGCACCGGTATCGCCGATCGACATGACCCCCGTACACATCTGCGCCGCAGCCGCCCTGGTCGGAATCGCACCCGAGATCTAACCGCCCCCTGCCACCAAGGTGCTCGCGCCCCTGATCGTCATCGCCGACCCGACCTACTGAGCGCTGAGCCCACGCCGGATGAGCCGCACGCCAGGTCAGCCCCACGCCAGGTCAGCCCCACCCGGGGTGAGCCGCACGCCATGCACTCCCCCTCTTGGTCGGTAGCGGGTCTGCCGCTAACGGCCTCGCGGTCATGCACCTGACTGATCGGCGACCGATGCGGCCGCCAAACTATCGCGTCGCGGTCCTGCGCGTGTCTGGTCGGCGGCCGGCACGGACGCGAAGCTGTCGCGTCGCGGATCGCGCGCCGACTCGGCGCGTTGTGGAAGTGATGGTCGCGCCGGGCAGCGGTGTCTGATTGCCGCCGGCAAGCTCATCCGGTGGTGAGCAAGCTGGCCGCATGACGATGTCATCCAGTTCGGATTCGCGGCGTGACACATTTGCCTGATCAGGAATCAGCAGCAGTCCTCACCGGCATGTAGGCGGCTGAGGCGGAGTACTTGGCGGCGGGCGGCCCTGGCGAGGCGTCGTTCGACCTGCTCGTGAGTGGTTTGTGAGTGCCGGTGCTGCCGGACGCGGGCTTGCTGGATCAGTTAGTCGTTGATCACGACGTGGTGGTCCCAACGGTGTAGCTCGTCGGTGGTCGGGAGCTCGAATCTTGCTTGGTACTCGCGTAGCTCGCTTTGCTTGATCGGGAACGTCGCCGGCGGCAGGTTCTCGTTTCGGCGCTCGAGCCGGTTCCACAACACCTCGAACGGTGGATCGAGCAGCACCAGTTGCGTGCTGGCGGCGAGGTGCTTGGCGCGGGTTCGGAAGAGTTCGCGTTCTTCCTCGGACCAGCAGCCGTAGTCGAGTATGACGTCGGTGCCGAGGGTCAGTGTTCTGGCCGCAATGCTCCAGAGGAGTTCGGATTCGAGGATCCAGCGCCGGCCGTCGCGTCGCCGGCGCCGAACAGGGCATGCATCCACTCATCGGGTGTCAGGCGAAGTGCCTTACGGTCCGCTTCGACCTTGCGGGCCCACCGACTCTTGCCCGCGCCCGGCAACCCGACAATCAACACCAGCTCAGCCACCCAGCTGACCTTACGGTTCCGGCAAGGCGTGCGCGACAGCGTTATGCCAAGCGTGCCCGGCACCACACACGTCACGCAGGCGGAGAACGGACGGGCCCGCCTGCTCCGGGACAGAGTGCAGGCCCCGGCGATGTCCGGCGACGGGGTATGGAGTCAGGCGTTTGGGGGAGTGGTGGTGCCTGCTCCGCGTCTTCTTAGGGTGACCAGGTCGTGGCGGGCGGTCGGCAGTGTCGGATGGTTGAGGCCTTCGACGGTGAAGCCGGCGTCGGCGATCAGTTGGAGGTCGTCCGTACCCGGCTGGCCTTCGCTGGTGAGGTAGTCGCCGAGGAAGATCGAGTTCGCGACATGCAGCGCCACCGCCTGCAGGCCGCGGAGATGGATCTCCCGTCCGCCGGCCAGCCGGACCTCGACATCCGGGAAGCAGAACCGGAACAGCGCGAGAATCCGTACGCAGCGCTCCGGCGTCAGTTCCCAGCGGCCTTCCAGCGGTGTTCCTTCGAAGGGGATCAGGAAGTTGATCGGCACGGAGTCCGGATCGAGCTCGCGGAGCGCGAACGCCAGGTCGACGACGTCGTCATCCGATTCGCCCATGCCGAAGATCGCGCCGGAGCAGGGGGACAGGCCGGCCTTCGTGGCGCGCTCGAGTGTGTCGACTCGGTCCGCGTAGGTGTGAGTCGTGCAGATGTCGGCGTACCGCTCTTCGCTGGTGTTCAGGTTGTGGCTGTACGCGTGGGCGCCGGCGTCTCGGAGTACTTCCGCCTGGCCGTCCTTGAGCAATCCGAGGCAGACACAGATTTCTACCTGTGGGTGCTCGGACTTGATCGCGTCGATGGTGCCTTCGATCCGGCGTACGTCGCGATCGCCCGGGCCGCGCCCGCTCGCAACGAGGCAGACGCGCTTCGCGCCGGCCTGCACCGCCTTCGAGGCCAACTGAGCGGCGTCGGTGGGATCGATCCACGAGTACTTCATGATCTCCGCGGTCGAGCCGAGGCGCTGTGAGCAATAGCCGCAGTCCTCCGGGCACAGACCGCTCTTCATGTTGATGATCGTGTTGAGCTTCACGCGGCGCCCGAAGTACTCCCGCCGTACTCGGTACGCGGCCGCGACAATCTTCAGTAGGTCGTCATCGCCGGCCAGTACCTGGAGTGCCTCCTCGCGAGTCGGCAGTTCGCGTTCCAGCGCCTTTGTCACAAGCCCTTCGAGTACATTCACCACTCGATCCTCGCGTGGCGACTCCCGACCAACAATTGTCAGAACCACACAACGGGATGCCCGGGATCTTGCAGGCAATTCGCTTGCAGTACCCATCTCGGCAGCCCGAGCTGACGGCGCCGGTGGCTCAGGCCGGCGGGGTGGGGGCAGTAGTTGTCCGATCTGTTCAAGACAGCCGGACGGTGCTTGGGGGACAGTCGGATCATGGGAACGAAGAACTCGAGCGACCTCACGGATCTGATGAATGTCGGGCCGGCGGTGGCCCGCCGACTGGCTCGGGCCGAGGTCACGGAGGTCAGGCAGCTGGTGGGGCGCGACCCGGTTGAGCTGTACGAGACGATCTGCGAGCGCGACGGCCAGCGGCACGACCCCTGTCTGCTCGACACGATCATGTCCGCAGTCGATCAGGCCAACGGAAATCCCGGCCGGCCGTGGTGGTCCTACACGCCAGAACGCAAAGAACTGGGGAAATGTTAAGGGCCACCCCCGGATGGGGGTGGCCCTTAACAGTGTGAATGT
>NZ_BAAAPH010000034.1:0-69936 GCF_039531045.1 Kribbella hippodromi | reverse complement strand
TCGGCATACACAACACCCTCCATCAGGCGTTGCTTAGACCGATGGACTCCGCCCCCGTTCACCCCCTGCATGCGGCTGGTGAACGGGCACGACGGGACGTTCACCCCTGAAATGGTCCGCGAACCAGGCGGCTGGCGCCCCGCTCAACCACTGGCATGTGGTTTCGCCACGGGCATCTTGTTGCACCGCTGGCATCTTGTTGCACCGCTGGCATCTTGTTGCACCACCGGCGGGTTGTTTCGGTGCTGGCATGTTGGTTCGCCACTGGCGGGTTGTTTTGGTGGTGGCGGGTTGTAGGGCGTCAGTGGTCAAATGACCTGTCATCCCGCCGACCGAGGGCCGCAGGTCGCCGGCGGTGGCTCAGCTGGTTGCTCGACCCGGGGAGGGCTGTCGCACGTGGCGGGCGGTTGCGCGTACAACTCGGGCCGTACTTTCGGCCGGTTCTGTGCGTGTTGCTGGTTCCGTACGCTGGCTGCATGCAACTGGCGAGGAGGGCTACCGACCTGGCTCTTCTTGGCGTGCTCGCAGTGCTGCTTGGGTTTTCGGCGTATGAGCTGGCCAGGGTCTGGGGTTCGGGTTACTGGGTTCTTGATGCCGTCGCGGGGGCTGTGGTTGGGGTGGTCGCGCTGGTTCGGCGGCGTGATCGGTGGCGTACTGCGATCGCCGGCTTGAGCGTCGCGGCGGTCGCGGTGGTGATCGCCCGGGTGGGCGGCCTGCCGACTGAGCCGGGGCCCGGGATGGCGCTGGCGCTGGCGGTCCTGGTTGGATCGGGTGTCGCCACGCTGCCCCGGATTCAAGCCATCCTGATCGCCGCCGGTGGGGCCGTGGTTTCCGCGGGCAGCATGCTCAGCAGTCAAGGGTCAGGCGTCAGCGTCGTGAACGCGACCGCATGGCTGATTGCCATGATCGCGGGCGCCGGCTTGAGATGGCGTGACGTACGCCGAACCGCCACCGCGAACCGCATCCGTCAGGACGAACGCCTGAACCTCGCCCGGGAACTGCACGACGTCGTCGCCCACCACATCTCCGGCATCGTCCTGCAAGCACAAGGGGCCCGGATCGCGGGACGGCGACACCCCGCTGAGTACGACAACTCCCTCGCCGGAATCGAGTCTGCCGGAGCCGAGGCACTGACCGCGATGCGCCGGGTTGTCGGGCTGTTGCGCGATGACGATGTGGTACCTGGCCCGGTTGGGCTGGATCACCTGCGCGAACTGGTCGAACGCTTCAACGCGCACGGTCCCAAGACCACGCTCCAACTCCCACCCGACGAACCGCCGTGGCCGCCCGAAGTCACCACCACCATCAGCCGAGTCGTCCAGGAGTCGCTGACCAACGTAGCCCGCCACGCCCCGCACGCCGACACGGTCACAGTGAAAGTGCTCCATGCAGAAGATGAGGTAACAGTCGAGATCGCAGACAACGCCGAGCCCGCTCCCGCGCGATACCAACGCAGCGGCTTCGGCCTGCTCGACCAACGCAGCGGCTTCGGCCTGCTCGGCATCCGCGAACGAGTAGAAGCCCTAGGAGGCACCCTGTCCGCCGGCCCCCGCCCCACCCCACCCACGACCCGCGACACCACCCTCCACGGTTGGACAGTTTCCGCCTCACTCCCCCTCGACCGGACCAGCCACCGATGAGTGTGGTGCGAGACTGCCCAGCGGTTCCTGGTCCGAGTGGTCCGGTGACGATCAGCGTGGTGTATCTGGGCGGGGTGAGTTGGTGACGATCAGGGTGTTGGTGGCGGATGACCAGGTGATGGTGCGGAATGGGTTGCGGCTGATTCTTGAGGGGGAGCCTGATATTCGGGTGATCGGGGAGGCCGCGGATGGGGTGGAGGCGGTCGCGCTGGCGCGGGAGTTGCGGCCGGATGTGTGTTTGGTGGATATCCGGATGCCGCGCTTGGACGGTGTCGAGGTCACGCGCGCGCTCGCCGGCCCTGACGTACCGGATCCGCTGAAGGTGGTCGTCGTGACCACGTTCGACCTCGATGAGTACGTGTACGGCGCGTTGCGCGGTGGGGCGGTCGGGTTCATCCTGAAAGATGCGGGTCCGGCTTTGCTGGCGGAAGCCGTACGCGCCGCGAACGCCGGGGATGCGCTGGTGTCGCCGTCGATCACGGTCCGGCTGCTCCGCCAGTTGACGTCGGTGTCCACGCCGGTACCCACGCCGGCCCGACGCTCCCGGAAGCCGTTGTCCGATCGCGAGGTCGAGGTAGTTCAAGCAGTCGCCCGCGGCCGCACCAACCACGAAATCGCCGCCGAGCTCTTCATCTCGCTGAGCACCGTGAAGGGCCACGTCGCCGGCATTCAAACCAAACTGGGCGCCCGAAACCGCACCGAACTAGCAGTGTGGGCCTGGCAATCCGGCTTACTGTGAAGGAACTCCCACGAGACGAACCGCGTCGGCTACTTGGCCGAGCCAGATGACTTCGACTGCTAGCGGCTCCCCCTCGGCCGGCGGCTCGGGCTGTGATGTGGGAGCGGTCGTGTGAGTGGGTGGTTGGCCTGTGCGGCGGGCGTTTGTTGCGGCTACGAGGAGGTTGGCTTCTCCGGCGGGAGTTGGGTTGGGCGCCGAGGGTAGGTGGTCGCGCAGGGCCAGGTAGCCGTCGCGGATTTCGATGACTCGGCGGTACAGGGCGAACTCGGCGTTGCGGTAGCGGACGCTTACGCCGGGGTCGAGCACGACATCCGGAGCGGCGCTCGACACCAGTGCCCACAGTGGTTCGAGGCGGGTGTACTCGCGGCGGGCTCGGTGGGCGCGGATCAGGCGCGCGAGGGTGCTGTGCCACAGTCCGACCGTGGCGCCGATCGCGGCGAGACCGATGGCGGTCGCACCTAGTACTGCGGACGTCGCGTCCTCCGCCAGCACGATGCGACCGTTGCGGAGGAGGGCGGCGAGGTCACTGATGGTCCACGCGACCCAGCAAAGACCGGTGATGCTGCCCGCGGTGATGAGCACCAGGCCGACCCGCAACGGGCCGGTCGCGCTGCGGACGACGGCGCCGATCGAGATCGTGAAGATCAGCAGGCCGGCGAGACCGTACGCCACAAACACCGTCAGGTACGCGGCGAATGCGCCGACGCGACCCGGCGCTACCACGAGATCCTCGCCCACGGGGTGCGGGGCGGCGAGCAAGAACAGGATGGTTTCGGTCGCGATGGTCGCCAAGGTCAGCACGATGACCGCGCGTCGATGGCGGGTGGTTCCGCGGAGCGTACCCAGGAACAGGATGAGGAACCCGAGGCCGAGGATCTTCAGGCCGTCGCTGGCGAGGGTGGTGAGCATCGGGACCGAACGGCTGTGGTCGAACAGGTCGACCGCGTCGGGCGTGGTCAGTGCCATGCCGAGGGCCAGGCACGCGTTCAGGCACCACGAGTACCGCACGCCGGGGTAGCCCGATCGGATCAAGCGGTACGTGAGTAGACCGAATGCGCCGACCCCGGCCAAGTACGCGACGATCACCGCGACGTGCCGCCGAAAGCCTCGCCGAGCCCTTTCAGTTCATCGGTGTACTTGCGCGGCGCCGGGCCGGCGCTCCGCTGGGTAAGGTACGTCGCCACCAACTCAGCTTCCCGCTCCTGCGGATCCGTGTACGCACTCCGCCCGAGCACCCGCCGAACCAACTCCGCCGACAACCCAGGCAACACCACCCCACCTCCGCGCTCGTCGGGGTGGTCATCCCCGTGCAGGTTCGCGCCGGTGTGGTCGCAGAGTAGGTGGGCTACTTCGTGGAAGATGATGTGCTGGCGGTGCAGGGCGGTTGTGTGGGTGGGGGCCAGGATGTAGTCGGTGGTGTCGGTGGAAACCAGCAGTCCGCACGCGACATCCATCGAACTCGGCAACACCTCGATCGGCCGGCCGCGCAACTCCGCGATCCCGGCCAAGAACCGCTCCTGCTCGAACGGAACCGGCATCGGCACCCCCGCCGCCACCCGCTCACACCGCCGCCGCAGCCCCGACTCCCCGAACCTAAACCCCCGCGCCATCGGGTCAGGCCTTTTCGCCGGGTGTGCGGTCGTTTTCGCGGCGGGCTATGGCGTCGACCATGTCGCGGATGACGGCCTGGCCGTCCGGCGACAGGGTGACCGCTCGCAGTGCGATCGCGCGTACGCCGGCGTCGCGCAACGCGCCGAGCAACGTCAACTCCTCCGCGAGCTTCTCGCTCTGTTCGTCGTCGAAGAAGTACGACGGCGGCACCTGGAAGAACTGCGCCAGCGCCTCGAGATGGCGCTTCGTCGGATTGTCCCGTTTGCCGGTCCGCAACTGCCAGAGGTACGTCGTCGAGAACGTCTCGCCGGTCGCCTCACGGCAGGCCTGGGCGACCTCTTCGTTGCTGTAACTGGCCCCGTCCGGCCGGCGGACCACCTCGAACAGCTTGTCGATCTTCCCGGCCAGACTGCGACCGGTATCGGACTGCGGCATGGCGACACCGGCCCCCTTCTGTCAGCTTCCTCCCGGTAGTTTACTCATTCATTTCAGCTAATGCTGTACCTGGCCATCACATCTCAGCTAATCTCCCTTCCTGCGGGGCACAGCTCCGCGGACCGTACACACAGGGAGGAATCCGGACTATGCGAAAGCTCAAGGCGAAGGTCGCCTCGGGGGTGGCCGCCGGCTTGCTGGTGACCGGGATCGGCGCGGCGGTGCTCGCGACCGGCAACGACAACGGCTCGACCACCGACTCGGCATTCATGTGCTCGTCGTCCTCGTGCTACGTCTACGGCCAGATGTGGCCCGGCTCAGGCCACTACTGGGACTTCCAGGACAACTGGCCCCGCTGGTAACAACCGGCAGCAGCTAGTAGTAGTCCCCAGCGAAGCGGCTGTCCCGGGGGAGCCGCTTCGCTGGTTAGCTCTCGCACTCAACCTGGCTAGCTCTTGGACCTCAAGACCGCATCGACCGCCGTCACCGCGGCGTCGGCATCGGCGTCGGTGTGGGCGGCGGACACGTACCAGACGCCGCGCCCCGCAACCCAGAGCCCTTGCTCGGCGAAGTCGGCGGTGAGTTTCGCGTACTGCTGCAGATCGAGCCGCGCCAAGCCGTCGTAGTCCGTGATCGGCTTCGTATCGTCAGGATCGAGCGCGATGCCGACGTGGAAGGCGGCCGGTACGCCCTGGATCCGCAGGGGGAAACCGTGGTTGTCACCGAGTTCGGCCAGGTCGCGCATCAGCCGCGTCCCATGCTCGCTGATCCGCGCATACGGCGGGTCCTCGGTGAGCACCTGCAGCGTCGCCGACACCGCGGCCGCCGCCATCACGGACGCATTGAACGTTCCGGAGTGGTTCACCCGCCCCGTACCGAGCTCCGACATCAAATCCGCCGAACCAGCCAATGCGGACACGGGCCAACCGCCCGCAAGCGCCTTCCCGTACACGGCGAGGTCCGGCGTCACACCGTAGTACTCGGCCGCACCACCGAGACCGAGCCGGAACCCGGTGATCACCTCGTCGAAGATCAGCACCGCGCCCGCCGTCGTACACGTCTCCCGGACGAACTGCAGGAAGCCGTCCTCCGCCGGGATCACTCCGGCGTTGCACATCACGGGTTCGAGAATCACCGCGGCGATCTGATCCGGATACCGATCGAACACATCGGCCAGCGTGGTCGGGTCGTTGTACGGCACGACCAACCAGTCCGCGAGCGCATCCGTCGGCTGCCCGGCCGACGCCGGCGCGGGCCAACCGCGTTGGTAGTCGATGAGTACGGAGTCCAGCCAGCCGTGGTAGGTACCAGCGAACCGCACCACGCGCCGCCTGCCCGTCACCGCCCGTGCGAGTCGCAGCGCGGCGTGATCGGACTCGGTGCCGGACACGCCGAAGCGAACCTGCTCGGCCCAACCGACCGCCTCGACGAACCGCTCCGCCGCCTCCACCTCCAGCGGATGTTGCGCACCGTAAACCATGCCCTTGGCAACAGCTTCCGCTACGGCGGCGGTCACCACCGGATGCCCGTGCCCGAGGAATGCCGGTCCCTGGCCGAGTAGGTAGTCGACGTACGCGCGACCGTCCACGTCCCACAATCGCGCACCCGAACCATGCGTGAAGAACCGGCGCGGCGACAGCAACCGGACATTCGACGAAACCCCGCCCGGAATCACCCGCTCGGCACGCTGCTGCCAAACCTCGGTACTCATCGCGCGACCCCCGGAATCCAGAACACGGCATCGATCTCGATCGCAAACCCGGGCAGTTCGACAGGTACGGTCGTACGCGCCGGATAAGGCTCCCGCAACCGTTCTTTACAGACCGCATTCCACTCCGCAAAGTCCGCCTGATCGGCCAGATATCCACCGATCCGCACCGCCCGGCTCAGATCCGTACCGGCGGCGATCGCGAGCGCTTCGAGGTTGTCGAATGTCGCGTGTGCCTGCTCGCCGAAACTCTCACCACGCAGCCGGCCGTCCGGACCGAAAGGTCCCTGGCCGGACACGAACAACAAATCACCGACCCGAACCGCGGGCGAATACGGACCGGCCGGTGGGCCGATTCGGCCGGATCGGATGGCAACAGGTGCATCGGTCATCGAAAAGATCCAATCAAGAGGTTCAGCGGGTGCCGTTGCGGTCGTAGTCGTAACGCGGTGGGTGTTTGCTGATCTCATCCACCCGTAGCCGCGGCCCAAGACCCGGATCGTCGGTGACCACCCACACCCCGTTCTCGACGCGCGGCGGGTTCTCGAGGTAGCGATCCCAGAACACCAGCTGTTCCGGTGTGATCATCGATTCGGACATCAAGAAGTTCGGCAACGTCGCGCCGAGCTGCCAGGCCGCCGCGCTGGCCAGCGGCCCGAACGGATTGTGAAAGGCAACCGAAACTCCCTGTGTCTCGGCCAGCGCCGCGATCCGCTTCGCCGCGGTGATTCCGCCGCACCACGCGACATCAGGCTGCGCGACGCTGACCGCGTGGTTCTCCAAGAACGGCGCGGCCCCGTAATGGTTTGCCCACCGTTCCCCGGTCGCGATCGGCGTCGACGAACGCTGACTGACCTCGCGCAGCCAGTCGGCACGCTCGTACGGCACCGGCTCCTCGATGAAAGCCAGCCCGAACGGCTCCAGAGTCTCGGCCAGCCGGACCGCGTTCGCCACACTCAGCCGGCCGTGACAGTCCAGCATCAACGTGACGTCCGGACCGGCTTCGTCGCGGGCAGCCTGGAAGTACTCGGTGATCAGCGACCAGAACCAGTTCGGCAGCGGCTCGGTCTCGGTCAGCCGGGCCGGGATCGCCGCCGGCTGCTCGTGATGAACGCTCGACACCTTCGTGTAGAACCCGGGCAGCGTCGTCTTGATCGCCCGGAACCCACTGTCCAGCCGGTCCCGGATCTCCGCCGCGAACAGCTCCGGGGTCTCGGTCGCCCGCGCATGCGTGTACACCGGCACTTCGTCGCGGAACTTCCCGCCCAGCAGCCGGTGCACTGGGACACCGAGATCACGCGCGTTCAGATCCCACAACGCGTTGTCGAGCGCCGAGATGCCGATCGTCAGCAGGGTGCCGCCCAGGAACGAGTCCCGGTACAGCCGTTCGAAGTGCTGCTCGATCCGGGTCGGGTCCTTGCCGACCAGGTACTCGCCCAGCTCCTCGATCAGCGCGGCGACCGTCCGCGTCCGCCGGCGCATGCCGACCTCCGACTCCCCCACCACGCCGGCATCGGTCTCTATCCGTACGTAGTGCGCGTTGTAGTAACCGAACTCAGCGGCCCACTGGCGCACCGCGGTGATCTTCACGAGCACTCCTTGTCCTTGGCGCGGATCATCGTTCGTCCGCAACGAAGCTCCGGGCGAACTCGGCCGCCCGGGCGCGAACCACCTCGACGATGGCCTGCCCACGCTCGACGGACGCGCGGCGTGGATCGCCGAGCGCGCCGTTCGCGGTCCACTCGTCGAACCAGATGGGTACGTCGACCGACGCGCTGACGGGCTCGGTGAACGGGTCGCGAGGACCGGTCAACGGCGCCACGTCGAGTTCGCTTGGCCGGACCAGACTGTCGTCGAGCACCATCGCGAGCGAGGTCTCGATCTCGCACGCGTGGTTCCGCCGCCAGCTCGGACCGGCCTCACGGTCGACCACGTCCCGGCCGAGCTGTGCCCACATCACATGGGCGACGCGCAGCTTGCTGTCCCGTCGTGCTTCCCGCGCGGCCAGCCGGATCGCGTCGATGTTCCCGCCGTGGCCGTTCAGCACGATCACGCGGCGTACGCCGTGATGCGCCACCGACTCGAACACATCGAGCAGCAGTGAACGCAGCGTCTGCGGGCGCAGCGTGATCGTCCCCGCGAAGGGCAGGTGATGCTCGGACAGACCGTACGGGATCGGCGGAAGCAGTACGGCATCGGCGCCCAGGTCGGTGGCGAGCATCCGGGCCAGCACGGTCGCAATCGTGGTGTCGGTACGGAGTTCGAGATGTGGCCCGTGTTGCTCGGTCGCACCGATCGGCAGGATCGCTACCTTTGCCGTACGCAACGAACTTGCCGCTTCGACTGTGGTCAGCCGGGAGAGCTCGGTCATGCGATCGCCAGCATCTGTGATCCGACGTTGCCGCCGAGGGTTGCCTCGGTGTGTACGGCTGCTTGGTGAACGAGGCCGGTCAGCGGCAAGGTGACGCCCAGGCGATGTGCTTCAGCGACGGCGAGGCCCAGGTCCTTGACGAGGTGCGCGATCTTGAAGCCTGGTGATTCGTCGCCGTTGGCGAGCTTGGACAGGATGAAGTCACACAAAGGGGCGCCTGCCGCGCCGGCCATGATCGACGTGACGACCTTCGCGACCTCGAGGCCTTCCGCTGATGCGAGTCCGAATGCCTCGCCGCAGGCCTTAGTGGTCGCGGCGACGACGAGTTGATTGACCAGCTTCGCCGCCTGGCCGGCGCCGGACGGACCGTGATGGACGACGGTGCTGCCGAGGACTTCGAAGATCGGCGCGGCGACCGCCAGCGCGGACTCGGGCCCACCGACCATGATCGACAGGGCACCGGACGCCGCACCGAACGGTCCGCCACTGACCGGAGCGTCCAGAACCGGGACCTCGAGCGGCTTGGCCACCCCTGCGATCCGCTGGGCTTGCTCGACACCAGAGGTGGTCATGTCGACCAGCACGGTCCCGGGCCGCGCAGCCGCAAGAAGCCCAGCTGCGCCGTTTCCCGAGCCGAGGTACACCTGCTCGACATCGGCGGGCGTGCCGAGCATCGTCACGACCACGTCCGCGCCGGCAACCACCTCCCCCAGCGTGGCGCAGCGCCGTAAGCCGGCCGCGATCAGTGCCTCGGGCAACGATCCGGCGCGGGAGTACACCTGCACCTGATGACCCGCGGCGTGTACCCGCGATACCATCGGCGCACCCATCAGGCCGACGCCGATCCAGCCGATCCTCACATCGCTCTCCCAACCTCTGTCCTAGGACATAAGGATTCTGATAGAGTCCGCGCCAGTTGGCAACCCCTGCAGGGAAAGGGATCGCGATGAGCAAGCATCCGGCCGGCACCTGGTCCGGCGTCGTCCCCGCCGCCCTGACCCACTTCACCGCGGACGGCGCGCTGGACGCCGATGCGACGGCCGATCACCTGCGCTGGCTGATCCGCCAAGGCGCCCACGGCCTGATCGTCGGCGGCACCAGCGGCGAGTTCATCAGTCTTGAGCCAAGGGAGCACCGCCAGCTGATCGACATCGCGATCGACGCCGCCGCTGGACAGGTCCCGCTCATCGTCGGCACCGGGCGATACTCCACCCGCGAAACACTTCAACTCACCGAGTACGCAGCGCAAGCGGGCGCCGACGGGGCGCTGGTCGTCCAACCGTACTTCCAGCGACCGAACCGGCAGGAGATCCTCGCCCACTACCGGACCGTGGCGTCGGTCGGGCTACCGCTGATGATCTACAACATCCCGGCCAACTCGGCTGCGGCACCCGTCAGCGTCGAGGACGCGGCCGCGCTGTACGCGGAAGGCGTCGCGCAGGCGATCAAGAGCACGTTGCCGACGGTGCACCAGCTCCATGAGCTGCGGGCTGCCACCGACGACGGTTTCCGGGTGTTCTACGGCGGCATCACCAGCCCACTCGAAGGTATCGCGGGCGGTGCGCACGCATGGGTCAGCGGCCTGCTGAACGTCGCCGTACCCGAGGCCGTCAAGCTGTGGGACGCGTTGGCGCGCTCGGATCTGCCGGCTGCCCGCGAGGCCTTGCGGCCGATCTTCGCGCTCCGCACGATCATCACCCGTTCGCTGCTCGGCGACGCCGGCGATCTGGCCGTGTACCGCGGGCTGCTCCGCCTGCAAGGACGACCGGCAGGGTACTGCCGGGCGCCGTTGCGCGATCTCACCAGCGAGCAGCTCACCGCGCTGGAAGCGATTCGGAGCGCGGCATGACAAGACTCCTTGTTGTCGGCGGATCAGGCCTGGTTGGCCGTACGACCCTGCCAGGCCTGATGGAGCGGTACGACGTACGCGTACTGGACCTGCAGCCACCCGCGATCGACAGGGCGGTCGACTTCGTCAGCGGCGATGCGACGGACTACCAGGCTGTGGCCGGAGCGGCGCGGGGTTGCGATGGGTTGCTCTATCTCGCGATGGGGCCGAAAGCCGGCTGGGAGTCCGGACCGGAATGGACGGCCCTGCAGTTCGATGTCAACGTGAAAGGGCTGTATCAGTCGCTGACGGCGGCATTCGACGCGGGTTGTTCACGCGCAGCGGTAGCCGGCTCCATGTCGGTGTACGCCGACTATCTCGCGCCTGAGGCCGAACGGCCGGTGCCGGATGCTGACGATGTGTACGGTCTGACGAAGCGGCTCGGCGAGCAGGTTGCCCAGTCGATCGCTCGATCGCGGCAGCGGCCGGTTGTGGCGCTACGACTCGTTGGGCCGATGA
The DNA here is from genome assembly GCF_039531045.1 of Kribbella hippodromi. Lineage (NCBI taxonomy): Bacteria > Bacillati > Actinomycetota > Actinomycetes > Propionibacteriales > Kribbellaceae > Kribbella > Kribbella hippodromi. The sequence continues at coordinate 59,085 of NZ_BAAAPH010000034.1, read as the reverse complement.
GTGATGAGGACTGGCAGGAGTTCCGGGGTCCACATCAGAACGTCATGACCGCCGCCAGCGATGTGGCACGGGCTTTCGCGGCGGCGCTGAAGTACACACCGCCGGCGTTCTTCGACACCTTCGTGGTTACGGGCGATCATGCGAGTACATCGCTGGACTGGAGTCGCAGCCGCGACCTCCTCGGCTGGGCACCACTCGCCCGCCGCAAGCGCCAAAGAATCTCCGACGCAGAGCACTAGCGCTTGCGGCGGCTGGATTTGCCGGCCCGGCTGAACTGTTGCTGCACCCGATCCAGGTGCGAGCGCATCAGCAGCTCGGCGGACACCGGATCGTGGGCTTCGAGTGCCGCGAGCAGCTGGCGGTGTTCGCGGTCGCTGTCCTGATGGGTGCCCCCGCGGGACTCGGTGATCTCCTGGCCCTGCCGCCGCTCCTGCGCCAGCACATCGGAGAGCGACTCCAGAATCGCGACGAAGAAATGGTTCCGGGAGGCGCGGACCAGCGCGAAGTGGAACGCCAGGTCCGACTCGACCCGATGTTCGAGATCGGGCGCCGACTCGGCCTCGTCCAGCATCGTCCGCAGCTCGTCGAGCTCCTTCGCGGTGACGGTCGTCGCCGCCACACCCGCGGCTCGTACCTCGAGCGCCTGCCGCAGCTCGAGCAGCTCGTTGACCGACCCGAACCCGTCCTCGACCGCCAGCCGGAAGTAGCTCTGGATCGCCACCGGCCGCCGCTCGGCGACCATCGCCGGTTTCCCTTGCTGCGTACGGATCACGCCCTGCTGACTGAGCACCCGCAGCGCGTCCCGCACCACCCGCTGGCTGACCCCGAACTGGTCGGCCATCGACGCCTCGGACGGCAACACGTCACCGTCGGCGAGCTTCTGCGACTTGATCATCGCCCGCAGCTCGTCGGCAAGCTGCGCGCCCAAGGGCACCTTGTCCGCGCCTCGGGTCCGGGCTCCCCGAGCTGACACCACGAACTGCCTCCTCGCGTCGAAACTTTCCGCTCAGGCTACCGCACAGCGCTGCAACCTCCGTCCTAGGACAGCAATGCCGCCCTACCCAGCGCGTCGGCCCGGTGCCGCCTGGACCGGTCGAGATACTCGTCCAGCAACTCCATCCCGAACTCCGCGGCGACGGACGGCGCGGTGAGATCCGCGTCCTCCGACGTCAGCATCACGACGCCGAGGCGGCCGGGATCGTGGATGCGGATGCGGCGCCCGTACGCGCGATGTGCTGCCGCAAGGCGGTCCGCGTTGCCGTCGAGGTGTACGAGTACGCGGTCGAGGTTGATGTCGGCGCTGAGCCACGGGGTGTAGTTCGTACTGGAGGCGATGAGCCCGCCGAGGGGATCGTGCAGCTCGGACGGATTCGGGCCGTACACCGCGGAGAGGAAGTAGGAGCGGCAGCGGAACGCCCAGTCGGCTTGCTGCAGTCCGCCGTGGAACGCTGAGCTGAACAGGATGATGTCCGGGTGCTGCGCGGCGTAGCGATCCTGCAACTCCTGGAAATTGAGGTCGAAGCAGATCACCGGGGCCAAGCGTCCGATGGGCCTGTCCAGTACGGAGGCGTCTTGGCCGTACGACAGTCCCTTCTCTGCTTCTTCGATGACGAGGTGGTTCTTGTTGTACGTGCCGCCGGTGCCGGTGGGTTCGATGAGTTCGAGTGCGTTGAACCATTGGCCGGTGGGTGATCGGCGCTGGGCCGCGTACCCGACAATGCACTCGTAGGTGGTGCTGAAGTCCGCGAACACGGTGCGCACGCGGTCGCCACGAACGCGGTAGTACTCGAACTCGTCCGCGGGCGCAAGCAGGCCGATCCCCGGCCGATCACACAGCTCCGGGACCAGCAACAGCTCCGGTCGATCAGGCTGAACCTGCTCCAGCAACCTGCTCCAACTCCGTACCTCCCGCTCCACCAACTGCTCCGGTGACCAAGCAGTCACCTCGCCAGGCGGCGTCCGCCCGATAGCAACCACCCGCAGCTTCCGCAACTCCATCTTCCTTCCAGAACAACTGTCAGTAGGTCAGCCAGCCGCCGTCGACCAGGACGCCGGATCCGGTAACGAAGGACGCGTCCTCCGATGCCAGCCAGGCCACCGCCGCGGCGACGTCGGCAGGCAGGCCGCGGCGACCGAGCGGGGTGCGGCGGCCCCACGGCCCGGGCTCAGGTGCCACCGCCGGACCACGAGTTGCGATGTCACCGGGCGCGACATGCGCGACTCGGATGCCCCGCTCAGCCAGTTCGAACGCCAGCCCGCGGGTCAGTCCGACCAGGCCCGCCTTCGCGGCGGCGTACACAGTCGATCGCGGTTGCGCCGTGTACGCCGCCACGCTGGAGATGTTGACGACGACAGCACCCGGCGCGAAGTTGGGCAGCAGCAACCGCGTCAACCGGAACGGCGCCTTGATCCCGACGTCGATCACCAGGTCCACCCGATCGTCGTCGAAGTCGTCGATGTCCCCCACGGCGGGCCGGCCAGTGGCACTGGCGTTGTTCACCAGCAGATCCACCGAGCCAAGCTGGTCGACCGCCGCCGCGGCCAACTCCCGGCACCCGTCCGCGGTCGCCAGATCCGCACCCACCGGAATCAACCGCCGCCCAGGTGCATCCAGCGTACGAACCGCCTCGATCGCCTCTTCAGCGGTACGCTGCGCGACCACGACCGTGGCCCCTTCGTCGGCGAACCGGCAACTGACCGCCGCCCCGATCCCGGTCCCGCCACCGGTAACCACGACCCGCCACCCGTCAAAGCGCTGCATCAGCCCGCTCACATCCCTGACTCTGCTGGAGGTCGGCGTCATCCTGTACGTGCTGAAGCAGGCGGATCGTCGGCATCACGTCCGCGAGTTCGATCGGCGGCCGCGTACGGTTGGCGACTGCTTGCAGGAATGCCGCGTCCTGCACGCGAACCGCAGCTTCCAGCTCGTCCGCCGGTGAGAGACCTGTGGGTGTCACGGTGGAATCGCCGTTGACGAGACGGCCTTCGCGTAGCAGGTAGGTGTGGTTCTCGTTGATTGCTACGAACTCGTCGACTGGTAGCTGCGAGTGGTACGACAACGTGAGGCCCGCAAGCCGGCCGTCCATGGTGGACAGCACAGCAGCGGCGTCCATCGGTTCCCCCGTACGTGCCCACTTGCCACCCAACCGCCCACTGATCTCGACACTGGTGGTATCGAGAAGCCAGAGAGTCGCGTCGAGCAGGTGCGCGCCATGGTGCCACCAGATCTGATCTGTCCACGCCCGTGGCTGCCCCGTCCAACCGGTGTTTGTCTGGCGGCGCAGCAGCCTGCGAGCCGACAAATGTGCTATCTGGAAGCCCTCGGACTCGACCAGCTCCCGCAGTTTGCGGGGACCTTCGAGGTAGCGCAGGGTGTGAGCGACCATCACCCACTGATCTGCCGCGGCCGCCGTCGCCTGCAACCCCAGCGCGGCCGGCAGACTCGTTGCGACCGGCACCTCGCTCAGCACCGGACGACCCGCTTTAAGCGCGAGCTCAGTGTGCTCGACATGCAGCCGGTTCGGCGACGCGACGATGACCGCGTCCACGGTGTCGTCCGCGACCAGCTGCTCAGCTCGGTCGTACACCCGCGGGCAGCTGAATGTGTTGCCGAAAGCATCCGCCTGCCGGCGATCCGGACCGGCGACCGCGGCGACGTGGTGGCCGAGAGCAAGCACCGCTCGGGCGTGGACAGCGGCAATCGCGCCCGGACCGATGATGCCGACACCCAAGCCGGAGGACTTCACGACAGGACCCGTCGGGACAGGCCGAACAGCTCGACCGTCGAGCGGCCAAGAATCCAGTCTGCTTGATCGGAGGTGAGAAAGGCGGCGTCGCGTACGTGATCGACTGCCTGCGCGTACTCGGCCGGCTGCACTTCCGGACGGTTCCAGTCGCCGCTCCAGGTGATCCGTTGTGCCCCGTACGCGCGCACTGCGGCCCGGAGAAACCTATCCGCGATCGGGTATGGGTACGGTGCCGAACTGTTCGCGTAGAAGCCGGCCCACATCGTCGCGACCTGTGGATACTCCGCCAGCTGGAGAAACGCCTCGAAGTCGGGATGATCGGCCGCCTCCAGCTCGTGGTAGACGGCGAAACCCAGGTGCTCCAGGCGAATCCGGAGGTCCGGGAGCGCCTCGACGATCCGCCGGAACGCGGGAGCGGCGAGGTCGGAGAGCGGTCCGCGGACGCTGGCGACCAAGCCGTTCGCTTCGATCGCTTTCCAGATCGCGAGTGGGTCATTGCCGGTGCTTCGCGATGACGCCCACAACCGGATCCCGCGCACAACCTCGGAGCGCGCCAGCCGGTCGACGTGCCGAACCGCGCCGGCCTCCGCAGGGTCGACCATCGCGACGACCGCGAACCTGGCCGGGTCGGTTTCCGCGCAGTCGATCAGGTACCGATTGTCGGTGTTGCCAACGAATTGCACCAGCACCGCCGCCGCGACACCGGCCGCCGCCATGTCCGGCAGATAATCGCCGAACTCCCGATACTTCCACCGCCCGACATGCACATGCGAATCGACCAACCGAGAAGGATCGTCAGCGCGCAGGCTCACCGGGCCGCCGCCGCGGTCAGTTCCGGCAGCTGATCGCTCACCCGGACCACTCGCGCGGTCCGGCAGGATTCGCGCGCCGCCAAGCACATCGCCACGCTCAGAATCCCGGCCGACAACGGCGAGCTGTCGTTCTGCTCGCCGCGGCAGGCGGCCAGGAACGCCGCCGCCATCGCGGCGTCACCGCCGAAGTGCGCTTCCTCCGTACTCGTCTGCTCCTTCCGGACCGCACCGGTGAAATGATCCTCGACCTCGATCACCCCGGAGTAGAAGTCGAAGCGCAGCGTCCCCCGATACCCGATCAGCGTCGCACCCCGCCGCGCGGCACCCTTCCGCGAATAGAAGTTCTGCGAGTACGCGACCTGCACCCCGGACTCGTACCGGACAATCGCACTGGCCGAATCATGATTCCCGGTGTCAACTCCGAACGCGCACCGCCACGCCTCCGGCGGAACGTTCCCCACCAAGTCGTCCCGCGCGGCGACATTCACCGGACTCTCCGGGCAATCCCCCGCCAGCTCGCAATCCCGGCACAACAATCCAGCCGGCTGGTCTCCGCGAAAGAAGGTCTTCGACTCCAAGGCGGTGACCTCGACCGGCTGCGCGCCGACCAGGTAGTTCAGGTAGTCGAAATCATGCGTCGCCTTCTGCAACCACAGACCGCCGGTGATCGCCTCGTCCCGCATCCAGCCGTGGTAGTACGCCTCCACCCCGTACTCAGGCACGTTGTTGACCGCCTGCACCTGACCGAGTTCACCGATCGCGCCGGCCTCCAGCAGCGCCTTCACCCGGCGGATCACAGCCGCCATCCGCAGCGGAAAGGACACCACGACCGGAGCGGAAGCACCCAGGGCCGCGCGCCGAAGCTCGGTGAGCTGATCCCGGTCGATCGCCACCGGCTTCTCCAAGAACAACGGCAGCCCACGCCGCAGTACGGTCGCCGCCATCGGCGCATGCAGGTCGCAGCGCGTACCGATCAACACGCCGTCCAATGCAACCGAGGCCAGCATGTCCTCGGCCGAGTCGAACCACCGAGCGTCCGGCGCCCGGCCGTGATCGGCGTGTGGGTCCGCGACCGCTGCAATGGACACCCTGGGGTCCGCCTCCCGCAGCACGTGCAGCACGTTGCCCGCCCGGTTGCCGTAGCCGATCACCCCGAGCGCGGTCACCGATCGCCGCCGAAGCGCGAAGCCGGCCGGAGGACAAGGTAGACATTCATCTCACACCTCTTGCTCTGCGTACTCGTCGGGCCATTCGAGGTCGATCCCCCGACGGCGAAGGTACTCCTGATACCGGCTCCGGATCGCCTCGTCGGCCGAAACCTGCCGCGGTTGCGCCTTGTGCTCGACGCAGAAGCGCGCGAGCGTACCGGCTGCCTCCCCGACGTTCCACTCGACCGGATGCACGCGACAGCCACCGTTCGCGATATGCGTCGTCCCCAGGCACTTGCCGGCCGCCACCAGGTTGCCGATGCGTACCGGCAGCAGCGCGCCCAACGGGATCTGGAACGGATACGTGGCGATGTCCACGTAGTTCCGCCCGGACGGTGTCGGATGCAGGTCGATCCGGTACGCCCCGATCCCGACCGAATCCGCAAACCGGTGCGCGCCGACCACCCCCGTACGTGCTGCGACGCCGATGTGGTTCTCCGTCACGGTCGTCAACGCCCGCAGCCGACGCCCCTCGCGTACGTAGTGCCCGCGCGCCAGGCCGTCCGCCGTACCCATCGCCGGGCCGTACGGCCGCAACTCCGGATGCCCAAGCTCCGTCTGCAACCAGTACACGAACGACAGCGTCTGTTCCCTCGCCTCCGCCAGCCGCCGCTGCCGGACGTCATCGGGCACGTCGACGACCGGGCCGCCGAGATAGTCGAGCTGCGGCCAGTTCAGCAACGAGATCTCGGTGGTCGGCTCCCGGTAGTGCCCGCCGTACCGAATCCGCCGGAACCGCCACAAACTCGCCGCCGGCTCGGGCGCGAACAGGTCCCACCGGCGCGCCTCAAGCGTCCACGGATGCGGCACGGTCAGCGAGAACTGCCTGTCGGGCCATCCCTCCGGGCGTACGCTCGCCCATCGCTCGTACCCGGCCGGGCGCTGGATCGTGTGGTCCTCCCCCGGCCGCCGCTCCAGCGCCACACACCAGGTGATCGCTTGCTGCACCTCCAGGCTCGCTACCGTTTCCGCGTGCGGCTCGCCCGTATCCGCCTCAGCCCCAACCACATACTCCGCCCCCGCGAGCGGCAGCAGCTCGCCTTCGTCGGTGGCATCCAGGACATAGTCGGCCGTCACGGTACGAACCTCGCCGCCGGGGCCGGTGAACTCGACCGCGGTGATCTTGTCGTGGGCGGACTCGACCCAAGTAGGCACCCACCCGCGCCACACGCTCGACCCAGCCACGACCCCGTCAAGAATCGAGGCGATGACCGCGGGCTCGGCGCAGATCGGGCTCACCGTGCCCTGACCGGGATTCAGCTCTGACCGGCCCGCCGCCTCGTCCGTCAGCTTCCGATGCGTGCGATACCACTCCCGCACGTGCGTACGCCACTGCCGGTACGAGGCCGTTGACCCGCGATGCTCGATCCACGCGTGCTCATCAGCCGGTACGCCCTGGCTGGTCAGCTGCCCACCGAGCCAGCTGTCCGCGGACACCAGCAGGACGCGCGCGCCGGACGATCCCCAGCGCGGGTCGGCCACGGCCTGGGCGGCGGCGACACCGCCGGTGGTGCCGCCGACGATCAGGACTTCGACATGCAGTTCCATCCTCAGCCGTGCGCCTTCCAGTACTCGGCGGTCTGGGCGGAGATCTTCTCGATGAAGGTCGCGGCGTCGATCTTGCCGAACACCAGCTGGTCGTCGAGCGCGAACAGCACCTTCGTCTGGAAGTCGGAGAACTCAGGACCGGCGCGCAGCTTCTGCACCCGCCCGGTGTCGAGCACCTTCTTCACATCGGCCACCTCCGGCGCCGCCGCCACGTCGGCACTGACCGGAATCTCCTCCGCCTCGGACGCGACCTTCTCCTGGTACTTCTTCTGCAGGAAGAACGACACGAACTTCTCCGCGTTCTCCTTCTGCTTCGCCTTGGCCGGGATCGCGAATCCGATCAGCGAGACTGTCAGCGGCGGCGCCGGCTTGGCCCCGACCGCGGGGAACGCGAACGAGCGGTACTGGAATCCGTCAGCCGCGTACGGCGCTGTCTCCCGCGGCAGCCAGGTGCCACCGAAGATGAAGTCCGCCTTGTCGCTGGCCCACTTCTGCTGCTGCGCCGGAAACTTCGACGCGTCGTAGCCGGCCGAGAAGTAGCCGCCGCCGGCGAGGGCCTGGACCCGCTTGGCGGCCTCGAGATAGGCGGGTTGCTTCCACGTGTTCCCGGTCTTGTCCCGGATCGCGTCGACCCACGCACTGTCACCGCCGAGCGCCAGCGTGAACATGTTCAGGTAGTACATGCTGTAGCTCGGAATGCTTCCGTCCAGCGCGAGCGGCTTCGTACCCTGCGCCTTCTGGGTGTCGAGCACCTTCTGCAGGTCGTCCCACTTGACCGGCGCAGCCTTCGCGAGGTCCGGGAACCTCTTCCCGTTGTAGAAGAACGCCGTCGTGGAGACCTGGTACGGAACCATCACCGGCGCCTTCCCGCCGACCGGTGTCGCCAGCTCGCGGTAGGCGGAACCGACAGTCGCTCCGACGGTACGGCTCTCGTCCGGCACGGTCACGTCGTACACCTTGCTCAGGTCCTCGGCGTCGCCGGTGGTGGCCAGCGTGTTCACCAGCTCGGCGTTGTTCGAGTCGACCAGGTCGGCCGGTACGTTGTCGGTGTTCAGTGCCGGCTGCAATGCCTTGACCGGGTTCCGGCCCTTCCACTTCACGTTGACGTGGATCCCGGTGGACTGCTGGAAGTCGGCGATCGCCGCCGCCATCAGCTTCTGGTTCGGCTCGCCCTCGGACCACATGCTCCACAGCGTGAACTGCTTGCCCCCACCGCCGGCCTGGGAACTGCCGCCGCAGGCGGTCAGCGCCGAGGCCACGACAGCGACCGAGACCACCGCCGCCGGCCATTTCTTGTACGCCACGATCGTGCCTTTCAGTCGGTGCCGGGCTACTTGCCGTAACCCGACGCGATGCCTTCGATGAGTCGCGACCCCATCCACAGGTAGAGCAGGACGAGCGGGATCACGATGATGCCGATGCCGGCGAAAAGGACCGACCACTGCGCGCCGTTGTACTGCATGGTCTGCATGAACCGCAGCAACGACAGCGAGATCGTGGTCTTGTCCTGGAGCAGGATCAGCGCGAACAGCGTTTCGCCCCAGTGCCCGATCGCCTGCAGGACGAAGAGGGTGAGCAGGCCGGACCTGGTCAGTGGCAGCATGATCCGCCAGAACGTGTACGGCGGACTGCACCCGTCGATGGCGGCCGCCTCCTCGAGTTCCTTCGGCAACGAGGCGAAGAAGGCGGTCAGGAAGAACACCGCGAACGGGATGCCGGTGCCGGTACACACGATGATCAACCCGGTCATCGTGTTCACCAGGTGAAGCTTGTCCAGGGCAACGAACAGCGGTATGAACAGCGTCTGCGCCGGAATCCCCAGGCCCATCGCGAAGAACACCGTCGTGGCGCCGGACAGTCGCCATTGGAAGCGGCTGAGCACGTACGCGGCCGGCGCCGCGATCAGCAACGTGGCGATGCCGGACACGAACACCAGCAGCAGAGAGTTCCCGACGCCTTCGCCGAACTTGGCCGACTCCCAGGCCACCTGGTAGTTCTGCCACTGTGGTGAACTCGGCAGCCCGAACGGGCTGTCGAACACCTCCCGGGTGGTCTTCAGCGAGCTGACGAACAGCCAGACCACGATGAAGATGTCGAAGACGGCCAGCGACCAGGCCGCCGGCAGCGCGACGTAGAAGAGCAGCCCTCTGCTCCGCCGTACCCGGCCGGGTACGCGCGGACGCGGCGAGGTCACCGGCCGTTGCAGCAGTGTGGAGGTCATCTGAGTCGCCGATCAGTAGTCGATGGCGTCGCGCCGCTGGGTGACGCGGCGGACCAGCACGGTCAGGATCACGGTCAGCAGCAGCAGGAGGATCGCGCAGGCCGACGCGATCCCGAACCCGGCCTCACCCTCGGACGAGAACGCGGTCGCGTACGAGTACATGGAGAAGTTCCACAACTCGGTCGACGGGAGCTGCCCGGTCGCGCCGGAGAAGGTGAGCAGGAACTCGAAGACCTTCAGCGCGCCGACGATCCAGAGCACCATGCACACTCCGACCACGTCCCACATCATCGGCGCGGTCACGTACCGGAAGCGCTGGAACGAGTTCGCCCCGTCCAGTTCGGCGACCTCGTAGTACATCCGCGGGATCCGGTCGGCGGCCGCCATGAAGATCACCGTGTACCCGCCGGAGCTGAGCCACACCAAACCGATCATGATGGTCTTGAACGCGTTGCCGGTCGCCAGCCACTGCGGCGGACTGTCGACGCCGATGGCCATCAGCACCTTGTTGACCAGGCCCTCGGCGTCGAACAGGAATCCCCACAGAATCGAGATCACGATCCCCGGTACGAGGGTCGGGAAGAAGATCACCGCGCGGACGAACTTCCGCCCGACCATGTCCTGGAGCAGCATCGTCAGCCCGAAGCTGACCAGGAACACCCCGGCACCGACGCCGAAGACGATCAGGAACGTGTTCACGAACGACGACTTGAAGACCGGATCGCGGAACATCCGGACGTAGTTCTCACCGCCGACGAATGTCATCGGCCCGCTGCCGGCCCACTTGTTGAAGCTCAGCCACAGCGTGAAGAGCGTGGGGACGACCATGATGAACAGGTAGATCAGCAACGACGGCGCCAGGAACGGCAGCAGCATCCGCCGGCGGGATCGTTCGAACGGGCTCAACCGCACGCGGCGGCGCGCCGCTGGTACGACTCGTTTCCCGAGCACCCGTTCACTGGTCATCGCCACTTCGGTTCCCTCCTGCTCAGACCTGGTCGAACCGGACGCCGACTTCGGCCAGCACGAAGCCGGCCGCGTCCACGGTCCCGGCCGCGGTGCCCGCGTTCATCCCGAGGCCGAAAGTGACTGTCCCGCTGGCCGGCAGCTTGTCCACGTACGAGATCTGCCGCCAGTCGGTCGTACCGGCCGCGGCCGTTGTCTGCGGACCGAGCTGCCCGGTCGTGAGTACCGGGCCGGCGGTCGTCGAGCCGCTACGGACCCAGCAGGCGAAGTACACGTACTTGCCGGCCAGCTCCGGGTTCACGGCCAAGTCGACAGTCGGGCCCCAGAAGTTGGTCGCCGTACTCCCCGTCAGCCGGTACACCGGGTCCGTCCGGTACTTGGCGCCTGTTGCCGTGAACGAGCCGCCGGATCGCGTACCGACCACCGTGAACGCGGCCGGATCGGCCGCGTAGTTCCTGCGCACCACGCCCTCGATCGCCGCGTTGTGCAACGTACTCGTCGCCGCCTGCAGGTTGAGCACCTCGAGCGGTATGACCTTGTTGGCCGTCTGCTCGACGGCCCAGGACTTGTCGTTCGCCCGCATGGACAGGTTGTCCACCCGCGCACCGTCGCCGGTGGCGCTGGTCCCGGTCAGCAGCACGGTCGTCGTCCTGGGGTTCTTCGCGTTCATGATCGTGTTCGACGCGATCTCGGTGCCGGCGAACCCGGCGAAACAGGCGACGAAATAGTTCGGCTCGGCGATCTCGCCGACTGACACCAGGTTCTCGACGATCCGGATCGGTCCGCACGGATAGTCCGACGCGACCCGGTCCACCACGCCGCCGCCGTTGATGACGATGTGCGCGCGGACCGACAGCGCGGGTGCCGTGAACACATACGGCTGGGCAGCGTTGAATTCGAAATAGTTGTTCGAGATCTCCACCGAGCCCGACGGCCACAGGTAGATCCCGCACTGCCCGGTGCTCTCGATCGTGCACCCGGTGATCGTGATCCCGTACCCGCCGCCCTGCAAGAAGTTGATCGCGATGTTCGTACAGCCCTCGAAATCGCACTGGAAGATGTTCAGCTGATTCAGCTGGCCGCCGGGGAGCGCGCGGATACCGTCGTACGTCGCGGAGAACCGGCAGTCCTCGATGTTGTTGGTCCAGCCGTAGCTGAGCGCGAGACCGGCCTGTGCGAGCTTGCCGAAGTTGATCCGCCGGAACGTACTGGAGGTGATCCGCGGCGCCTTGATCCCGAACCGCACTGTCTTGGTGGCCGGGGCCGAGGTCCCGTCGAAGATCATCAGATCGGAGAACTCGAAGTTGACGCCGATCACGGTGTCCGAGGAGAACTGGAAGATCGCCTCGAACTGCGGGATGCCGGCCTTCGACTCCAGCCGGGTCTGGTTCATCCCGTCGCCGAAGATCCGGATGCCCTTCTTCGCCGGATCGATCAGGATCGGGGCGCTGATGATGTACCGGCCGACGGGGATGTGGACGGCGTCGGCCTGCAGTGGTGAGAAGCTCGTCCGCGGGATCTGCGCCGCCACGATCGCCGCCTGGATCGCAGCCGTGTCGTCGGTGACGCCATCACCGGTCGCGCCGAACCACCTGACGTCGAGCGGACCCTGATCGGTCCGCTTGTAGCGCCCGCCGCCCGCGGACACCAGTACCGTGCCGCCGTTGTCCGCGGACGTGGTGTCCGTTGGGTCGTACCTGAAGGTTCCTTCGCGGAGCTTGTCGACGAGGTAGTAGTACTCGCCGGGAGTGACCGCGGTCATCGCCCTGAGCTCGGCGATGGTGATGGCCACCAAGGTCTCGCCGGTGGTGGTGGCGAGCGCGGTACCGGGGGTCAGCAGCAGATTGGCGCTCGCTGCCGCCGGGACCGCCGCGGCGGCAGCGAGGATCGCGCGACGGCGCGAAGTTCGGGGCTGATCGGGTTTGGCCATGTCAATACTCCTGTCAAGGCGGTGAGAGAAGCGTGGGGGGCGAGCGGAGCGTGAAGGTGGCGGTCAGAGCCAGTACGGCCAGGTCTGTGCCGCTCGGTAGCGGGTGTCGAAGTCGCCGGACCCGTCGTCGGTCTCGAGGTCGAGCGTCGCGCCGCGATCCTGGACCGGCAGGGCACCTGCTTCGCGGCAGTCCCGCCACAGCTGATGGATGTCGGAGTAGCACCGGCGCCGGCCGTCCCCGAACTGGACGGTCAGCAGCTTCCGCGGAAAGACGTTCAGGTACGGCGCGTCCATCCGGTACCGCTCGATCGCGTCGAGATCCACTTCGATCCCGAGGCCCGGCGCCGTCGGTACCTCGGCGAACCCGTCCGAGATCGCCAACGGATGCACCAGCAGGTCGTCCGCGTAGACGTTCAGGCAGGTGACGGACGGCATCCGCGCATGGGTCAGTACCGCGCCCAAGTGGATGGTGTAGGCGGTGGTGAGGCCCGTACCGACGATCTGGAGGAAGAACTCCTTGTTGAACACCGCGCACTGCAGGCCCTGGGCAATGATCCCCGGCGGACCGGCCAGGCAGACCACGAACCCGTCGACGCCGTCAGCCCGGATCCAGTCGGGGAACCTGGTTGCGATGTAGTGCTCCACGACCGGGCGGGCAACCTGACTGCGTACCTCGGCCATGCCCGCGATGTCGGTTTGCTTGACCGGCGATTCGTACAGGCCGGTGCGCGGTTCGCGGTCGAGTTCGCGGAGGACCGGAACAGCTTCACCGGGGGTCCGCAGCATCCCGTTCCAGTCGATGTCGATCGCGTACGACTCCGGGGTGACCGCGGCGATCGCGGCAACCTGCTCCCGGACGTCGAACCACGGCCGGGCCTTGATCTTGTGCGCGCGGTAGCCCTCCCGGAGCGCGTCCTCGGCCTCCGCGGCCAGCAGCTTCGCCGGCATCTTGGTGTTCCACCAGGAGATCGGTACCCGGTCGCGGACCATCGGCTGGCCGAGCAATTTCCACATCGGCACCTCGAGTGCGTGGCCGACCAGGTCGTACAGCGCCATCTGCAAGCCGGCACCGAGGCTGTCGTCCGCGAGCAGGCCGACCGCGTCCGCGCCGACGGTGCGCACCACCGCCTGCTCCGACACCGTCTGCCAGGTGTAGTGGATCAACGTCTCGCCGTACCCGACGTGTCCCGTGGTCGACTCGACCCGGACGATCTCGACGACACCGAACTGACCGACCAGCAACTCGTTCCACGGCCGGACCCGGTCGCGGAACGGCACGTTCACCATCACGCGGTCGACCTTGGCTACCTTCAGCTTCATCGGGCTCGCTCTCCTAGCACTTAGGTCCTAGGTCATCTGTGCGGAGAGATTAGCCGCAACCCGAACAACTGGTCAAGAAGTCCGCGCCGCAAATAACGACGCCCACCCCGTTGGATTGGGGTGGGCGTCGCTGCGGTCGCTAGCTCAGAAACCTCCGCTTGTTGTTCCGCCGTTGCCGGTCGCTGGGGTCACGAAGGAGATGTTCGGGTCTGGGCCCCATTGGTCGGCGGTGGCGGGGTAGTTGGGTTCCTGGCGTTTGATGCACTTCCACTCGATGGTGGTGTTCGGTGGGAGGTTGGTGATGGTGCCGGTCCAGGTTGGGTACGACGTGGGTGCGAGCTTCACCGCGCTTGCCACCGACCATGCTCCGAGTTGTGGAGCGCTGCCGACCGCGTACACGGACTGACCCGCGGTGGTTGTGCCGTTCGCGCAGCTGAAGGTTTTCGAGACGACGGCCTGGCCGAGGGTGAACGTGAAGGTCTTGGCTGTACTGACTGCCAGCGACGCCGACTTCGCGACGATGAGGTTGCCGCCGGCGTTGTACCAGCCGCTGGTCGCCGCGTCGAAGGCTGCCTTGTTCGCGTACTGCGTCAGTGCCGTCCCGTTCAACGACACCGCTGACGCCTGCGTGTCCGCGACCAGCTCCACGACGTTGGATCGCGACGAAGGAGCGCCGGTGTACGTACCGGAGGCCGCCGCGATGCCGACCGTCGCCGTGCTGCCGGACACCTGCTGGGTCAGCTCGGTCGTCCGCTTGCTACCGGTCTGATACCCGACCGTGCTGCCGTCGTCCTCGGCCAGCGTGAAGGACGAGGCGGTTGCGTCACCAAAGACCCGCGCGACCAGCTCGTTCCGTGTACTCCCATCAGCGCGCTTTCCGGCCACGTTCATCGTCTGGTCATCGACGTACATCTTCGGGATGATCGCCCCGGCCCGGGCGTACGCCGGGAGCTGGAACTTCCCGTTCCGCCAGAGCGGTACGTTGGTCAGGTTCTGCCCGGTGCTGACGGTCTTGGTGTTGTTGTAGTAGTCGAACCACGTCCCGGCCGGCAGGTACACGTCCCGCTGCCGTTGGTTGGCGCCGGCAACTACTCCCACCAGCAGGTCCTTGCCGATCAGCTTCTCGTGGCCCATCTCGCGGACGTTCGGGTCGTTCTGGTACTGGTACACCAGCGGCGGCGTCAGCGGATCGCCGGTCGTGTACGCCTTGTGCGCCAGCGAGTAGTAGTACGGCGTGAGCTCGTACCGCTGCCGCAGGTTCGCCAGGTTGCTGGGGACATCGCCGATCGAATCCGGCGCGGTCTTGGCGCAGTTGCAGAGGTTCTCGGTGTGCGGCCGGATCGGGACGTCGAACCAGGACGAGTTCGCGAACCATTGCGTGTACAGCTCGTTCAGGTCGCTGTTGAGCATCTCCCGGCGGAAGCCGCCGATGTCCGACCCGAAGTAGTCGATCCCCGACATCGACATCTGCATTTGTACGTTCTGCTGCGACGCCAGCGCGGTCAGCTTCGAGCCGATGTCACCGGACCACATCGCCGCGCCCGTACGCTGCGTCCCGCCGGCACCCGATCGGGCCAGCATGAACGGCCGCTGCTGCACCGCGTTGTCCGCGTACCCCTTCGAAATCCCGCGCGCCCACTCCAGGTTGTACAGGTTGTGGTAGTCGGCGTGCGCATGCTTCCCGGCCAGCAGACCGGCCGTCCAGTCGTTGCTGTCGTACATCTCCGGCTCACCGAGGTCGAGCCAATGCCCCACCACCCCGGCGTCGACCAGCGGCTGCCGCTGCGTGTTGTGCCAGTATGTACTCGCGGCCGGCTGCGTCCAGTCGATCATGCCGCCGCGACCCCACCAGTCGTTCCCGGTCAGGTACGCCGGACTGCAACTGGAACATCCGGCGCGGATCAGATACCCGGCCGAGGCCATCGACGAATGCTCGGGCAGGTTCTTCCCGATGTACGACTCCTCGATCGTCATCACGCCGACACCATTGGTGTTCTTGAGAGCCGCCAACTTGGTCGCCGGATTCGGGAAGTTGACCGGATCCCATTCGAGCGTACCCATCCGGGTGTTGTCCGATCCGGCGGTGACGCCACCGAACCAGTTCACGTCCAGCATCACGCCGTCGGTCGGGAACTTGTTCGACCGCAAACTCGCCAGCGTGGTGTCGATTTCGTTCCAGTTGTCGTAGCCGTATTCCGACATCCACAGGCCGAAGGCCTTCTTCGGCGGTACCGGCGGCCGGCCGGTCAGCTCCAGATAATCCTTGCGCAAGTCCGGCAGGTCCGGCCCGGACATCACGTACCAGCGGAGCTGATCGCCCCAGGTGTCCATTGTCCACGGATCACCGGTCAAATCCCATTGCTGCTTGTAGACCTGGTCGACGAACATTCCGTAGTTCGCATTGTTCGCACCGACCGCGAACAACACCGGGATCTGCGCATTGCCGACCGGTCCGTTGTCGGTGTCGTACACCATCGCGTTGCCGTAGTTCCCACCCGGCGTACGCTGGCGGCCGACCCAGTCGCCGTCGGCGCTTCCGCCCATGAAGAACTGCTCCCCCAGCCCGTACGCGTTCTGCATCGAGGACTTGGTGAAGCTGAGCCCTTTCCAGGCCTGACTCAGGTTGCGCGGACACGTCGTGTTGAGCAATAACTGCGGCGTACGGGTGGTGTCGTACACCGTCGCGCACAACGTCGTCGTGTTGACATCGACCTTGAGACCCGGCGTGGTCAGTACGCCACCCGACTGGGTCAAACTCGTCGGACCGGAATAGTTGGTTTTCGCGATCTGGGTGGTGGTGAACAACGGCGATCCGGTACCGGGCCCGCTTCCGGTGCCCATTTCGAAATGGACGAGATCATCGTCGAGGAACTCCACCACCAGGTAGTTGCCTCCGGCCAAGAACTGCACCCGCTGAACGACCGCCTGTGCGGTTTGGGTCGGGAGGACGACCAGGAGTGGAATCAGCAGGATGAAAGCAGCTATTCGTTTCATGGTCGCGCCACCGTCACGTTGTCGAGATTGATTCCACCGGACGCATACAGCGCCTTGATCACCCGTTTACCGGCATTCAGATTGGTCGTCAGCGTCGCAGTCCCCCAGGTATCCCAGTTGCCGGTGCTTGGCAGGTTGAGCGTCCCGACCGTGACCCCGTCGACCTGAATCGTCCGGGTCGCGGCGGTCGCGGCACCGTTTGCGTACCGGAACTTCAGGACATGCGAACCGGTCACGTCGGCCTGCGTGTCGACCGAGACCGCGTCACCGGCGGTTTCGAAACCGTCGACGAAACCCGTCCCGGTGTAGCCCGGGTGGTCGGTGTTGGTTGTCGTACCGGTGTTGGTCCCGAACTCGGCCTCGTACGCCGCCTTGTCGACCCCGTTCAGGACGACCGACCGCGCCGTCGTACCCGACGTGGTCTTGACCAGCGTGAGCTGCTGAACCGGATCCCAGTACCAGCCCTCGGTCGCCGACTGCAGCGCGGCCAGGGTGGCGTGCGCGGTCATCGTGACGCCGTCCTTCGTCACGCTCGACGGCTTCGACGAGGCCACCTGCAGCGTGCTCTTGGTGCTCAACGGCGGGACGCTGACCGTGACCTGGTGCCCGGCGAAGTTCTCCGTCGAGGTGACGGTCCGGGTCTGGTTCGCCGAGTCCTCGAAGTACCCGTAGCTCGTCGTTCCGGACGGGTAGATGCGGAAGGCAAGGTTCGTGTACGTGTCGACGCTGTTGCCGATGTTCCCGCCGAGCTCGTAGTTCGCGTTCAGGTTCAGCGGGACAATCGCGCCCGCCTTCGCGTACACCGGAATCGTGCTCGTACCCGCGTTGTACACCTTCGTGCCGGCGCCCTGCGCACGGCCGCCGTTCCAGAAGTCGTACCACTCACCCGCCGGCAGGTAGACGTTCTTGCTGGTCGCACCCTGCGTCGTGATCGGTGCCACCAGCAACTGCCGGCCGAACATGTACTGCTGGTCCTGCGCCGCCGCGGTGGTGTCGTTCGGGTACGCGACACTCATCGACTGCATCATCGGCAGCCCGGTCGTCGACGCGTTCTTCGCCTCGGTGTAGAGGTACGGAACGAGGTTCATCCGGGTGTTGGCGAACTTGCGGAACGTCGGCAGCACACTGGTGTCACCGGTCCGCGCCTGCACGTTCCACGGCGTACGCGCCTCGGACGGGCTCGGGTTCGACTTCTCCGAGTGGTACTGCATGATCGGCGCGAACGTCGCCTGCGCCGCCGACCGCAAGTACAGCTCGCTGCTCGGGAACGTACCGGTGAAGCCGGCCAGGTCCCACGACCAGAACGGCACACCCGACTGTCCGGCGCTCTGACCAGCGCGGACGGCCTGCTGGAACGCGTCGAACGTGGAGGCCTGGTCACCGGCCCAGAAGATCGAGTTCGCCTGCGCGCCCGACGTACCACCCCGGCTGAACAGCGTGCCCTGACTGCCCTTCTTCGTCTGGACCAGATCGTTGTACGCCCGGGTGTACTCGTTCGGGTACTGGTTGTGCAGCTCGTCGCCCTTCTTGCCGCTCGCGCTCGTCACGTTCCGCCCGAACACCGCCTCACTGCCATCGGTCTTCAATCCGTCGATGCCGATGTCGTCGAAGAGGTACGCCCGCTTGCTCATCCACCAGTTCGACGCGGCGGTGCTGGTGAAGTCCGGCACCGTACTGTTGCCGAACCACTGCCCCGCCGGAATCCGGTACGGGCCGCCGGCACCATCGCCAAGTACGTAGCCCTGGGCAACGGCATAGTCTCGGTCGTTGATGTGCTGTTGCGGTGGAGTGGATGGGTTCGTATCGAAGTCCTGTTTCAGCACCGGGATCTGCCAGAGCACCATCTTCACGCCCTGGTTGTGCGCGGCCGTGACCATCGCCTTCGGGTCGGTCCATTCGCCACCGGCCGGGAAGGACAGATCGGAGTACGTGAGCGCCTGACTGCCCGGTTTCGGCGTGTACGTTGCCCCGTGCCACAAGTAGAACGTTGCCTCATCACTCCATTGCTCCAGCACCATCGCGGTGTGCGGGATGCTGTTCGAGGTCATGTTCGCCAGCTCGGCGGTCACCTCGGCCTGGGTGTTCCATTCGTTGGCCGAACCCCACAGACCGAACGCCCACTTCGGCGGCAGCTCCGGCCGCGCGGTGGTCGCCGTGTACTGGTCGATGATCTCGGCGCGGGTGCCCGTGAAGAAGTAGTAGTCAGCCGTCGACGCCGCCGCACCGCCGGTGTCGACGGTGAAGCCGGCCATGTCGCTGAGGTACGTGCACAGGTTGAAGATCGAGTAGCGGGTACTTGGTACGTAGATGCCGTAGCCGGCCGAGTTCGTGTAGAACGGCACGCTCAGGTACGTACGATGTGTCGGCCCTTGATCCTGGTACTGGTTGTACACGTAGTTGTGGACGTCCTTACCGCGCTGATCGAGAGCGTCGTACCGCTCACCGAGCCCCTCGAACCGCTCCCCCGCCGGACTCAGCCAGTGATCCTCGATCTTGGTGACACTCGAACCGCCATCACTCGCCCAGCCCGTGTTCCGGAAGGTCGCCGGATCGTACTGCCGCGCGATCAGCGTCGTCCCGTCCCCCTTGTAGACGGCGACCCGGTACGGCGACTTCTGGATCTTCACCACGACCTTCGTGGTCGCGAGCGTCAGCGTCGACGCGCTGTCGGTCACCGTGTACGACGTGCTGCCGGTGATGTTCAGCCCACTGCCCTTCGGCGCGACCTGCACATGGAACCGATCCAGCGCCGGGAACGCGAACCGGATCTTCGGCGTGAAGCTCCCGGCCGTGTCCGTGGTGGTCACGTCCACGCTGGAGCCGTTGTTCACGAACCCGGTCACGTTGCCGGCACCGCTGAACGACGTCACCGAGAACGAGAACGGGCCGGTCGACTTCTGGTTGGCACCGTCCACATCCGCGTTGACGGTGTACGTGATCTGGTCGCCGCGGGCGAATGTGCCCAGATTGAGTTTCCAGTACGTGTTGTTGCCGCTGTTGTAGTCGAACGCGGCCCCGATCGGCGTCTGGTTCACGCCGTTCTTGGTCCAGGTGACCCACAGGGTCTGACCGCTCGAGATCGGCCAGGTGGTCGCCTTGAGCTCGACGGCCTGGCCGGCCATCGGGTCCCGCGGCGCGCGTTCGGTCGGTTGCGTGTTGTAGAGCTCGTCGGCGCCGTACGGCGCGTGGAACACCCCGGTGAGGGTGCCCGCCCAGGCCGGCGCCGGGGCGAACTGGAACAGGACGGCCGCGAGCACCAGGAGCGCGGCGACCCACCTGTTTCTGGACATGACGGCATGACGCATCGACTGCCTCACTTCTGTGTCCGGCCGGACGGGGCCGGGGTCGGGTTTCAGCTGGCGGAGCGTGCGGTCAGGGAAGGGCGGCCGGCCTCGTCCGGTCGCAGGTTCGGCTGGAAGAGCTCGCCCAGGAACAGGCCCGCGGCGCCGCGCGCCCAGGCCTCGTCGTCCCACTCGTCCACGACGATCTCCAGGTCTCGCTGAAGACCGTCGAAGACGGAACTGCGCAACGTTGCGTCGAAGCCGGGCCGGATCAGTTCGGCGGCCCGCGTCCCCTCCCCGGCGAGGACGATCAGCTTCGGGTTCAGGAGGTTGACCAGGTTTCCGACGGCCGTCCCCAGGATCCGGCCGACTTCGTCGAACACGGCTCGCGCGCCGGCATCACCGGACCGCGCCAACGCGGCGGCGTCGTCCAGCGTGCGCTGACCGGTCCGCGCCAGAATCGCCGGCCCGCCGATCACCGCCTCCAGACAACCGCGCCCGCCACACGCACAATCGGGGCCATCGGCAACTTTCAGGTGCCCGAACTCGCCGGCACCCCCGCCGGCACCGCGATAGAGCCGGCCGTCCAGGACCATGCCGAGCCCGATACCGCGGCCGATGCTGACCACGGCCATGTCGGACACGCCGCGGCCGGCGCCGAACCACTGCTCGTTCGCCACCAGGGTGTTGACGTCGTTGTCGACCACCACCGGTACGCCGAGCTTGCCCTCCAGCAGCCCGGCGAGATCAACATCCCGCCAATCCGCGTACGTCGCATGCCGAACCACCCCACTGGCCCGATCAACCACACCAGCCAAACCGACCCCAACCCCGTACAAAGGCCCGGACGCCTGCGCCCTGGCTGACCCCGCCGGGGCGGGCTTCGGGCGGAGGGCGCGGACGAGTTTGGTGATGGCGCGGACTACGGTCGGGACGTCATCGGATGGGACCGCCGCGGTCGCCCGGGCGACGATGCCGGCGTTCAGGTCCGTGCGGACGCCGATCACGCGGGTCTCGGTGACTTTGATGCCGATGACGAAACCGGCATCGGCCTTCAACGCGAGCAGGACCGGCTTGCGTCCGCCGCCGGACAGCGCGGTCTCACGCTCCTCGACGACCCCGCGCTGCAGCAGCTCGGCGACGATTTCGGAGACGGTCGGCAGACTCAGGCCGGTGCGTTTGGCCAGCTCGGTGCGCGACAACAGACCGGCCCGCAGCTCGGCAAGCAGCAGCGAGGAGTTGATCTCCCGGATCAGTTCCTTGCTGCCCACCCGGACCGGCTGCATGCGGCCACTTCCTAAGGTCACCGAAGTAAGTGCCGGGACGGTATCGCCGCCAAACCTCACCGGTCAAGACCTCACCCACACCACCCACGTCACCCAGCCACCACCCCCATGCCACCGCCCACCCACACCACCGCCCGCTCGCAGAGCCCCCAAACCGGTTTGGGGCGCCCCACTACCCGAATCAGACAGCAGCACTCCCCGATCTACGCCCCGCTCCTCCCCAAACCGGTTTGGGGAGGACTGCGACAAGGAGCACGACGTCCGGGCCGGGCGGGTGGCAACTGACGGGTGGTCGCCGTGGGTCTTGACAACCCCTCGCCCACCTGCTTATTTTTTGACTAAATTTAGTCATGAAGGAAGTCGCGGCAGCTGGTGGGTTGCCGGCGAAGCAAGTCAAAGACAGCTGGTGGGTCGTCGGCGAAGGAAGTCCGGAGGCAGTCGGGTGAGTGGTCAGAGTCCCAGGGGTGAGTTGGTGCCGGCGGGGGTTGTCGCCCTGCTCGGTACGCGGGGGCCGACGTCGCGGACCGCGATTGCCCGCGACCTCGGGCTCAGTCCCGCCACCGTCACGCAGGTGACCAAGGACCTGATCGCCCGCGGCATCGTCGAGGAGCTCGAGTCGGTCCCGTCCAGCGGCGGCCGCCCGGCCCGGCTGCTCGGTCTGGCCGGCCGCACCGGCGTCGCGCTCGGCGCGAAAGTCACCGCCGACCACGTCGCCGTGGTGACGGTCGAGCTGGACGGCAGCGTCCGATCCAGCAGCTCGCACGACTTCGACCCGGGCGCGACGAATGCGCTGGACCGGCTCGGCGAGATCCTCACCACCGAGATAGCGGTCCTCGACGGCGAGCTCCTCGGCGTCGGCGTCGGCGTACCGGGCTCCGTCGACACCCAGGCCTCCGGGATCGTCGATGCACCGACCCTCGGCTGGCGCGCCGCCCAGGTCGGCCCGATCCTCCGGCAGGCCGTCGCACAGCGCGTCAACCGGTCCAAGCTGACCGACACCGTCGGTACGCCGGTGCTGGTCGACAACGACGTGAACACCCTCGCCGCGGCCGAACGGTTGTACGGGATCGGCCGCGAGCACTCGTCCTACCTGGTCGTCACGATCGGCCGCGGCATCGGCTGCGGCATGGTCGTCGACGGAACCATCTACCGCGGCGCGAACGGCGGCGCCGGCGAGATCGGCCACCTTCCCGTCTGGGACACCGGCGCCGAGCTCCCGCGCTGCACCTGCGGGTCGACCGGATGCCTGGAGGCGTACATCGGCGCCGACGCCCTGCTCCGCACCGCCCACGACCGCGGCGTACTCACCCGGCGCGGCACCCTCGCCGACCTGTTGCACGCAGCAACCACCGGTAACGAACAAGCCCAAGCCGTGTACGCGGACGCGGGCGAACGACTCGGCCGCGCGCTGGCCGGCGTGATCCACACCGTCGACCCGGAGGTGGTCGTGCTCCTCGGTGAAGGCGTGGACGCCTGGGAGTTCTGGCAGACCGGCTTCGAACCGTCCTTCCGCCGATCGTTGCTCCCGGCCCGCAAAGGCGTGCCCGTGGCGGTCGAGCCCTGGACCGAAGATCAGTGGGCGCGGGGCGCGGCGTCGCTCGTACTGGCCTCGCCGTTCGACTCCGCCGGCAACGGCGGCGAGCAAGGCCGGCTGGTACGCGCCCGGCTGGGGGCCTCATGAGTACGCCGACGCTGACCCGGCCGTCCGCCCGGCTGGGCGCGAAGCAGGATGCGCGACCGGGGCGACGCGCGCAGGGCTGGAAGAAGCTCGGCTGGGTGCTGTTCTTCCTGCTGCCGAGCGCGATCCCGCTGACCGTGTTCACGCTGATCCCGATGGTGTCCAGCCTCTGGGTGAGCCTGCACAAGTGGAACCTGATCTCGCCGATGCAGTGGGTCGGGCTGGACAACTACACCAACCTGCTGACTGACCCGATGACGCGCCGCGTCTTCCTGCACACCCTCATCTACGTCGCCGGCTACCTCCCTTTGGTGTACGCGGGCGGGCTCGGCCTGGCGCTCGTACTCAACCAGCGGCTCAAAGGCCGTGCCTTCCTCCGGGCGACGTACTTCCTGCCGGTCGTCACCAGCTGGGTCGTCGTCGCACTCGTCTGGAAGTGGCTGCTCAACCCCGCGAACGGCCTGGTCAACCAGATCCTCGGCGCGCTCGGTCTTGGGCAGCCCGGTTGGTGGACCGATCCGCACTGGGCGCTCCCGGCCGTCATCCTGTCGTCGGCCTGGAAGGACCTCGGGTTCGTGATGGTGATCCTGCTGGCCGGCTTGCAGGCGATCCCGTCCGACGTCCGCGAGGCCGCGCTGGTGGACGGAGCGAACGGCTGGCAACGGTTCTCGCGGATCACGCTGCCGCTGCTGTCGCCGTCGACGTTCTTCGTAGTGGTGATCTCGCTGATCAACGGCTTCCAGGTGTTCGACCAGGTGTACGTGATGACCGCCGGCGGACCATCGGGTTCCAGCCAGGTGGTCGTCGGGCAGATCTACGACCTGACCTTCCGGTACGGACGCGCCGGTGAAGCGTCCGCACTGTCCTGGATCCTGTTCGCGGTGATCCTGGTGATCACGGTGTTCCAGATCCGCGGCCAGCGGAAGTGGGTGCACTATGCGTAAATTCTGGCTGTACGCGGCGGTCCTGGTCGGCGCGGCGGTGATGCTCTTCCCGTTCCTGTGGACGGTGATCACCTCGATCACGCCGGAAGGAACACTGGCCGACGGGCCGAAGCTGATCGTGCACAATCCGACGCTGGACGCGTACCGGACGTTGCTGGACGCGATGCCGATCTGGCGCATCCTGATCAACTCGCTGCTGATCGCGGTCGCGTCCACGGTGCTGCAGCTGATCACCGGATCGATGGCCGCGTACGGGTTCGCGCGGCTGCACTTCCCGCTGAAGAACGTGGTGTTCGGGTGCTACCTGGCGACGCTGATGGTGCCGCTGCAGGTGCTCGTCGTACCGCTGTTCATCGAGATGAAGACGCTGAACCTGCAGGACACGTACTTCGCGCTGCTCGCACCGACGATCGCCTCCGCGTTCGGGGTGTTCCTGCTCCGGCAGGCGGTCACCGCCGTACCGACCGAGCTGGACGAGGCGGCCACCATCGACGGCGCCGGTCACCTGCGGATCTTCACCACGATCGCGCTCCCGCTGATCCGGCCGGCACTCGCGACCGTCGCCGTGTTCGCGTTCATGGGCAGCTGGAACAGCTTCCTCTGGCCGCTGGTGGTGATCCGGTCGCCGGAGTTCATGACGCTGCCGCTCGGCCTGTCCACGCTGCAGGGTCAGTTCACCACCCAATGGGACGTCGTGATGGCGGGCTCCGTCGTCTCCATCGTCCCGATCGCTGTCGTCTACCTGCTCGCACAGCGCCACATCATCGCCGGTGTCGCCCACACCGGACTCAAGTAACTCCCACCAAGTAGCTCCCGCATCAAGTGAGAGGAAAGTCCCGAATGCGCATTCTCAAGTTCGCGGCCGTCGGTGTGACCGCCGCGCTTGCGCTGACCGCCTGTGGGCAGGGCTCCGCCACCAAGGAGGCCGCGGCACCGGACGGCAAGGCAGTGGTGCGGTACATGAACTTCTCGTCCAACGACGGCCACGAGAAGGACCTGACCGCGATCGTGAACGCGTTCCAGACCGCCAACCCGGACATCACCGTCCAGGTCGAGACGGTCCCGTACGCCGACTACTTCACCAAGCTGCAGACCGCTGTCGCTGGTGGCACCGCGGCCGACGCTTTCGAGCTGAACTACGAGAACTTCGTGACATACGCGAAGAACGGCTCGCTGGCCGAGCTGAAGGACGTGGACGGATCGGTGTACAAGCCGTCCTTGTACAGCGCGTTCGCCTCGGACGGGAAGCAGTACGGCGTACCCGAATCGTTCTCGAACGTCGTGCTGTTCTACAACAAGACGCTGTTCAAACAGGCCGGGGTGGCTGCGCCGACGGCTGATTGGACCTGGAAGGACGAGCAGGCGGCGGCGACCAAGCTGACCAACAAGGCAACGAAGACTTGGGGCGATTACCAGCCGGTGTCGTACAACGAGTTCTACAAGGTGCTGGCGCAGAACGGTGGGGAGTTCCTGAACGCCGACCGGACCGCCGCGACGTTCAACTCGCCGCAGGGGGTCGAGGCGGCGAACTTCCTGATCGGGAAGGTCGGCAAGACGATGCCGACCGAGGCGGACGGGGCCGGCACGCCGGACTTCGACTCGAAGCTGTTCAAGTCCGGGAAGCTGGCGATGTGGCACACCGGGATCTGGATGTTCTCGGCGCTCGCGGACGCGAAGTTCGACTGGGATGTGGTGGTCGAGCCGGGGAACACGAAGAAGGCGTCCGCGATGTTCGCGAACGGGCTGGTGGTGAACGCAGCCTCCAAGAACGCGAGCGCCGCGCAGAAGTGGATCACGTACCTGTCGTCGTCCGATGAGACGACGAAGACCCGGTTGGCGTCGTCGTGGGAGCTGCCGCCGATCGCGGACGAGAGCAAGCTGAAGTCGTACCTGGACCAGCCGAAGCCGGCCAACCGCGCGGCTGTCTTCACCGCCCTGGAGTCGCCGGTCCTGCCGCCGGTGATCGAGCGCCAGCAGGAGATGCAGGACGCCGTAACCCAGGAGCTGACCGCAGCCGCCGCCGGCCGCAAGCCGGTGGAGAAAGCACTGGCCGACGCCCAAACCAAGGTGAACGGCCTCCTGAAGAAGTGAAAGAGCAGAAGAACACAAAAGCACCCGCCCCCTCGCTCCGCTCGGGGGCGGGGTTGGGGGTGGGGCCCACGCCGCCCACGTCGGTACAGGCGGCGTCGCCCACCCACCCCTCAGCGTATGAGGCGTCGCCCACCCACCGCTCAGCGCATGAGCCGTCGACCGCTCACCCATCAGCGCATGAGGCGGCCGCTCAGCCGGCGGCGGAGGAGCTGGTGATCGGTCCGCCGGGGCGGGAGGAGCTCGGGCGGTTGTGGGGGCTTGTTGTGCGTAGTCATGCGGTGATTACGCGGTATCAGGATGAAGGTGGGGCGTATCCGGCGGCGCCTACCTTCTCGGCGTACAAGGGGTATGCCTGGTTGCGGGATGGGAGTTTTACCGCGGAGGGGATTTCGCGGTACGGGGACGTGGTTTCGGCTGGGCGGTTTCATGACTGGGTGGATCGGGTGCTGGACAGCCGGCGCGTACAGGTTGATGAACTGTGCGCGCAGGTGCGGCGGGGTGAGCAGCCGGATGAGTCGCGGATGTTGCCTACCCGGTTCACCTTCGACGGGAAAGACGGCTCCGACCCGTGGTGGGACTTCCAGACCGACGGCTACGGGATCTGGCTGTGGTCGGTGGTCACGCACGCGAACCGCCACAACCTCGACCTGGAACGCTGGCGCAACGGCATCGACGTAGCAGTCGACTACTTGCTCGCCTTCTGGGATCGGCCCTGCTACGACTGGTGGGAAGAACACGTCGAACACCGGCACGTCTCCACCCTCGGCGCGATCTACGGCGGCCTGACCGCGATCGCGCCGTACACCACCGCCCCAGTACTCGAAACCGCCGACCGCATCCGCGCCCTCGTCGCCGCGGAAGGCACCCAGAACGGCCACCTGACCAAATGGCTCGGCACCACGACCGTCGACGGATCACTCCCGTCCTGCGTCGTACCGTTCGGCCTCGTCTCCGGCGACACGGCCGCGGCGACCCTGACCGCCGTCGCCCGCGACCTCGACGCGGACGGTGGCGTCCACCGGTTCACCGCCGACGTGTTCTACGGCGGCGGCCAGTGGATCCTGCTCTCGGCCCTCCTCGGCTGGAACCTGGCCGCGGCCGGCGACACCGCGGGCGCCTGGCGCCACCTGCGCTGGATCGCCGACCAGGCAACCCCGGACGGCGACCTCCCGGAGCAGGTCCCACACCACCTGCTGCACCCCGAATCCCGCGCCGAATGGCTCGCCCGCTGGGGAACCGTCGCGACCCCGCTGCTCTGGTCGCACGGCATGTACCTGATCCTCGCCGACGAGCTCGGCCTCCTGCCCGCGCACCTCCCCGACTCGAACCGCATCGACCCGAACAGCACCGACCCGAACCTCACCGACAAGGCCTGACATGATCACCCATCGCCCGCACGGCATCGAGCACCCGTACGCCACGTCGCCCGATCAGCGCGTCCCCGTCCTGCCGCTGGCCGGACAGCCGGTACGCCTGGGCGTCGTCGCCTCGCCCGACGTCACCTCGATCGTCTGCGACTGGGGTACCACCACGCTCGACTTGTCCCCCGCCCGTGACAACGGCGCGGACGCCGCGGCGCTGGCCGGAGGTGAGGGCCACCTGAGCGAGGCCCAGGCGAAGTCGCTAGGCGCCGACGGCGGCTGGTCCGTGACCACCCCGCCGGTCACCGAGCCGATCCGGTACCGCTTCCGCAGCGACAGCGAGACCACCGAGTGGTTCGACCTCTCCCCCGCGTCGTGGGTACCGGATGCGGGCGAGGTGCGCGGCGGCGAGGGCCGGGTGCGTGACGTCGAATGGTTGGTGTCGGCGGAAGGCGCGCACCGGGCACGGTTCGTGCTTCCGTTGCAGCCGGACGACCACCTGGTCGGGTTCGGCGAACGGTACGACCGGCTCGATCAGCGCGGTCAGGAGCTCGACGCGGTCGTCTTCGAGCAGTACAAGGCGCAGGGCAAGCACGGGCGTACGTACCTGCCGATGCCCTTCGCGCATGTGGTCAACGGCGGCTGGGGCTTCCACGTACGCACCTCGCGGCGCACCTGGTTCAGCTCGGACCAGAACGCCCTGACAGTAGAAGTTGCCCTGGGCGACGAACCGATCGTTGACCTGGGCATCTATGAAGGCAGCCCGAACGAAGTACTCACCGCCTTCCTGAGCGAGGTCGGACGCGCGGAGGAGCTGCCCGACTGGGTGTTCCGGTTGTGGGCCTCCGGCAACGAATGGAACACGCAGGACCTGGTGATGGCCCGGATGGACGCGCATCGCGACCTGGACATCCCGGTCGGCGCCGTGGTGATCGAGGCGTGGAGCGACGAGGAGGGCATCACGATCTGGCGGGACGCGGAGTACGCGGTCACGCCGGACGGGAGCGCCCACAAGGCCGCCGACTTCAGCTACCCGGCGGATGGCGCGTGGCCGGCTCCGAAGGCGATGATCGACGAGCTGCACCGTCGCGACATCAAGGTGATCCTCTGGCAGATCCCGTTGCAGAAGAGCGAGTTCAGTACGGGACAGGTCGCCGCCGACGCGGAGGCGATGGTCCGTGACGGGCACGCGGTCCTGGAAGCGGATGGCACCGCGTACCACAACCGTGGTTGGTGGTTCCCGAAGGCGCTGATGCCGGACCTGTCCGTGCAGCGCACGCGGGACTGGTGGACCGAGAAGCGCCGCTACCTGGTCGAGGACTTCGATGTCGACGGATTCAAGACCGATGGCGGTGAGCATGCCTGGGGCCACGACCTGCGGTACGCCGACGGGCGCCGCGGTGCCGATGGTAACAATCTCTTCCCGGTGCACTACGCCA
This sequence comes from Kribbella hippodromi, assembly GCF_039531045.1. NCBI lineage: Bacteria > Bacillati > Actinomycetota > Actinomycetes > Propionibacteriales > Kribbellaceae > Kribbella > Kribbella hippodromi. The sequence goes on along the minus strand of NZ_BAAAPH010000034.1, from coordinate 30,260 downwards.
AGGCGTTCGGCGACCTGCTGCGGTCGGCCGGCAAGGCGCCGGTGACGTTCTCCCGGGCCGGGTTCACCGGCTCGCAGGCGCATGGTGTCTTCTGGGCCGGCGACGAGGACTCCACCTGGGAGGCGTTCCGGTCGTCGATCACCGCCGGTCTGACCGCGGCGTCCTGCGGCATCGTGTATTGGGGCTGGGACCTGGCCGGGTTCTCCGGCCCGGTCCCCGACGCCGAGCTGTACTTGCGCGCGACCGCCGCGTCGACGTTCTTGCCGATCATGCAGTACCACTCGGAGTTCAACCACCATCAGCGGCCGCTGCGGGACCGTACCCCGTGGCACGTCGCCGAGACCACAGGTGATGATCGCGTCATCCCGGTGTTCCGCGCGTACGCGACGCTCCGCGAGCAGCTCGTGCCGTACCTGACCGAGCAGGCCAAACGGACGATCAGCACCGACCGCCCGTTGCTCCGGCCGTTGTTCTTCGATCACCTCGACGACCCGGAGATCTGGAAGCACCCGTACCAGTACTTGCTCGGCGACGACCTCCTCGTCAACCCAGTACTCGAGCCAGGTGCGACCACCTGGACCACGTACATCCCCGAAGGCACCTGGTACGACGTGTGGACCGGCGCCCAGGTACCGAACGGTCTGGTCACCCGCGAGGTTCCGCTCGAGGTGATCCCGGTCTACACGCGCAACCCCGACCTGAACGTCTTCCACTAACGGTTCTGCAGCTGGGCCTCGTACTCCGTACGCATCGCGTCACCGCCGCCGGATCGCCACGCCTTCACCAGGTCGTCGAGCGTGGCGATCGGCTTGCGGCCCTGCACGATCTCCTTCACGCCGTTGCCGAACGCCTTGTCGATCGTCGCGTTCTTGGTCGCGTTCGTGTTGGAGAACAGCCCGACCGTCGGGTTGACCGCCGCCTTCGCCAGCACCTTGGTCTGGTACGCGTGCTGCACGTCCGCGTCCTGCGGCCGGCCCGGTTGATAGATCACCGCCGGCGCGTCAGCCAGGTAGCGGATCGGTAGGACCGTGTTGGTCTGCCCGGCCGCTGTCAGCGCCGGGTCGCCGCTGGCGCTGACGGTATGGTCGACGCCTTCCTTGCCGAACACCCGATAGACGTACTCCTCCGTGCCGAACGGCGCGGCCAGCCAGTTCAGCATGCGCAGAATCAGCTCGATCTTCTTCGGGTCGCTCTGCTGCTTGAGCGCGGTGATCGAGTACCCACCGCTGCCCTGCCACCACGGCGCCAGCCCGCCACCCGTGCGGGTGTAGATAGGCATCAACCCGAGCTTGAACTTCGGGTTACTGGCACCGGCCTGGATGTACGCGTTCCAGGCAAGGTAGCCGTCGATCGCGTTGATGGCGATCGTGCCGGCGTTGAACAGGTTCTTGAACGGCAGCTGATCCGAGAACGCGTCCGGGTGCATGACACCGGCCGTCCACAGCTGGGCCAGGTCGGCGATCCCCTGCTTGTACTCCTGGGTCTCGAACTGGTGTGTGAGCCGTCCACCCTCTTCGCGCCAGCCGTTCGGCGACCCGTTCATCATCTGCAGAAAGTCCCGTACCTGCATCCAGTAGCCGAACGCCCAGCGCCGCGACTTCGGATCGGTCAGCGCCTTCGCGGTCTCGGTCAACTCGGCCAGGCTCTTCGGTTCCGGCGACACCCCGGCCGCCTCGAACAGATCCTGCCGGATGAAGCTGTACAGCTGCACCGCGCCGCGCGGAATCGGTACGCCGTAGATGCCGCCGTTGAAGACCGCCGACTTCCACGTCCGGGTGGGGATGTTCGCGAGGTTCGGGTACTTCTTGATCGCATCTCCGGCCAGGTGCTCGTCCAGTCGCATGAAGCGCTTGTCCAGCAGAGACGGCAGGTTCGCGACCGGGCGCATCTGCAGTACGTCGGGGAGGTCGTTGCCCGCGATCGTGGTGGCGAACTTCTGCTCGTAGTCCGCGGCGGCGACCATCTGCAGCTTCAGGTCGATCCCGAGCCGGTCGTTCAGGCCGGACCAGTAGCTGTTCCGGTCCAGGCCGGGTGGGACAGCGTAGAAGATGTTGCTCATCCCGCTGACCGTCTCGCCGTTCCCGGGCTTCTCCGGTACCGACTTCGGCCGCTCTTTCGGGAAGTGCCGGAAGGCCGCGTCGACCCCGGCGGCAGTCGCCGCCAGGTCGGGGGTGATCCCGGTGTACGGGAGGTACTCCGGCAGCGTCACCTTCGTGTTCGACTCGGCCGAATTGGCCTGTCCGCCACCGCCACTACTGTTGCAGCCGGCAACCGATCCGACGCCGAGCAGCGCCGCGGTTCCGCCACCGGCGGCGGCCAGAAACGACCGGCGCCCGATAGACCTGTCCATCACTTCCTCCTTGTTGAACGACCCCCGGCTGTACCTCACCGCCGGCCTCAGCCTTTGACGGCGCCGATCATGACTCCCTACCTGTCCACCACTCTTTCCTTCCTGAACACCCCGCCAGGGCAGCTCAACCCTTCACGGCGCCGATCATGACTCCCTTGGCGAAGTGTTTTTGCAGGAAGGGATAGACGACCAGGATGGGAACCAGCGCGACGACCAGAATCGCCATCTGCAACGGAAGCTGCGGCGGCATCGCCTCGGCTCCGGCGCCGACCTGGTCACCCCCGATGGTTGTCTGATTCACCACGAACGTCCGCAACACCAGGGAAATCGGCCATTTGTCGGTGCTCTGGATATAGAGCATCGCGTTGAAGAACGCATTCCAGTACCCGACGGCATAGAACAGCCCCATCACCGCCAGTACGGCTTTCGAGAGCGGCAGGACTATCCGTACCAGCACGGTCGCACTCGACGCACCGTCGATTGCCGCCGACTCGAACAGTTCCTGCGGCAATTGCTGGAAGAACGCCCGCATCACCAGCACGTTGAAGGCATTCACCATCACCGGCAAGATCAGCGACCACCATGAATCCAGTAGTCCGAGCTGCTTCACCACGAGATAGCTGGGTATCAGTCCGGGGCTGAACAGCACGGCACCGAGTACGACAAGCACCATCGGCCGGGCGCCGAACGTACCGCGCCTGGACAACCAGTACGCGAGTCCGGCGGTCGCCGTCAGCGAGAACAGCGTGCCCACGACCGTGACCGCGATCGAGATGGTCAGCGCTCGCGTGACCACTCCCCCGGACAAGATCGCCTTGTACGCGCCGATCGACAACCCGCCCGGCCACAACACCATGCCGCCGCCGGAAGCGTCGATCGTCCGCTGATCCGCGAGCGACGTCGCGATCACCGACCAGAACGGGACGATGACGAGTAGTACGGCGATGCCGAGCGCGATCGACTTTGCCAGTTGAACCAGCGGGTTCGGCGGTTCCATCCAGATCGGACGCGTGCTCATTTCTGGTACACCCCCTGCTCGCCGAACAGATGGGCCAGCTTGTTCGCACCGATCACCAGCAGTACGCCGACCACGCTCTTCACGAGTCCCGCGGCCGTGGACATGCCCCAGTCGCCGCCGATGATGCCGTTGTTGTAGACCCAGGTGTCGAGCACTTCACTCGAATCGGTGCCGACCGGGCCTTGCTGCAGGATGATCTGCTCGAAACCGACGGACAGACTGTCACCGAGCCGCAGGATCAGCAGCAGGATGAAGATCCCCTTCAGCGAGGGCAGGGTGATGTGCCACAGGCGCTGGCGGGCGTTGGCGCCGTCGACAGCCGAGGCTTCGTACTGCTCCTGGTCGACTTGGGACAGCGCGGCAAGGAAGATGATCGTTCCCCAGCCGGCGTCCTTCCAGATCACCTGGGTGGTCAGGAGTGCCTTGAACAGTTCGGGTACGCCGATGATGTGGATCATCGGGAGGTCGTTCTGGACCAGGAAGGTGTTCAGCATGCCGGCGTTGCCGAGCATTTGCTGGAAGATCGCGATGACGATCACCCAGGAGAGGAAGTGCGGGAGGTACAGCACCGACTGGAGCAGTCGCTTGAGGCGTTCGCCGGCGAGGCTGTTCAGGAGCAGTGCGAGCGCCAGCGGGATCGGGAAGACGAAGACGGCCTGGACCAGCGTGAGGATCAGGGTGTTGGCCAGGGCGTTCAGGAAGGCGGGGTTGCCGTCCCAGAGGAACGAGAAGTTCCGCAGGCCGACGAAGGGCGCGTCCTTGATGCCCAGGTACGGCTGGTAGTCCTTGAACGCGATGATGTTGCCGAGCAACGGAAGGTACTGAAACAGCACCAGCGCAATCGCCCCCGGCAACCCCAGCGCCACCAACACCTTGTCCCGCCGAAACCGCTGCCCGCGCTGACGTCCTCGGTGCTGATCTGCCTGCTGACCTGCCTGCTGGTCGTGGCCGCGCTGCGTTCGCCGGTGCTGTCGCGGCGACTGGGGTGCGGCCGGGTTCGCCTGGTTGTTCTTGACGGTCATGGCCATGTCTTCCCTCCTCCTCGCCGATCGATGCTGGGATGTTATTGAGCGCCTGCCGGGCCACACCACCGACTGAGTTGACCGAAACTAGGACAGGATTCGCCTGTACTCACAGCTGGTCGACCGACCCGTCCGCCCAAGTCACCCGCAACAACTCACCGTCGAACACCGGCCAAACCGGCGCACTCTCACCAAGCCACACCGCGACCACGTACCACCGCCCAACCTCAGGCCCATCAAACCGGCACCAAGGCACCACCAGCTCGCCCCCAAACGGCGTCTCCAGCAAATGCACCGACTCCCCGCCCCACCCACCACCCGTCAACCCCGCCACTGCACTAACCAAGTCCGCTCGCGCCCCCGCCGAGGGTTTCCGCGGCACCGCATACCCCGAAACCACCAACGCCTTACCCGACCCACCGGCTTCGATCCGAACCGCACGAACCTCAACCGCTCCACGAACCACCGACACACATTTGAGAGTTGGCCCAGCATCGAATCCACCACCCGGACGGGCGAAAGTCGCGACGTGTCGGCTTTGGGCTCGGTGGGTGGTGATGGTTTGCAGGGTGATGGTCGGGCGTTGGGACCAGCGGCCGTGGGTGTCGATCAGTGCTACTTGGTTGTCTACTGCGCGGTCTGCTTCGCCGGATGGCAGCGGCACTGGGGCGGTGGCTGTGGAGTATGCGAATCTGCTGTAGAGGGGGTTCTCGCCTTCAGGGGTGTGGGCGCGATGGTTGGACACGCGGACGATTCCGTCTGATGCTGTGCCGGAGACGATCCAACCGGTGGGGCGGATCGCGTGGGTGTAGTCGCCGACGTCGATCGGTGCGGGCTCTTCAGGGGCCGTCCAGACAGGGTGGGACTCGGGGAGGACCAGGCCGGCCAGACCGAGGCTTGACCAGTACGGGGAGCCCGGTCCCGAGTACGACTGCCGCATCGGGTCGAACCGACCGTGCCATCCCTGGCTGAGCAGTCGGTCATCGTCGTACGCGTCTCGGTCGACGAAGTACTTGATCGCCCCCAAGCACGTCCGGCGGAGGCGGCCAGGTGGGAGCGGGTTCGCGTCGAAGATCGCGCCGGCCCACAGCGCACCGACGACAGCGTGCCGGTAGATCAGCGAGCGGCCCTGGTACAGCGGCGCACCATCCGCGCCGAAAAGCTCCGCCGCGCCTGCTACGTACGCCTTGAGTCTTGCGGCGTACTGAACCTGACGATCCTGGTCGCCGGACATCCGGCAGTACCACAGCGAGAACAGCTGCATGACGAAACCCGCGTACCAGTCGACGTTCCCGTCGCGGCCGTCGGTGTACCAGCCTTCGTCCAGGTAGCAACTGTCCAGATACTCGAGGTACTCGTCCACTTTCGCCTGATCGTGCGGCCCGTCCACCGAGCGCAGGAATGCCTGCGTCACGTTGTGGAACCACTGCCAGTTGCTCTCCGGGTACCACGCGCCGACCGAACCGGCCAGCCAGTCGACGATCCGCTCCTGGGCCGACGACGGCAGCGCATCCCAGATCCACCGGCGGGTCTCGTGCAGACCGATCGCGATCGCGGCAGCCTCCACCCGCGCCTGCGGTGTATCCACCAGCGACGGCCAGCGCTCGGCTCGGTCAGTCTGACCAGTGCCGGCGATCAGTCCACGCGCGTACCAGCCGGCGTGATCATGCGGATCGGACTCGGCCCCCGACAACCGAAACCCAACCGCCAGAAACGAACGAGCAAAAGCCTCCAACCCGTCCACCACCGGACCCGATTGCCCCGCCGGCCCCGGCAGGTCGAACCGAGCATGACCGGGCGACGCCCACGGCCGAAGGGCAAGCAGCGCCCGATCAGCCAGCTCCACCAAGTCCGCACGCTTCCATCCCGTGTTCATGGTCTGGGCCCGAAGACTCGGCGGATTTGTTCGAGGTGGCCATGGCGGTGGCGGGTGTCAGGCTCCAGGTAGCTGCCTTCGGTCCACTCGTTCCAGGCGTTGATGGTCAGCAGCGGAACGTTGGTCGACTCAACGAAAGTACGCACCTGCTCAAGGGCCAGACCGAACTGCTCCGGTGTCGCGTCCGAGATGATGTTGGTGTGCGGGTACCCCCAAGCCGGGTTCAGCCGGTCGGACTGGACCGTACGTGGTGACGAGTCCCAACCGACAGTCACGTTCGGGAAGTACGGCTGGTCGTACTCGGCCGCGTACCGTTTCCAACCGTCCACCGCCTGCGCACGCATTTCCGCGTACGGTGTCAGCCGCGTCGGCATCGGATGATGGTGCACCCACACGTACGACGTGACGCTGTCAAACCCGAGCCGGCTGACCAACGCCGGACCGTCGAGCGCGACCCCGTCATCGGGCAGCACCGCACGCTCCCGGATCACCGCGTTCAGATGGAGCTCCGGAAACCCTGCCTGCGCGGCGCGTTTGCGCAGACCGTCCAGCGCCGCCTTGGCCGCGTCGACCCCGCCGAGCCCTTCGACCAGAGTTTCCAGCTCATAGATCGACAGGTACGGAGCATCGCCGATGCGCAAGTACGCGGGATGACCGAAGTACCGCTCGATCATGTAATCCGTCGCGGCCTCGAACTGCTCCGCGTCGACGCTGCCCGACTCCAACTGCGTCGCGGGCGTGGCGGACTTCCACGGATGGATATTGCTCCAGTGGTGATTCGCCCACATCAGCGCGAACTTCAGGTCGTGACCGACCGCGGCCGGCATGAACGCGGCTTCGAGCGGGCGCTCCAGGTACGGACGGCCGCCGTACCAGTACCAGTCGAACAGGAACGCGCCGACACCGTGCTCGGTCGCCATCGCGATCTTGCCGGCCATCACCTCCGGGTCGGCCTCGTCCAGGTAACCGTCCAGCGGTACGCGCGGCTGCCAGTGCCCCTCGAACCGGGGTTCGGCGCGCTTCACCAGCTCCCATTCGGTCCAGGCTTCGCCGTGCCACTGCTCGTTGCGCGGATCGACGTGGAAGTTCGGGAAGTAGTACGCCGCGATCGTGACATCGCCTTCGGTCACAGACGCTCCTTGTTCGAGTTTGTGGACGGCACCCGCTGGTGGATGGCACGAGCTGGTGGATCGTTCGAGCTGGTGATTGCCGGTGCGTGGTGTGATGTTATTGACCGGCGAGGCGCCGCACCTTCGCGTGGATTGAGCGAAAGTAGGACAAAAGTGGCCAGCAGCCGGAGCAAGCCCCGCTACGAACGAGCCGCCGTGTTCAACCCGGACGGCCTGCCGGTCTGGGCCGACCGGCATCGGATGCCGGCCGATGTCGCCGCGCACGACCACGACTTCTTCGAGATCGCGCTGGTCACCCGGGGGCGCGGGCTGCACATCGCCGCCGACGGCGACCACCCGATCGGGCCGGGCAGCGTCATCGTCGTCCCGCCGAACCAGTGGCACGGGTACGCGCAGTGCGAGGACCTCGTGGTGTTCGACAGTTTCGTCGCACCCGAGCTGATCGACGGCACGCTGTCGTTCCTGGACGCCGAGCTGCCGCTGATGCAGACCGTGCACAAGTCGAGCCTGCCGCTGCCGCAACGCGTCGAGCTCAGTCAGTACGACGTGAGCCTGGCGGTCGCCGAGCTGCACAGCATGAGCGACACCACCCCGGCCCGGCGATCGCGGATCGAGCTCGTCGGCCACCTGCTCATCTACCTGGACATCCTGAATCGCTCCTGGTCGCCCGAGCAGGCCAATCGCCGCCGGTCGCTGGCGCCGATGCATCCGGCGGTGTCGCGGGCGGCGCAGTTGATGGAGGACGATCTGGGGCGGTCGTGGACGCTGGCGCAGTTGGCGACCGCGACGACCACCGAGCGTACGCATTTGGTCCGGCTGTTCCAGCGGGAGCTCGGTGCGCCGCCGATCGCGTACCTGAATCGGCTCCGCGAGCAGGCCGCGGCCCGGCTGCTCGTACAGACCGATGAGCCGATCGCCCACATCGGTGCACGGGTCGGCTGGGAGGACGCCGGGTATTTCGCGCGGCGCTTCAAGTCGGCGTACGGGCTGAGTCCGTCCGCGTACCGGCGGCGCGCCCGCACCGGCGAGGCGCGGTACCACGCGTCGACCGACTCCGAGCCGGCGTTGCCGATCAGCGGCGCACGCTTCGGTGCGCCGGTTCCGGACACCACCCGGACGTACGGGAGTGGGCTCGCGCTCTGATCCGTTGACGGTGGCGGTCGACTCCAACACCTGGGTTCGTCAACATCGTCCGGGTTTCGCCCAATCCGAGCCCTGCGCCGCCAGGTTATGCCCCGACTAGGGTCCTTCGCACCAAGTGGGGTGCCGGATCGTTGGAGGTTGGGCCATGGTTGATGGTGGACCGAGTCGACGGGATGTCTTGCGGGTGGCGGCTTTGGCGTCGGGTGCGGTGGCGCTGGGTTTGCCGAGCGGGACGGCGGAGGCCGCGGGCGCGAAGCTGCTGCTCGGGGCGATTCGCTGGGATGCGTGGGTAGGCAGTGACTGGGCGGTCGGAAGCCAGGTGAACCGGACGTTGTCGCCGCAGAAGTACGAGTTCCGGTTGCCGTACTACACCACGATCACGGTGCCCAATCGCGTACTCGTCGACGAGCCGGCGCAGACGCTCCTGCACGACGAGTCGACGACGCAGCTGACCGAGCTGTCGCGTCCGTTCACGCCGCAGTCGCGTGCTGTCACGGTGGAGTGGGACTGGAAGGAGCCGGTCGCCGGGCGATGGTCCCGCGCCATTCTGGTCAGTGGTTCGAGCGCGGCGGTCGACATCGCGACTCGTTCCGACGCGACGGGTACGCAATTGGTGTACCGCGCAACAGACGGGACCTGGAAGGTACTGCAGACCGTTGCCGACGACACCTGGTATTCGCTGAAGGTGATTGCGGATCCGGCGCCGCCGCAGGGCGCGACGCCGTGGGTGGACATCTTTGTCGACGGCGTCCGCCGGGCCAATCACGTGCCGTGCTGGGGGCAATGACCTCTTTCGACCGGCTTTCCCTGCGGACCAACGAATCGCTGACTTCGGATCTGTACATCCGCAATCTCAGTGTCGAGGTGACCGAGTCGGTGAATACCAACGGCGCGGTGCAAAGTGTGATGGATCAGGAGATTCATTACGCGGCTGCGGCCGGAATCGACTACTGGGCGTTCGTCTACTATCCGCAAGCCCCGCTGTCGGCGGCCCGGAACCTGTACTTCTCCAGCGCCTACAAGAACGACGTGAAATGGTGCGCGATCCTGGACGGGAACTTCACCGGCACGTTCGATACGAATCTCCCTGTGCTGGCGTCGCATTTCGGTGATTCCAACTACCAAAAGGTGCTCGGTGGGCGGCCGCTGGTCTACTTCCTGTCCGGCGCGGACGCTGACAAGGTCGCGAAGCTCCGCGCCAAGGCGGCCGAGCTCGGGGTGCCCGATCCGTACGTCGTGGTGATGGGTTGGACCGCGCAGGGCGCCGCTGATCTGAAGACCACGGTCGGCGCCGACGCGGTCAGCCGGTACGCGACCGGTTCGATGAGCGGCGCCCCGTACTCCAATCTCGCCGCCGCCGAAAGCGGGTTGTGGGCCCAGTACGCGACCGCGGCCGGCCAGGTCATCCCGACCGTGAGCACCGGCTGGGACAAGCGCCCGCGGTACGACTATCCGGTGTCCTGGGAGCCTGACTACACAGGCTTCAAGGACACCTGGACGCAGCAGGCGACGCCGGCCCAGATCGCGTCCCACCTCGGCGCGGCGGCCAGCTGGACCAAGGCGCACCCGGCGAACACCGCCGCCAACACGGCCCTGATCTACGCCTGGAACGAGTTCGACGAGGGCGGCTGGATCTGCCCGACACTGGCCGAGATCCGCGACTCCGGCGCGCCGCTCCGGCTGAACGCGATCGCCGGCGTGTCCCGGACCACCGCCCGCCGGGGCCGAAAGTGAGCAATGCTCGACAGTGAACTGCCAGCCGGCTGCCAGGTAAGCCGGAGGTCGCGCTCAGGATTAACCAACAGCATCAACGGATGACAATCCGTGCCACCAAAGCGGCGTACGTCGCTCTCCTCCTTCTGACCGCCATCGGCTATCTCTGGGGATTGTTCCGGAACGGTTTCGCGAACGAGTACTACGCGGCCGCCGTCCAAGCCGGTGCGATCAGCTGGAAAGCCTGGTTCTTCGCGGCTTTCGACGCGCCCGGTTTCATCACGGTCGACAAGACACCGGGCGCGCTGTGGGTGATGGGGTTGTCCGCGCGGTTGTTCGGGTTCAGCAGCTGGAGCATGTTGTTGCCGCAGGCATTGATGGGTGTCGGCACGGTGGCATTGTTGTACGCGTGCGTACGCCGCTGGTTCTCCGCGCCGGCGGCGTTGCTCGCGGGCGTGATCATGGCGGTGACGCCGGTTTCGGTGCTGATGTTCCGGTTCAACAATCCGGATGCGTTGCTGGTCCTGCTGCTGACCTCGGCCGCGTACGCGGTGACGCGCGCGATCTCGTCGGAGCACCACCCGGCGCGCTGGATGGTGCTGGCCGGGGCGCTGGTCGGCTTCGCGTTTCTTACCAAGATGACGCAGGCGTTCCTGGTCCTGCCCGCACTGGCGTTCGCGTACCTGCTGGCCGGCCGGAAGGGCGTTTGGGTACGTGTACGCAACACCGCTCTTGCCGGGATTGCGATGGTCTTGGGCGGAGGGTGGTGGATCGCGATTGTGGAGCTGATGCCGGCGTCGGCGCGACCGTACATCGGGGGCTCTAGGACCAACAGCATTGTCGAGCTGGCGCTGGGGTACAACGGGCTGAGCAGGTTGAGCGGGAGCGCGGCCCGATCCGGTCCAGGCGCGGAAGCCACCGGCTTGCAGCGGCTGCTGGACCCGGAGTACGCCGGTCAGATCCTGTGGTTGTTGCCAGTGGCACTGATCTCGGCGGTTGCGCTGCTGGTCATGCGTGGTGGACGAGGGGCCCGCGGCGCTGTGGCGCAGCAAGCGGCTTTTGGTGCAGGCGTGGACCGGTCTGGGCGGCGCGCCTTCGTCGTGTTGTGGGCGGGCTGGTTGGTGGTGACCGGCGCGGTGTTCGTGCTGATGGATGGGACCGTTCACAGCTATTACATGATCGCGCTGGCGCCGCCGATCGCGGCGCTGAGCGGGGCCGGACTCGTCCTGCTCTGGAGCCGTCGGGACGAGCTGATCGCTCGCGCGGCCCTGAGCGGCGGTGCTTTGCTGACCGCGGGCATCAGCTTCGGACTGTTGTCACGGGCATCGACCGGCGCGCTCCCGTACGCAGTCCTGACCATCGGCGTACTCGCCGCCGGACTGCTGCTCGTCAACTCATCGCAGTTTCGCGTACTGACGGCCGGGCTCCTCGTCGGCACCGCACTGGCCGGGCCGCTGACCTACTCGATCCAAACGATCAGCGTCCGCAAAGGCGGGACGATGCCGACCGCCGGTCCCACGAGCAGCAGTGGCGGGGGGCGCAGCGGAGCTCTGATCAGTGGGACCGCGACCAGCCAGGTACCCGCCGAGCTGACCGCTTTGCTGGACGGCGCTTCCGGCTACACCTGGGCCGCCGCGGCCGTCAGCGCCCACACCGCCGCACCGCTCGAACTCGCGACCGGCCGCCCGGTGATCGCGATCGGCGGCTTCAACGGCACGAACCCGACGCCAACCCTCACCGACTTCCAGCACTTGATCGCCTCGAACCAGATCCGCTACTTCATCGACGGCGTCAGCCTCCCCAACGCAATCGCGACCTGGGTCCGAACCACCTACCAACCCACAACCATCAGCGGCACAACCGTCTACGACCTGACCTCACCAACACCCACCTGAACCCACCGCCGCGCCCGCACCCCTCACCCGGAGCGCGATGCACCGCGCGCTCCAGCCCCCGGGGACCTTGAACATCTGATCGAGACCGCGGACACCTGCTGACCTGTCCACGGCCCCCTCCAGTGTCCACGGTCCGCCGGCTTGAGCACACCGGGCGCGTATCCGACGTCACGCATCAGGTACCGACCGCGCCCGCGCCACCAACCAGCCGCCCTCGCACCGAAGGATCCGCAGCTCGACAGGTAGTACACCTGCGAGACGCCGTACACCCAAGCACTCCCACGCTCAAGTGCACTACCCACCCAACCCACACCTCCTGTCCGCCCGCACACCATCCACCCCACAACCCGATCACCCCTCCGCCCCCGCGCCCAAACCGGTTTGGGGAGTCGCACCCCCCTGATCGGACAGTCGTACTCCCCAGTCGTGGTGGCGATCTTCCCCAAACCGGTTTGGGGAAGATCACCACCGCAGAACTGAGCGAGACTCGGCGGGCGGGCGGGGATGGGCTGGGCGGGGCTGGGCTGACATCCAGCGGCAACCTCATCTTCGGCAGCCGATGGCGTATTCATCGCCGTTTGACGATGATATGGTCTATTCAGGATTGGTTAACCCGAGCCGAGAGGACAACCGATGTCGCGTATTCCGGTGGCTGCTCGGGCCCGTTACTACGAGGAGATGCGGGCGGCGAAGATCGCGGCTGATCCCGCGGCGCGGTGGGGGCATCTGGAGCGGGCGCACATTTTGTCCCAGCCGGATCCTTGGCTGCATACGCGTAATCACGTCAGCATGTTCGTCCTGGCCGTGCAGCAACGCGATCGCCGCGAGGCGCTCGGCCAGGTCGTACGCATCGTGGTCGCCGCCCCCGGCTCCCTCACCGGCCGCTACCCCGAAGGCAACACCGGCCGCGCCTCCATCGGCCTCACCCAACAACTCCCCACCCCACCCGACCTGGCCCAACTCCTCCACCCAACCCAATAACCCAACCCACTCCCCGCCCGCTCCTCGTCCGCTCCCCCGGCCCGCCTGCTCGTCGGCTCCCCGTTCATCGGCTCCCCGTTCATCGGCTCCCCGCTCGTGGGCTCCCCGCTCCTCCGGCTCCTCCGCTCCTTCGGCTCGTCAGCTCCTTCGGCTCGTCAGCTCCTTCGGCTCGTCAGCTGCCCGCCCGCCTGCTCGTCCGCTCATCCGCTCGTTCGCTGGTCCGCTCGTCGGCTCCCCCGCCCGTCCGCTCCCCCGGCTCGTCCACTCATCCACTCATCCGCTCGTTCGCTTGTTCGCTCGTCCGCTCCCCCGGCTCCTCCGCTGGTCCGCTGGTCCGCTCGTCGGCTCCCCCGCTCGTTCGCCCGTCCGCTCCCCCGGCTCGTCCACTCATCCACTCATCCGCTCGTTCGCTTGTTCGCTCGTCCGCTCCCCCGGCTCCTCCGCTGGTCGGCTCGTCGGCTCGTCGGCTCGTCCGCTCGTCCGCTCGTCCGCTCGTCCGCTCGTCCGCAAGCCTGCTGCCTGCTGCCTGCTGCCTGTTAGTAGCTTCACCCCGTCCGCCGGCTCGTCTGGAGAACGGCAGTAGCCTCGGGGTGGAGGGCTGGTTTATGAGGACGGATGTGGTGCTTGGCAGGGCTCGGGCTGTGGCGGGCTTGTGTAGTGCTCTGCTTGCGGGCGTCGCGCTGACTGTTCTCGTCCTTGAACTGGCATCCCGCGACCTCGACGGTCCCGGCTACGTCCGCCTTCGCCAGGCCGAGTACCGACCCTTCACCTGGTTCATCGGCCTGATCTCCGTGCTCACCCTCGCGTCCGTGATCACGCTGACCATCAAGGCGTACAAACACGAGCGCCACCTGATCCGCCCACCCGTGATCGCTCTCGCGCTGATCCTCGTCGCCGTCGTCATCACGATCGCCGTCAACGGCCCGATCAACCTCGAACAGCTGACCTGGAACCCGAGCACCCCACCAGCAAACTGGTCCCAGACCCGCGACCACTGGCAAATCGCCCACGCCGCCCGCACCATCGCCCTCACGGCCGCGGCCGTCTACCTGAACAAGCCGGCGAATCACGGCTGGAAGCGGTAGCCCATGCCCGGCTCGGTGATCAGGTGGGTGGGCCGGGCCGGATCGAGCTCCAGTTTGCGGCGCAGCTGGGCCAGGTAGACCCGGAGGTAGTTGGTCTCGGCCTCGTACCCGGCGCCCCAGACGTCGTGCAGGAGTTGTTTCTGGCTGACGAGTTTGCCCGCGTTCCGGACGAGGATTTCGAGCAGGCTCCATTCGGTGGGCGTGAGCCGTACGTCGCCAGCGCTCGTACTCACCCGCCTGGCAGCCAGGTCGATGCTGAAGGCATCGGTCCGAACGATCACGGGCGTACCGGCGTCGGGTTGCGTCCGTCGGAGGGCCGCCCGCAGCCGGGCGAGGAGTTCATCCATCCCGAACGGTTTGGTGACGTAGTCGTCCGCACCGGCGTCGAGTGCGGCGACCTTGTCGGCCTGGGCCTCGCGAGCGGAGAGCACGATGATCGGCGCGGCACACCAGCCCCGCAGGCCATGCACGACCTCCACACCGTCGAGATCGGGCAGGCCGAGGTCCAGAATGACGAGATCCGGCGGCCGGGTGCCGGCGGTCGCGAGGGCGGAGGTGCCGTCGGCGGCGGTGTCGACGTCGTACCGGCGGGCGCGCAGGTTGATCGCCAGTGCGCGGAGGAGCTGGCGGTCGTCGTCAACGATCAGTACGCGGGTCATGGCGCCACCGGCAACGTGATCGTCATGGTCAGCCCGCCACCAGGTGTCGGCGCGGGCGTCAGCGTTCCCGCCATCGCGTCGGTGAAGCCGCGGGCAATCGCCAGACCGAGACCGACGCCACCGTCCGCGGGATTGTCCCCGAGCCGCTGGAACGGCGTGAACATCCGGTCGAAGTCCACCGCGGGTACGCCCGGACCGCTGTCGACCACGTTGATGCGTACGGCACCACCCGCGGGCGAAGCGTTGACGCGAACCGCATCCGGACTGTACCGACGCGCATTGTCGACCAGGTTCGCGATCACCCGTTCGAGCAATCCGGCATCCGCGAGGACGAGCGGAAGATCATCCGGTACGTCGACCGTGACCGCGTCGGGTGGTACGCCGACCAGCGCCTTGCCGACGACCTCGTCGAGCAGCACCGGACGTGCATCGACGCTCAGCGCACCGGCCTGCAGCCGGCTCATCGCGAGCAGGTTGGCGATCAGGTCGTCGAGCCGGTCGGCGGATTCCTCGATCGTCGCCAGGAGCTCGCGCTGCTCGTCCCGGCTCCAGGCAACGTCCTCCTGGCGAAGGCTGGACACCGCCGCTTTGATCCCGGACAACGGCGTCCGGAGGTCGTGCCCGACCGCCGCCAGCAGGGCGGCGCGCAGCTTGTCGACCTCCGCGAGCTGGCGGGCCTGAGCGGCCTCGCCGGCCAGCTGCTGATCTTCCCAGGCGCGGGCGGCCGCGCCGGCCAGCCGGGTCAGCAGCTTCCGGTCCTCCGCGAAGAGTTCGGGCCCTTCGGCGATCAGCAGCAGGTCGTCGCGGGCCGCTACGGACAGCACCGGATGCCCACGCAGCGCCGGTCCCGCGCGGGCGGCGACGCGGTCACCCTCGGCCCGGCGCTCGATCAGCGCGACCGAGGTCATCCCGAACGTCCCGCGGACCTCCTCGAGGACGGCACCGAGCGAGTCGTCGGTGACCGGCTCGCTGGTCAGGCGGGCCAGCACCTCGGCCTCGCTCCGGCTGCGGGCGGCCGCGATCCGGCGGCTGGTGGCGAGATCGACCGTGACGCTGACGGTCACCGCGACGATCACGAACACCAGGAGCGCGATGATGCTGTCCCGCTGCTGCACCGCGAACGTGTGGTACGGCGTGGTGAAGTAGAAGTTCGCCAGCAGCACCGATCCGAGCGCGGCCACGACCGCGGGCAGGACACCGCCGGCCACGGCGATCAGTACGACGAGCAGCAGGTACAGCAGCAGGACGCTCGCGAGCGCGAGCCGGTCCCGGACCGGAACCAGCGCGACCGTCAGCGCGGGCAGGCACCCGACCACCAGCGCCAGCCCGGTCCACAACCGGACCCGGCGGCCGTGCCGGGCCGAGACGATCCGGCCGGGTGAGCGGCCGGCGGGTTCCGCCCGGCTGATCTGCACCACAGCACCACTGTGACACGACTTTGCCCAGGATCACGGTGCCCTTTGCACAGGACCACGGTGCCCTGTGCACAGGATCACGGTGCCCCGGCGCCGGGCTCTCCGGTCGAGGCGAGCTGCCACGGCACGTTGATGACCATCACCCCGGTCTGGAACAGCAAGTGCGCCTTCAGCCGCAGCGCGCTCTGGTTGTGCAGGAACGCCTCCCACCAGTGCCCCACCACGTACTCCGGAATGAACACGGCGACCAGGTCGCGCGGGCTGCCCCGGCGGATGTCCTTCACGTACTCGAGCACTGGTCCGGTCACATCGCGGTACGGCGAGTGCAGCACCTTCAACGGTACTGGGATGGCCCGCTCGGACCACTCCCGCAGCAATGCGTCGGAGGCGTCCTGGTCGGTGGCGACCGTGATCGCGGTCAGCGTGGTCGGACGGGTCGCGCGGGCGTACGCGAGCGCCCGCAGGGTCGGGGTGTGCAGCTTGGAAACCAGCACGATCGCGAACACCCGCGGCGGCAGCGCCACCCCACCGGGCCGTGGGCGCAACTCGGCTTCGACGCGGTCGTAGTCCCGCCGGATGCCCTTCATCAGCAGGAAGACCGCCGGCATCGCGAGCACCACGATCCAGGCTCCGTGGGTGAACTTGGTGATCAGCACGATCACCAAAACCACCGCGGTGAAGACCGCTCCGAACGCGTTGATCGCCCGGGACCGGTGCATCGACACCGTCGCCGACGGTTCGCGCAGGCTGCGGGTCCAGTGCACGACCATCCCGGCCTGGCTGAGCGTGAACGACACGAAGACCCCGATGATGTACAGCTGGATCAGCCGCGTCGTACTGGCCTGGAAGACCCAGATCAGCACTCCGGCCAGCGCGGCCAGGATCACGATGCCGTTGCTGAAGACCAGCCGGTCCCCGCGACGGGAGAACTGCCGCGGGAGGAAGCCGTCGTGGCCGAGCAGCGACGCCAAGATGGGGAACCCGTTGAAGGCCGTGTTCGCGGCCAGCACCAGGATCGCCGCCGTGAAGGTCTGGACGGCGAAGAACCCGATCGAGTGGTACCCGCCGAACACCGCGCCCGCGACCTGCGCGATCACCGTGCGTTGCTGGTACCCGGCCGGTGCGCCGGTGAGCCGGGCCGGGTTGTCGCTGAGATGTACGTGCGAGGTCAGCGCCAGCACCGTGATGCCGGCGAACATCGCGACCGTCACGCCGCCCATGATCGCCAGCGTGTCCGCGGCGTTGCGGCTCTTCGGGCGCCTGAAGTTCGGCACGCCGTTGCTGACCGCCTCGACCCCGGTGAGGGCCGTACACCCGGAGGCGAAGGCACGCATCGCCAGCAGGACAACGGCCAGACCCGTGACGTGGCTCGCCGGTACGACACCGTACGGCGCGGACTCGGCCTGCGCCGGAGCACCGGTGAGGATCCGGACGAAGCCGACCACGATCATCACCAGCACCGCCGCGATGAAACCGTACGTGGGCACCGCGAACGCCGTACCCGACTCCTTGACGCCGCGCAGGTTCATCCACGCGAGTACCGCGATCATGCCGATCGACACCGCCACCGCGTGCGGGGCGAGTACCGGGACCGCGGACACGATGTTCTGGACGCCGGCGGCCACCGACACCGCCACTGTCAGCACGTAGTCGACGAGGAGTGCGCTCGCCGCGACCAAGGATGCGTTCCGGCCGAGGTTCGCGCGGCTGACGGCGTACGCGCCACCGCCACTCGGGTACGCATAGCAGGTCTGGCGGTACGACGCGACGACCACGATCAGCAGCGCGACCACCACCGCCGCCACCCAAGGGGCCAGCTGCAGCAACGCCAGGCCACCCAGGCTGAGCATCAGCAGGATCTCCTCGGTGGCGTACGCGTTCGAGGACAGCGGATCGCTGCAGAACACCGGCAACGCGAGCCGCTTCGGCAACAACGTTTCGCCCAGCCGCTCACTCCGCAACGGCCGCCCGACCAGCAGCCGCTTCGGCAACTCGAGCACCTTCACCCCACCAGCCAACCGCCGGCCGGCCGTCAAGCCACGCGTCTTGACGCCCCCTTGACGCTCACCATCCAGATTTTGACGCGGCCTTGACGCGGACCTTGAACTACGCCGCTGGGTACGCCGCGCGGTACTCCGTGGGGCGGAGGTGTTTGAGTTCGCGGAAGCGGCGGTTGAAGTTGGAGAGGTTGTGGTAGCCGCTGCGGGTGGCGACTTCGGTGATCGGGAGTGCGGTGTCGGCGAGGAGGCGGCAGGCGGTTTCGATGCGGAGCTGGTTGACGTACTCGGTGAACGTACAGCCGAGCGCGCGGCGGAAGAAGCGGCTGAACGAGGTCGGCGGCATGTGGACGAGGGCGGCGATCTCCTCCTGGGTGACCGCCTCGGTGTGACGCAGTTGCAGCTCGCGGCAGACGATGTCGACGCGGTCGCGGATCACCGTGCTCGGGGCCGAGGTGTAGCCCGGCCCGGTGATCGGCGTCGCGGTCGTGTCGGCGGCGAGCCGGCGCAGGATGTCCAGTAGTTGCACGGTTTGAGTGGCCGGTTCGAGGCGCGGGAGGGCGGCGATCAGGTCGCGTACGCCGGTGTCGTGGAACCACAGTCCTTGGGCGGAACGGGCCAGCAGCTCGGCGACGCGGCGGAACTGCGGATGCTCGAAGAAGCCCGCGCCGAGGAAGTCGTGGCGGAACTGGGTCACGGACGCTTCGGCGAACGGCCGGGTCGGCCCGGAAGACTCAGATGGTTCAGTCAGCTCAGGCGGTTCGGAGGCGTACGTGTGTGGGAGTTCCGGTCCGAGCAGGACGAGATCGCCCGGCTGGTACCGCTCCACGATGGTACCGACATACCGCGTACCCGATCCCGCCGTGATGAGCGTGAGCTCGTACTCCTGATGGAAGTGCCATTCGAAGCCGAACGCGCGCTCACGCCGTACATAGCAGGTGAAAGTCGACCCGTCCGGCACCCCGGGCCGCTCGTAGCGGGGCTTCACCCGCGTCAGCCTAGCCGAGTGTCAACTGAGTACCAGAACTGGTTACCAGCGGCGTGGTGGTGACGGGTCCCGGGCTGCGATCGTGGAGCGATCGAACCCGCTGCCGACCGGTAGGAGTACCGACGACATGACCACGACCACCGACGCCTCGCTCCTCGACCTCCCGTACGACGGCCTGGCACCGACCGCGACCGCCGACTTCAACCGCGACGGCTTCATCCACCTGTCCGGCGTCCTCGACGCGGAGACGATCGCGCGGTACGAACCGACGATCACCTCCGAGGTGATCCGGCTGAACACGCAGGATCTCCCGCTCGCGGAACGTGACACGTACGGGAAGGCGTTCTTGCAGGTCGGAAACCTGTGGCGGGAGAACGAGAAGGTCAAGGAGCTGGTGTTCTCGCGCCGGCTGGCCGGGATCGCCGCGCGGCTGCTCGGCGTACATGCGGTCCGGCTGTACCACGACCAGGCGCTGTACAAGGAGCCGAGCGGCGGCATCACCCCGTGGCACGCCGACCAGTACTACTGGCCGCTGTCGTCCGACCGGTGCCTGACGATCTGGCTCCCGCTGCAGGAGACGCCGCTCGAGATGGGGCCGCTGGCGTTCGCGCGCGGCAGCCACAACTTCGCGTACGGGCGCGACCTGGCGATCTCCGACGAGTCCGAGGAGCGCCTGAAGCAGGCGGTCGCGGAGCAGAACTTCGAGGACGTGGTCGAGCCGTTCGCACTCGGCGACGCGACCTTCCACCGCGGCTGGACCTTCCACCACGCGGGCCCGAACCGCGGCACGGAACCGCGCCGGGTGATGACGGTGATCTACATGGACGCCGACATCCGGATCACCGAACCAACCAACGACCACCAGCAGGCCGACCTCAGCTGGATGCCCGGCGCAGTCATCGGCCAGGTCGCCGACACCCCCCTCACCCCAGTCCTCTACGACGACCGCGTGTGATCACTCAGATGAACGAGAGAGGTGGTCGGCGAAGGTTCGGGTGATTCGGGTGGGGTGGGTGATGGCGGTACCGACCACCACCGCGTACGCCCCGGCGTTGCGGCAGGCCAGTGCATCGTCGGGGTTGCGGATGCGGCCTTCGGCGATGACTGGGACGTCGACGTTGGCGACCAGTTCGGCTAGCAGTTCGAGGTCGGGGCCGCGGCTGACAGGGCGCTCGCCGGTGTACCCGGCGAGGGTCGTCCCGACGCAGTCGGCGCCGGCCGCGATGCTGTACAGGGCGTCGTCGAGACTGCCGCAGTCCGCCATCACCAAGGCACCCGCCGCGTGCACGGCCTCGATCGACGCGGCCAGCGGTCGCCCGTCGGGCCGTTCGCGCCGGGTGCCGTCGACCGCCACGATGTCCGCACCAGCGGCCGCACAGTCAACCGCATCGGCAACGGTCGGCGTGATGAAAACCCCGTCCGATCCGCGTTTGACCAGCCCGATCAAACACACGTCCACCAACGGGCGAATCGCCTTCAGATCCTCGATCCCCTGCGCCCGGATCCCCTTCGCACCACCCTCGACCACAGCTTGCGCGACCGCCGCCATGATCACCGGTGACCGCATCGGCTCCCCCGGGTACGCCTGACAAGACACCACCAACTGCCCCGCAATCGACGCCAGCCCCCTCATGCGCCGCCCTCCTCTTCGTTCCGGCCGCCCAACGCCGTACGCCGAATCTGCCCCGCCGCCGCGCCGTGGTGTTTCCGGGCATGGAGGGCTGCGCCGCGGAGTGCGGTTTCGGGGCCGGCCGTGGATAGCTCGAGCGGCGTACCAGCAACGGCCGGGATCAGCGTGTTCGTGTACGACGTGCGCAACCCCGCTTCCCACGGATCACCCGCGCGAGCAATACTGCCCGCGACCACCACAACCTCCGGATCGAACGCGTTCACCAACCCACCAGCGGCCGCACCCAACGCACTTCCACCAACGCCCAACGCCGCCTGCGCCACCTCGTCCCCGGGCCGATCAAGCAACTCCCGCGTCGTAGTCACCCCAGGATCACCACCCTGAGCGTGATACCAGGCCAGAATTCCGTAGCCACTGGCAACGGCCTCCAAATGCCCGACCCGCCCACACGGACACACCATCCCGGCCGCCTCCAGCGCAACCGCATGCCCAAGATGCCCACCGGCATGATGCGCACCAAGCACCGGCTCGCCGCCGACAATCAGACTTCCACCGATCCCGGTCCCCGCGACCAGCGCCACCAGATTGACCGCGCCATACTCCAGCGCCAACCCGAGCCCGAACGCGTTGCCGTCCCCAACCACCCAGGCAGGCAGCCCAACCCCGGCCGAAACCAGCTCGCCCAACCGCGTCCCGGCCCACCCGGCAATGCTGCTCGTCGCGCCAAGCACGGTCCCGCCGACCGTATCGACCACCCCCGCAGCCGAAATCGCGACCGCCTCATCCCCAGGCCCACGCAGCGAATCGAGCAACCGCACGGTCGCCTCAACCACACTCGCTGCCCCGTCCCGCGACGGCGTCGGCACCTCCACGATGCCCGCACCAAGCCCGCCATCGGCAGCAACCCGCGCCGCGGCGATCTTCGTACCCCCGATGTCCGCCGCCAGGATCACGCTCATCCCTTCACCGCGCCGGCCGACAGCCCACTGACCAGGTACCGCTGCGCGAACACCGCGAAGATCACCGGCGGCAGCGTCGACAGCACCGCCGTCGCCGAAATGTCACCCCACCGAATGCCGGTACTGGTGACGAAGTTCGCCGCGCCGAGCGTGATCGGCGTCGCGTTCGACGACGACAGCACGAGCGCGAACAGGTAGTCGTTCCAGGAGAAGATGAACACCAGCACCGCCACCGCGACCAGCGACGGCGCCAGGATCGGCATCAAGACCGAGTACAGGATCCGGTACGTGTTCGCGCCGTCGACCTTCGCCGCCTCCTCCACCTCGATCGGTACGTCCCGGAACCCGGCCGCCAGCAAGATGATTGCCAACGGCAAGTTCAGGAACGTGTTCGCGAGGATCAGCCCGGGTACGGTGTCGAGCATCCCGAGGTTCGACATCAGCAGGAAGTACGGCACCGCGAAGAAGATGGCCGGCAGCAACCGCAACCCACTGGACGCGTTCATGATGAACCGCCCGCCGAACCCGAGCCGGATCGCCGAGTACGTACTCGGAATCGCGATCAGCAACACCAGCAGCACCGCGCCGAGCGCGATCAGGGCCGAGTTCAGGAAGAACCGCGGGAAGTCGTACCCGGCCGCGCCCAGCGCGTTCGCGTAGTGATCGGTCGTCGGCGTACCGGCCGCGGTCGCGCCGCGGGAGATGTCGCCGTCGGACTTGAAGCTGACGAAGAGCGTGTTGAACCACGGGACGTTCACCACGATCGCGATCAGGCCGACCGCGATCGTCGTACCCCAGAGCCGGCGTTTGATCATTTGGCCGCTCCGTTCGGGGTGGCGATCCGCTTCACGAACAGCGGCACGAACGGGATCAGCACGACCATCACGATCGTCGACGCCGCCGCCGCGAGCCCGAACTGCCCGGACTCGAACGCGGTCTTGTAGATGTAGATGCTCATCGTGGTCGTCTTCGTGCCCGGGCCGCCCGCGGTGAGTACGTAGATCACGTCGAAGGTCCGGATCGCGTCGATCAGCCGGAGGAAGATCGCCGCGAAGATGATCGGTTTCATCATCGGCACCACGATCGACCGCAGCGTCCGGAACCGCCCGGCCCCGTCGACCTGCGCGGCCTCCAGCACGTCATTGGGGAAGGATTGCAGGCCCGCGTACATGATCAGGAACGCGAACGGCGTCCATTGCAGGACATCCAGCAGGACCAGCAACGGGACGACCGTGTTCGGTGCGAACAGCGAGACGTCCAGGCCGACGCCGCGCAGCAGTTCCGGGACCAGGCCGATGTCACCGTTCAGCAGCAGCCGGAACATCACGCCGAGCAGCGCCGGCGCGACCATGATCGGCACCAGCAGCATGGTGAAGAAGACCTTCTTCCCCGGGAACTCGCGGTTCACGAGCAACGCCAGGCCGAACCCGAGCACCGTCTCGATCGCGGTCACCGCGAGCGCGAACAGCAGCGTGAACTTCGCGGCCGCGAGGAACCCGGGATCGGTCAGGACGGTGCCGAAGTTCTCCAGCCCGGTGAACAGGGTCTCCGGGTTCTGCAGCGACAGGCTGTAGAACCCGGTCTGGATGCCCTGGTACACCGGATACACCACGAAGATCAGCGCGAAGATGATCAGTGGTGAACCCAGCACCCATTTCGACAGGCGTGACGTTGATCGTGTACTCACGGATCGTCCTTCAGCCGAGCAGCTTCTCGAGCGCCGCGTTCGCCGTCTTCAGCGCCGTACCGGCGTCCTGCTGACCGACCCACGCCCCACTCAGCGACTCGGCGATCTTGCTGTACGCCTGGAAGGTGTTCGGGAACACCGGCACCGAGTAGCCGTACTTGTCGATCGACTCAGCGATCTGCGGGAACGCCGGGTTGATCGACGCCTTGTCCTTCAGGACCGACGGCATCGCCGGAATCCCACCGGCCTCGGCGTACGCGGACATCGCGTCCTTGGTCGCCAGGTAGTTCAGGAACTTGGTCGCCGCGTCCTTGTTCTCCGAGTACTTGTTCAGGGCAACGGCCAGCGCGTGCACGTGCGTCTTCTGGCCCGGTACCGGCGCGATCGCCATCTTGCCCGCGACCAGCGGCGACTTGGTCTTGTCGTTCAGCTCGGCGAAACCGGCCGACCACTGCAGCGCGAACGCCGTCGTCCCCGCCTTCAGCGCGGCCTGCGTCTCCGGGAACTCGGCCTGCGAGCTGTCCTTCGACGTCCAGCCGTTCTTGTAGATCGTGCTGTAGACCCCGACCGCCTTGGCCGCCGCGGGCGTGTCCAGGTTGGCCTTCCCGTCCGGCGTGGTCCACGAACCGCCCGAACCCCAGAGCACGTCGTCCCAGATCATCGTGTTGTACAGCAGGTTCTTGGCCTGCAGGATCGTCCCGTACCGGGTCGGCGAGGACGGGTTCGCGGTCTTGCTGAACCACGCGGCCATCGCGGTGTAGTCGTTCCAGTCCCACTCGGCGGCCGGCTTCGGGTCGCGCTTCTCGCCGATCGCCTTCTGCGCCACCGCCTGGTACGCGGGCCATTGGCTCTTCGTACTGAGCAACGCGTCGACCAGGTCCTTGCGGTACAGCAGGAAGTGGTTCGAGACATCCAGCGGCAGCGCGTACTGCTTGTCCTGGTACTTCAGCCCGTCGACCGCGACCGGGAAGTAGTTGCTGGCATCGACCGACGTCAGCGGGTCGAGCGAGTTCGCGTACTGGCCGACGTTGTAGCTGGCGACGAAGTAGATGTCCTGCTGACTGGACTTCGCCGCCATCAGGGTCGCCTCCTTGGAGAAGGTGTCCTGCCGGGACAGCAAGGTCATCTCGACCTTGATCTTGTCCTTCGACCCCTGGCCGGCGTTGTACGCGTCGACCACCTTGCTCATCGCGTCGCCCTCCGGCCCGGGCCACAGCACCATCTTGACGGTGCCGCTCCCGCTCCCCTGCTCCCCACCGGAACCGCCGGCCTTCGACCCGGTGCTGGGCGCACAGCCCACCAGCGCCAGGCTCGTGGCGAGCGCGACGACAAACCCTGCAGCTTTCATGACGACCTCCGCGCCGATTCCCTAGTGTATCGGGATTACCCTAGGGTTGGTTGACCGTAGCAGAGATTCCGGGGTGCTGCCAAGGCGGCCTGAACCTAGAATTGCACTAGGGTTGGTTCGGTTACCGACGGTGCGGAGGCCGTGCATGCACAAGTACGAGCAGATCCTTGAGGACCTGTCCGGGCGGATCGCGACGCTCGAGCCGGGCGCGCGGATTCCGACCGAGAAGGAGCTCGCGGCCGAGTTCGACGCGTCCACGATGACGGTCCGGCGGGCGCTGCAGATCCTGATCCAGAACGGCCAGCTCCGCGGCGTACCCGGGCGAGGCACCTTCGTCGCCCATCCCCGCGTCACCAAGATGATCGCCAGCGCGGCGTCCTTCACCGACGCGATGCGGTCCTCCGGCCGCCGGCCGACCAGCTTGCTGGTGGAGGCGGCGGTCCGGCCGTCCAGCGCCGAGGAGGCCGGCTGGTTCGACGTACGCGAGGGCGCGCCGGTGTACTCGATCAAGCGCGTCCGGCTCGGCGACGGCGTACCGCTGGGCTTCGAGGTCGCCACGCTCAACGCCGGCCCGTTCCCGGGGTTGCTCGGGGCGAACCTCGAACATTCGCTGTACGACACGCTGACCGCCCAGTTCGGCATCGACGTGGTCCGCCGCGGCATCGTCGTCTCGACCCGCTGCCCGCGCCCCGACGAAGCCGCGCACCTCGGCATCGACCCGACCGTCCCCTGCCTGCAGACCATCGTCACATCGGAAACCGGAGACGGCACTCCGTTCGAGCACACCACGTCGATCTTCCGCGGCGACCTGTACGAGATCTCGCTGTAGTTCCTTCCCACTCACGCGGACACCTGAGCTTGGCCTGTGTTCCTCGGTTGAGCGGCGCGGCCGGCGACCTACAGTGGACGTGCCGGTCCTGAGCTGGGGAAGGATTGCCAATGCAGACCGTGTCCCTGTTGAAGGGCTGGTTTCCGCTGGTCGTTGCGCTGCTCGCCGCTGGGATGCTGCTGCTGGCGGTCGGCTGGCGTGACCAGCAGTGGCGACTGCGCCGAGTGCCGCTTGTCGTTGTCGTCGCGGTCATCGTCACGCTGATCCTCTCGAGCAACAGCGCGAGCCTCCTCGGCATCACGGACCCGCTCCCCGCCGGCGTCTGGATCTGGGCCGGTTGCGCGATCGGCGCGCTCCTCGTACTGGCCGTCGGCTGGCGCTCCGCCGGGTGGTGGCGGCGCGGTGCGGCCGTCGTGGCGGCGCTGCTCGCGGCGTTCGTCTGCGCCAACGGCGTGAACCAGTTCGTCGGGTACTACCCGACGATCGGCGCGGTCTGGGACGACTGGACGCACACTCCGCTGCCGGGCGTGACGTCGATCAGCAGCGTCAAGCACCACCCACCGACCGACGGTCACATCCTGCCCGAAGGCAAGCTGGTCGGCGTCACGATCCCGTCCACCCACTCGGGCTTCAAGCACCGCCAAGAGCTCGTCTACCTCCCGCCGACCTGGTTCCGCGGTCCGGCCTTCCGGCGTACGCTCCCGGTGGTCGAACTGGTCGGTGGCGAACGTGGCGGACCGCCCGATTGGGTACGGCTCGGCAACGCCGTGCAGACCGCGAACGCGTACGCGAAGCAGCACAGCGGGTACGCGCCGATCCTGGTCTTCGTCGACGCGACCGGCGGCTTCTCGAACGACACCGAATGCGTCAACGGCCCGCGCGGTCAGGCCGAGGATCACCTCGTCAAGGACGTACCCGAGTACATCGTGAAGACCTTCGACACCACCGCCGACCCGAACCGCTGGGGCGTCGCCGGGTTCTCGATGGGCGGCACCTGCGCGCTCAGCCTGGTCGTCGAACATCCGGACGTGTTCCGCCACTTCGTCGACATCTCCGGCGACCTGACCCCGAACAGCGGCAACGCCGAGCAGACCTTGTCCGACTTGTACGGCGGATCGACCAAGGACCGCGCGCTGCACGACCCGCAAACCGTGATGCGCGCGCACGGTCCGTACACCGGTGTCTCCGGCCTGTTCCTGGTCAGCAAACACGAAACCATCCACATCCGCGAAGCCGGCGACCTCTCCCGCGCCGCGGCCAAGGTGGGCATCAAGACCCAGCTCATCGTCTCCCCCGGCACTCACGTCTGGCAGTTCGCCGCCCCCGCCTTCGCCCAGTCCTTCCCTTGGTTCGTCAGCCAACTCAAGTAAGCCACCACTACCCGGCGCGCGACCGCACAGGACTCAGGGCGCTCGACTGTTCAGGGGGCGACCATGATCTGGGCGGCGTTGGTTTTGAGGGCGGCGTTGGCCCAGCGGAGTTGGCGCAGGGTTTGTGGGTGGCAGGTCTTGGTGAGGGTGAGCAGCTCGGAGTCCTTCAGTGCCTGCGCGGTCTGCGCCAAGATCTCCCAATCGAGCGAGACGCCGGCCGCTTTGCGATGGATCTCGCGAAGGTCCTTGAGCAGCAGCAGCGCCGGATCGTGGTACCCGCCGATCAGCTCGGCACCCTTCTGCCGGACCGCGGCCAAGAGACCCGGCTCGTCCGCAGGTTCTGCGTCGAGCTCGACCTCGTAGTTCTTGCCGTGTTTCGCCAGTTCGCGCACATGCTCCTGCGACCACACCGCCAGATCGCGGCCGAGGTAGAAGATGTCGTGATCAGCCTTATGCCGGCTGGACGCCTGCAGCAGCTCCACGGCCAAGTCGTTCTCGGCCCGATGCAACTCCCGAATCGCCAAACCCACCTTGCCCGTCATCACACTCCTCCCTCGGCATCCGCCATCCCTACGCGCCCCGAGGGTCGCCGGCGCTCCGCTCCCCCGGCACTGGCTCGCTCGGTGCTCCCCGGCGCGATCACGTCCTCGACAACCTCTGCTGACTTCCCGCCCCGCGTCGGCGGTACCGCCGCGCCGCTCGCCGGCCGGGAGGCGGTGGTTGTCGGAGCCGCGGACGGGCCGTCGCCGACCGCGATCCGCTCCACGCGTGCCGCCGCGCACTTGAACAATGGTTGCTTCGAGCACGGATCCCAGTCGGTGACAGTCAGCTCGTTCGCGGCCCGCCCTGGTACGTCGTTCTGTCCCGGCGCCTTGTCCGGCGCATCCCAGTAGCCGTAGTGGAACGGCAGGAACAACGTCGACGGCCGGATCCCGCTGATCCGCAGCCGCGCCTCCACGCTCCCTCGCGGCGTACGCACGCGCAGCAAATCGCCTTCGCCCCACCCGTGCAACTCCGCGTCGTACGCCGACATCTCCACCCACACCTCCGGCGCCGCATCCTGCAACTGCCGTACCCGGCCTGTCTTCGTCCGGGTGTGGAAGTGATAGAGCGTCCGCCCAGTCGTCAGCAAGTACGGGTACTCGGGCGTCGTCGGCTCATGCATTGGCAGGTACTCAGCCGCTTTCAGCACCGCCTTGCCCGACGGATTCATCGCCTTGTACTCGACCGGCTCCAGCGGCGCCCCGGTCACCAGATCCTTGCCGTAACTCTCGCAATAAGACGGTGCACTCCAGAACTCACCATCCACATAGATGCGCTCCGTACCGTCCGGATGCTCCGCATTACACGGCCACTGAATCCCGCTCCCGCCCCGCAACTTCTGGTAGCTCAACCCGCTGTAGTCACACGGCCGTCCCGCGCTGCATTCCTTCCACGCCTCGAACGCGCCCTCCGCGTCGGTCCACTTCACCAGCGGCTGACCGTCCTTGTCCTTCAGCTCCAACCGCCGCGCATAGTCGAGGAAGATGTCCAGATCGGCCCGCGCGTCGCCCGGCGGCTCCACCGCCTGGTCCGAGAGATGCACCGTACGGTCCACGTTCGTGAACGTGCCGGTCTTCTCGCCCCAAGTTGCCGCAGGCAACACCACATCGGCCAGCTCGGCGGTCTCGGACCTGAAGATGTCCTGCACCACCAGGAAGAGCCGTTCCTGGCTGAGAAGCTTCCGGATTCGGCTCAGCTCGGGCAGCGACACCGCCGGGTTCGTCCCGCTCACGTACAGGAAGCGGACCGATCCGTCCTCGACGTACCGCAGCATCTGCATCAGGTGCGTCGGCTCGGAGTAGTGCGGGATCTGCATCGGGTCGATGTTCCAGATCCGAGCAAGGTCGGCGACCTGGTCGTCGTTCGACCAGTTCCGGAACCCCGGGAGGTCACCGTCCGCACCACACTCGCGGGTGTTCTGCGCCGTCGGCTGACCGTTCATCTGCAGGATCCCGCAGCCGGGGCGGCCGAGCATGCCGCGGATCAGGTTGACATTGTTGACCTGGACCGCGGCCGCCGTCGCTTGGTGCGATTGGTAGAAGCCTTGCAGCACAGTCGAAAGCAGCCGCTCAGCCGTACCGAGCAACCGTGCCGCGTCGCGGATGTCCCCCGCCGGTACGTCGCAGATCGTCGCGGCCCAGTCCGGGTCACAGCCCGCGACCTGCTTCGCGAGTTCGTCGTACCCGACCGTGTGCTGATCGACGTACTCGTGGTCGGCCCAGTCGTTCTCGATCAGCTCGTGCAGGATCGCGTTCATGATCGCGACGTTCGTCCCTGGTTTCGGCGCCAGATGGATGGTCGCGGCCTCGGCCACCGGCGTACGCCGCGGATCGACGCACACGATCTTGGGCGGATTCGGGCCGGCCAGCCGGTCGAGGATGCGGGACCAGAGCACCGTCTGGGTCTCGGCCATGTTGTGGCCGTACAGGGCGATCACGTCGGCATGGTCGACATCGGTGTACGAGCCTGGCTGACCGTCGCACGCGAACGATTCCTTCAACGCGGCGGCCGCGGTCGCCGTACACAGCCTGGTGTTGCCGTCCAGGTGGTTGGTACCGATGCCGCCGTGGCCGATCAGGGCGAGGGTGTAGTACTCCTCCAGGAACAGCTGGCCGGTCGTGTAGAACCCGATCGAGCTCGGCCCACGCTCGGCAAGAAGCTCCTTCGTCCGTCCGGCGACCAGAGCCATTGCCGTTTCCCAGTCGGTTTCGACCAGTTGGCCGTCACGTCGTACTAGCGGCGTCGTGAGCCGGTCCGGGGAGTTGTTCGCCTGGTAACCGAACAAATCCTTCGGCCCAAGCCGGCCGTGGTTGACGCGATCGATCGCCCGTCCGCGTACGCCGACAATCCGGCCGTCCTTCACCGCGATGTCGAGCCCGTCACCATTCGAATGCAGAATCGCCGCCGATTGGACCCACTTGTCGACGTCGCCCGATGTCAACCCGTCATCCAGCCGCTGATCCACCCGCACCGGCCACCGCTCCCCCGCCCCATACCCCACCCGCGTACCCCACGGCTCCGCAATCCGATCAACTCCACCCATCCCGCAGCGGTGCCCCCACAACCCCCCCCCCAAACCCCCCCCCCCCCCCCCCCCCCCCCCCCCCCCCCCCCCCCACCCCC